>NZ_CP054839.1:2442636-2747965 GCF_018141105.1 Saccharopolyspora erythraea | reverse complement strand
GGTCGTGGTGGGGCCGTGGCCGGGCAGCACGGCGGTGTCGTCGTCCAGCGCGAGCACCTTGGTGCTCAGGCTGTGCAGCATCCGCGCGTGGTCGCCGCCGGGCAGGTCGGTGCGTCCGATGGCTCCGGCGAACAGGGTGTCGCCGGAGAGCACCAGGCGACCGCCCTCGTCGGTGCCGGTGCGGAACAGCACCGACCCGCCGGTATGGCCCGGGGTGTGGACGACGTCGAAGGTGATGCCCGCCAGCTCCAGCCGGTCGCCGTCGGCGAGGTCGCGGACGTCGGTGGGCGCGGGCATGCTCGGCCCGCCGCCGAAGAGCTGGCGCCCGGCGGGCCCGAGCGCCGCGCCCGGGTCGGCGAGCATGTAGCTGTCGTCGGGGTGGATCCAGGCCGGGACGCCGTGCTCGCTGCAGATGTCGCCCGCGGAGAAGACGTGGTCGAAGTGCCCGTGGGTCAGCAGCACCGCGGCCGGGGTGAGCGCGTGCTCGCGCAGCTGCTCGGCCAGCGCGGGCCCGGCCTCCTGGCCCGGGTCGACGATGACGCAAGGCTGCCCGTCACCCCGCGCGAGCACGTAGCAGTTCGCCTGCAACGGCCCGGCCGGAAACCCGAGGACAAGCACGAGGTGCGACCCTTCCCTTCGATTCGGCGCCGGTCGGCTCCGCCCGCGCCCCGGGCGACGCCCCCGGTCACCCGGTCGCGGCCGCCCCGCGCGGCGCGCAGAACCCGGCCCCAAGGTTACCGTCCCCCCGATCTCTCAGGTTCGGGCCAGGCCGCACCCCATAAACTCCCCCGCAACAACATCGATTTCGCCAGACCGGGGAGGGAGCAGTTGCCCAGCAACGAGCAACGTCGGCAGGCGGCCAAGAGGAAGCTGGAGCGGCAGCTGGAGCGCCGCGCCGAGCAGGCCAAGCGACGCCGGACGATCACCATCGGCACCACGATCGCGGTGGTCGTCGTCGTGGTGGTCGGCGTCTTCTACTTCACCAGGACCGGCGGTGAGCAGACCCCCGCGGCGCAGCCCCCGCAAGGGGGCACGTCAGGGCCGTGCGCTTACGCCGCGACGCCCGGCGAACCGGCCGCCAAGCCCGTGTCCGCACCGCCCGACCCGGCCCCGACCCCGGCGCAGGGCACCGAGAACGTCACGCTGCGCACCAGCCAGGGCACCGTGCCGGTCACGCTCGACCGCGCCAAGGCGCCATGCACCGTGCAGAGCTTCGACCACCTGGTCCGGGCCGGCTACTTCGACGGCACCGACTGCCACCGGCTCACCACCGGCGAGGGCCTGAAGGTCCTGCAGTGCGGTGACCCGTCGGGCACCGGCGGCGGCGGACCGGGCTACTCGATCAAGGACGAGCCGCCGGTGGGCCTGGCGCCCGCGCCGGCTCCCTACGACCAGGGCGGCGCGGTGGTCTACCCCCGCGGCACGCTGGCGATGGCCAAGTCGTCGCAGCCCAACAGCGGTGGCAGCCAGTTCTTCATGGTCTACCAGGACTCCTACCTCCCGCCGGAGTACACGGTGTTCGGCAGCATCGGCGAGGAGGGCCTGAAGGTCCTCGACAAGGTCGGCGGCGCGGGCGTGCAGCCGGTCAACGGCGAGGGCGACGGCAAGCCGAACATGCCGGTGAAGATCGAGCAGGCGACGGTGGGCGCGTAGCACTCCTCCGCGCTGAGCGGGGTCGGCGGCGACGTCCGCCGGCCCCGCTTCTTCGTGTCGCGGGTCCTCACCTTCCGCCGGGCCGGTGCCGGGCCCCGGTGCCACACTGGCCTCGTTGCGCGCCCGACTCCGAGGAGCGACCGGTGACCTCTCGACTGAACCCCTACATCAGCTTCCCCGGCAACGCACGGCAGGCCCTGGAGTTCTACCACCAGGTGTTCGGCGGGAACCTCAACATGAACACCTACGGCGACTTCGGCATGGAGGACGCCGGGGTCGCCGACAAGATCATGCACGGCCAGCTCGAGACCCGCAGCGGCTTCACGCTCATGGCCGCCGACGCGCCGCCCGGGTCCGAGCACCGCGCGGGCAACAACAT
The DNA here is from genome assembly GCF_018141105.1 of Saccharopolyspora erythraea. Classification (NCBI taxonomy): domain Bacteria; kingdom Bacillati; phylum Actinomycetota; class Actinomycetes; order Pseudonocardiales; family Pseudonocardiaceae; genus Saccharopolyspora; species Saccharopolyspora erythraea. Next base: position 2,745,933 of record NZ_CP054839.1, on the reverse strand, counting down.
GTCGGTCAGCCTCAGCGGCGACGACGCGCAGGAGCTGCGCGGCTACTGGGACCAGCTCTCCTCCAGCGGCACGGTGTCGGTGCCCCTGGAGAGGCAGATGTGGGGCGACGAGTTCGGGGCGTGCGAGGACCAGTTCGGCGTGACCTGGATGGTCAACATCAGCTGACCGGTCAGGACGCCGAGGTCACGCGGTAGACGTCGTAGACGCCCTCGATGTTGCGGACCGCCTTGAGCACGTGGCCGAGGTGCTTGGGATCGCCCATCTCGAAGGAGAAGCGGCTCACCGCGACCCGGTCCTTGGAGGTCGTCACCGACGCCGACAGGATGTTCACCCGCTCGTCGGCCAGCACCTTGGTGACGTCGGAGAGCAGCCGGTGCCTGTCCAGCGCCTCGACCTGGATCGCGACCAGGAACACCGACGACGCCGACGGCGCCCAGTAGACCTCGACCAGCCGCTCCGGGGACTTGCGCAGCTCGTCGGCGTTGGTGCAGTCGGTGCGGTGGACGCTGACCCCGCCGCCCCTGGTGACGAAGCCGAGGATGTCGTCGCCGGGCACCGGGGTGCAGCAGCGCGCCAGCTTCGCCCACACGTCACCGGCGTCCTTGACCACCACACCGGAGTCGCCGGTCGTGCGGCGGCCCTGAATGGTCGAGGGCGTGGAGCGCTCGGCGATCTCGTCGGCGGCCTGGTCGACCCCGCCGACCGAGGCGACCAGCCTGCTCACCAGGTGGCCCGCCGAGATCTGCTTCTCCCCCACCGCCGCGTAGAGCGCGGTGACGTCGACGTAGTGCAGCTCCCGCGCGACCGCGCCGATGCTCTCGGCCGACACCAGCCGCTGGATCGGCAGGCCGAGCCTGCGCAGCTCCTTGGCGATGGCCTCCTTGCCGGACTCGATCGCCTCCTCGCGGCGCTCCTTGGCGAACCACTGCTTGATCTTGGCCTTGGCCCGCGGCGAGGCCACGAACGACAGCCAGTCCCGGCTCGGGCCCGCGCCCTCGGCCTTGGACGTGAAGATCTCGACGACCTCGCCGTTCTCCAGCTTGCGCTCCAGCGCCACCAGCCTGCCGTTGACCCGCGCGCCGATGCAGCGGTGCCCGACCTCGGTGTGCACGGTGTAGGCGAAGTCCACCGGCGTCGAACCCGACGGCAGCGTGATCACGTCGCCCTTGGGCGTGAAGACGAAGATCTCCCTGGTCGCCAGGTCGTAGCGCAGCGACTCCAGGAACTCGCCCGGGTCGGCGGCCTCCCGCTGCCAGTCCAGCAGCTGGCGCATCCAGGCCATCTCGTCGACCTCGACGGCGGCGTGCCCGTGACCGCCGTTGCGGCCCTTGGTCTCCTTGTACCGCCAGTGCGCCGCGATGCCGTACTCGGCGGTGCGGTGCATCTCGTGGGTGCGGATCTGCACCTCCAGCGGCTTGCCCTCCGGGCCGATCACCGTGGTGTGCAGCGACTGGTACACCCCGAAGCGGGGCTGGGCGATGTAGTCCTTGAACCGGCCGGGCATCGGCTGCCAGAGGGCGTGCACGACACCCATCGCCGCGTAGCAGTCGCGGACCTCGTCGACCAGGATCCGCACGCCCACCAGGTCGTGGATGTCGTCGAAGTCGCGGCCCCGCACGATCATCTTCTGGTGGATCGAGTAGTAGTGCTTGGGCCTGCCCTCGACCCTGGCGGCCAGCCGCGCGGTGTCGAGCTGGCCGGAGAGCTCGTCGATGACGGTCCGCAGGTAGGTGTCGCGCGAGGGCGCCCGGTTGGCCACCAGCCGGACGATCTCGTCGTACTTCTTGGGCTGCAGGATCGCGAAGGCGAGGTCCTCCAGCTCCCACTTGACCGTGGCCATCCCCAGCCGGTGCGCCAGCGGGGCCAGCACCTCGAGCGTCTCGCGCGCCTTGCGGGCCTGCTTCTCCGGCGGCAGGAAGCGCATGGTGCGCATGTTGTGCAACCGGTCGGCGAGCTTGATCACCAGCACCCGCGGGTCGCGGGCCATCGCGATGATCATCTTGCGGATGGTCTCGGCCTCCGCGGCGGCACCGAGCTTGACCTTGTCCAGCTTGGTCACGCCGTCGACCAGGTGCGAGACCTCCTCGCCGAAGTCGCCGCTGAGCCGGTCCAGCGAGTAGTCGGTGTCCTCGACGGTGTCGTGCAGCAGCGCCGCCACCAGCGTGGTGGTGTCCATCCCGAGCTCGGCCAGGATCGTGGACACCGCGAGCGGGTGGGTGATGTAGGGGTCACCCGACTTGCGGCGCTGGTCGCGGTGCTTGTCCTCGGCGACGTCGTAGGCCCGCTGCAGCAACGCCAGGTCGGCCTGCGGGTGCAGCTCCCGGTGCACCGCGGCCAGCGGCTCGAGGACCTGCTTGACCTGGGTGGCACGTTGCGCCGTGATCCGCCTGGCCAGCCGCGCGCGCACGCGCCGCGTCGCCGACGCGGTGCGCGGCTGGACGACCGGTTCGGTCGCCGGAGCAGGGGACTCGACGTCGTGGCTCACCGCACGCTCCCGGGGTTGGCACTTGTCCCGGATCCGTGGCTTTTGACCCGGACATTGAGAATAACGCCGTTCGGGCGACACCCCTTCCCCGGCGTGCCCCCCGGACGGCAGGCGGTCACTCTCTGCTGTGAACCGCAGCCGGCGCTTCTGCCTGACCGATCACCGGGCGTGAGGTCAGACGGTCAACAGGGCGTGCAACGCCACATCCCGGACCTTGTCCCGGCCACCGAGCGCGGTCAGCTCCAGCACCACGGCCGCGGCCGCGACCTCGGAGCCCGCCGAGCGGACCAGCTGGCACGCCGCGTCCAGGGTTCCTCCGGTGGCCAGCACGTCGTCGACGACGAGCACCCGCTGACCGGTGCGCAGCGTGTCGGCGGGCAGCTCCAGCGACGCCGAGCCGTACTCCAGCTGGTAGTCCACCCGGTGGGCGACCTCGGGGAGCTTGCCAGGCTTGCGCAGACCGATCACGCCGGTGCCGTGGGCCTGCGCGACCGCGGCGCCGAGCAGGAAGCCGCGCGCCTCCACCCCGGCCACGACGTCGAAGTCGTGGCCGCGGCCGAGCGCCGCCACGACGGCCGCCAGGGCGCGGCCGTCGGCCAGCACCGGGCTGATGTCGCGGAACAGCACGCCCGGCTCCGGGAAGTCCGGGACCTCCCGGACCAGGCCCGACGCCGCCCGCAGCTCGGCGTCGAGTTCGTCGAGCACCCGCACCGAACCGCTCATGATCGCCGCTTCCTCGACCTGCTCGCCTTGCCCGCGGGCTTGCGGCGCGACTCCGGCCCCTTGCCGGTGCGGGCCGGGCCGCTGGCCGCGGAGGCCATCTCCCGCTCGCGGCGCAGCTCGGCTCGTTGCTCGTCGTCCTCGGCGGACTCGGCGACGTCGCCGCCGGCGGCCTTGCCCGCCGCCCGCGCCCGGCGCTGGCGCACCTTGGCCGCCTGCGCCTTGTACTTCGGGTCGAGCATCTTGAAGTCGACCAGCACCGGCGTGGCCAGCAGGATCGACGACACCACACCGGCGATCATGCCGACCATCTGCACCAGCGCCAGGTCGCGCAGCACGCCGACGCCCAGGATGCCGGCGCCCACCACGAGCAGGCCCAGCACCGGCAGCAGCGCGATGATCGAGGTGTTGATCGAGCGCATCAGGGTCTGGTTGACCGCGAGGTTGGCCGCCTCGCCGTAGGTCCGGCGGGTCAGTCCGAGCAGGCCGCGGGTGTTCTCCTTGACCTTGTCGAAGACCACGACCGTGTCGTAGAGCGAGAAGCCGAGGATGGTCAGCAGGCCGATCACCGTCGCCGGGGTGACCTCGAAGCCGATGATCGAGTAGATGCCCGCGGTCACGACCACGTCGTGCACCAGCGCGATCAGCGCGGCCACCGCCATCCACCGCTCGAAGTAGAACGTCAGGAAGACCGTCACCAGCACGATGAACACCGCCAGGGCGATCAGCGCCTGCTTGGTGATCTCACCGCCCCACGTGCCGCTGACCGCGCTGTCGCTGATCGCCTGCTGGCTGGGCCTGCCCTGCCCGTCGACCGGCTGCAGGTCGTTGAACAGGGTCTGCTTGACCTTGCCGACCTCGTCGACGCTCAGCGCCTCGGTGCGGATCTGGATGCTCTGGCTGTCACCGGTGCCGACCAGCTGGACGGTCTCGGCGGGGCGGCCGGCAGCCTCCCGGAACGAGGTCTCGACCTGCTCGGCGCTGATCGGCCCGTTCGCGCCCGCCGCGGGCATCTGGATCTTGGTGCCGCCCTCGAAGTCGATGCCGAGGTTGAAGCCCTTGATCGCCATCGTGGCGACGCACACCAGGACCAGCAGGCCCAGCGAGACGTACCAGCGCACGCGCTTGCCGACGATGTCGAAGGCACCGGTACCGGTGTAGAGGCGGTGCAAGACGCCGCCGCGCTCGGCGCTGGCGGTGTCGTGGCCCGGAGTCGTCACGGTCACGCCTCCTCGGCGGTGGTCTGCGCTGCGCGCCTGCGGTCGGCGCGGTGCTGGGCGCCCATGCGCTGCACCGCACCGAGACCGGAGAACGCCGGCTTGGACAGGAACTTGTTCTTCGACGCCAGCGCCACCAGCGGGTGGGTCACCAGGAACACCACGACCAGGTCGAGCACGGTCGACATGCCCAGGGTGAAGGCGAAGCCCTTCACCTGGCCGACGGCCAGCACGTAGAGCACGGCGGCGGCCAGGAAGCTGACGGCGTCGGCGGAGAGGATGGTCCGCCTGGCCCGCTCCCAGGCCCTCGGGACCGCCGAGCGGAAGGTGCGGCCCTCGCGGATCTCGTCCTTGAGCCGTTCGAAGAACACGATGAACGAGTCGGCTGTGATGCCGATGGCGATGATCAGACCGGCCACGCCCGCCAGGTCGAGGGTGAAGCCGACCCAGCGGCCCAGCAGCACCAGCACCGCGTAGACGATCGCGCCGGAGAGCACCAGCGACAGGATCGTCAGCAGGCCCAGCAGCCGGTAGTAGGCCAGGCAGTAGACCGCTACCAGCAGCAGGCCGAGGCCGCCTGCGAGCAGGCCCGCCTCCAGCGAGGCGACGCCGAGGGTCGCCGAGACCGTCTCGGCCTCGGACTGGTCGAAGGCCAGCGGCAGCGACCCGTACTTGAGGATGTTGGCCAGGTCGGTGGCGCTCTGCTGGTTGAACTGGCCGGTGATGTTGGCGTTGCCGCCGAGCAGCGCCTGCTGGATCGTCGGCGCCGACACGACCTCGGTGTCGAGGACGAACGCGGCGTTCTGGCCGACGTTGGCGGAGGTGAAGTCCGCCCACACCTTTGCGCCGGAGCTCTTGAAGTTGAGGTCGACCGACCAGCCGGGGTTGCCCTGCGTCGGGTTCGGCGGCGACGCCTGGGCCTGGTCGATCTCCTTGCCCTCCAGGAACACCGGCTCCAGGACGTACTTCTGCTTGCCCTCGCGGTCGCAGGCGACCAGCGGCAGCTTCGGGTCGTCGTTGCCGCGCAGCGGGTCCTCGGCGTTGCAGTCCAGCGCCTGCAGCGCCGCCATTTGCACGTTCGGGTCGGTGCTCTGGCGGGTCTTCTTGGCCTCTTCGATCGGGTCCGCGGGCGCGGGCTGCTGGTTCAGCGCGCTCTGCGGGGAGTTGCCCGCCGGACCCTGCGGCGGTGCCGGGTTCTGGGGCGCGGGCTGGTTGGCCGGGACCATCATGCCGGGCACGACCTTGCGGAAGTTCAGCTCCGCGGTCTGCCCGAGCTGCTTGGCGTCCTCACCGCCCGCGCCGGGGACCGTGATGACGAGGTTGGAGCCGTCGCGGGTCACCTCGGAGCCGCTGATGCCCATGCCGTTGACGCGGGTCTCGATGATCTGGCGCGCCTGGTCGAGCGACTCGTTGGTCGGCGGGCGGCCGTCGGGCGTGCGCGCCGTGAGCGTGACGCGGGTGCCGCCCTGCAGGTCGATGCCCAGTTTCGGGAAGGGCTTGTGGTCGCCGGTGAGGAACACCAGCGAATACAGAGCGGCGACGATCAGCGTGAAGATCGCGAGGTAACGCCCTGGGCGGATCTGCCCGGCCGGAGGTGCCACGGTGCGTCGGTCTCCTGTCCACGGTCGGTGTCGAGGTCGAGCTGGAGCGGAGTCGAGCCCGGCCGGGAGCGCACCGAGGGTGACCAGCGGTGGCGCACCGGACACTCGCGGCTCGGCAGGCGCGTGTCGGGCGGCGCGTGCGGACGCGTCGCACCGCGCGTGCCGAGCATCGGGTGTCCGGCCCGGGCGGGATCAGCGATCATCCACCGCCGTCACCGGCGGTGGATGATCCACAACAACCCATGTCAAGTCTGACAGGCCACGCGGCGGCAGCACTGCGCCGGGTCATCAACGGCGCGTCGACCACCGGACACCGGGCGTGACCCGAGGAACGGCGGCCTGCTTCGGGACGAGCGGCCCGGCCGAGGTGCGACCGGGTGCCCGCGCTCGCCGACTCGCGCGCGCGGCGCGACGGTCAGTTCGTCTTCTGCTGCTGCTCGATCGGCTCGGCGACCTGGGCCTTGGACTCGGTGGCCGACTCCTCGGTGTCCTTCTCAGCGGACTCCGCGGGCTCGTCGTCGGTCGAGGTCGCGGTCTCGGTGGCCGCCTCGGACCCGGTCTCCACCTTCTCGCGCACGGCGGCGCGGACCCAGGTCGTGGTGATGCCGGAGGCGATCTCCAGCTCGATGGCGTCGTCGCTGGTGCTGACCACGGTGCCGAACAGACCCGACGTGGTCATGACCCGGTCCCCTGCGGCGAGCGAGTTCTGCAGTTTCTGCTGGTCCTGCATGGCTCGCTTCTGCTTGCGCGCCTGCAGGAACAGCGGCACCGCGAGCAGGGCGATCAACAGCGGGAAGATCAGGGATGAGAGATCCATCTTGCTCCGTTCGGGGGGCGCGAGCCGGTGACCGGCGTGTAGGGCGCGCCCGAATTGTTCGGATGTACGCCCCCCAGTGTGCCAGTTCCACCGGAGGTAGCGGGGACACTACTACCCGACGCCCACTCGCCCGCGGGAAGCGGGTGCCGCCTCCCGGCGACGCGACGTGATCACAACCAGCTCAACGGCGTTCACGCGCGGTAGTGACTCCGAAGCCGCCGACGCGGTCGGCTTGCGCACGGTGTCACGTGGCTCCGCCTCCCGGACCCGCCCAGCCGATCACAACATCGTCGCTGGTCACACGCCTGCCCGGAGTCGATCCGCTAGCGCTCGTTCCTCGCTTCGCGAACGCTGCGCCGCATCCGGTCGCCACGCGCGGCGCACGCCGGCGCACGGAACGGGGTGGCTCACACCTCGTCGGCGAACAGGCTCCGCGTCGCCTCGCCGGGCGCGTGCTGGGGCGGAACGAGGCCGAGATGTTGCCAGGCCGCGACCGTCGCCACCCGGCCCCTCGGCGTTCTGGCGAGCATCCCCGCCCGCACCAGGTACGGCTCGCAGACCTCCTCGACGGTGGTCGGCTCCTCGCCGACCGCGACCGCCAGCGTCGAGACACCGACAGGCCCGCCGTTGAACGAGCGCACCAGCGCGCCGAGCACGGCGCGGTCGAGCCGGTCGAGACCGTGCTCGTCGACGTCGTAGACCTCCAGCGCGGCGCGGGCGACCTCGATGGTGACCGCGCCGTCGGCACGGACCTCCGCGAAGTCGCGCACCCGCCGCAGCAGCCGGTTGGCGATGCGGGGTGTGCCGCGCGAGCGACGGGCGATCTCGACCGCGCCGTCGTCGCGGAGGTCCACTCCGAGGATGCCCGCCGACCTGCGCACCACCAGCTCCAGCTCGGCCGGTTCGTAGAACTCCATGTGCGCGGTGAAGCCGAAGCGGTCGCGCAACGGCCCGGTCAGCGCGCCCGACCGCGTCGTGGCGCCGACCAGGGTGAACGGCGCGATCTCCAGCGGGATGCTGGTCGCTCCCGGCCCCTTGCCGACGACGATGTCGACGCGGTAGTCCTCCATCGCCAGGTAGAGCATCTCCTCGGCGGGCCGCGCGATGCGGTGGATCTCGTCGATGAACAGCACGTCGCCCTCGGCGAGGTTGGACAGCATCGCCGCCAGGTCGCCGGGGCGCTCCAGCGCGGGACCGGAGGTGACCCGGATCGACGCGCCGAGCTCGGCGGCGATGATCATCGCGAGGCTGGTCTTGCCGAGCCCGGGCGGGCCGGAGAACAGCACGTGGTCGGGCTGGTCGCCGCGGTTCAGCGCGCCGTGCAGGACCAGTTCGAGCTGCTCGCGGACCCTGGCCTGGCCGACGAACTCGCTGAGCCTGCGCGGCCGCAAAGTGGTCTCGACGTCCTGCTCGGCGTTCTCCTGCTGCGGAGCCAGCGACACCTCGTCGCCGGTCGGTCCCGGATCCACCTGGGCATCCTCGTGCATCACGCCACCCACACCGTCACTTCTTCGGGCCGAGCGCCGCCAGCGCCTTGCGCAGCACAGCCGAGGTGTCGGCGACCTCGCCGTCGGTGGCGAGCACCGCCTCGACGCTCTGCTCGGCCTGCTTCGCCGAGAAGCCCAGGCCGACCAGCGCCTCGGAGACCTCCGAGCGCACCCGCCCCCGGTCGGGTGCCTGCGCACCGGCGCCCGCGGTCCCGGCCACCGTACCGACCTTGTCGCGCAGCTCCAGGATCAGCCGCTCGGCGCTCTTCTTGCCCACGCCCGGGACCTGGGTGAGCGTGGTGATGTTGCCGTCGGAGAGCGCGTGGCAGAGCTGGTCGGGGCTGAGCACCGCCAGCGTCGCCAGCGCAAGCCGCGGGCCGACGCCGGACGCGGTCTGGAGCAGTCCGAACAGGTCGCGCGCCTCGGCGTCGGCGAAGCCGTACAGCGTCAGGGAGTCCTCGCGCACGATCAGCGACGTCCACAGCCGCGCCTCCTCCCCGCGCCGCAGACCGGCCAGGGTGGCCGGCGTGGCGTGCACGGCCATGCCGACGCCGCCGACCTCGATCACGGCGTGGTCGAGCCCGACCGACAGCACCGGGCCCCGCACCGAGGCGATCATCGCTGGACTCCTCCTGTCCGCGCCGCCCGCGTGGCGGCGGCCTGCCGCGCGTCCTTCAGACGCGCCTTGTGGTTGCGGGCCAGCGCCGCGGCCTTCGCCTCGGCCTCGGCGAGCCGGCCCGCCATCGGTGCCCGCCAGAGGTGGCAGACGGCCAGCGCCAGCGCGTCGGCGGCGTCGGCGGGCTTCGGGGCCTCGGCCAGCCCGAGGATCTTGGTGACCATGGTCGTCACCTGGCGCTTGTCGGCGCGGCCGGAACCGCTGATCGCGGCCTTGACCTCGCTCGGGGTGTGGAAGGCCACCTGCAGGCCGCGGCGCGCGGCGGCAAGCGCCACGATGCCGGAAACCTGCGCGGTGCCCATCACGGTGCGGACGTTGTGCTGGCTGAAGACCCGCTCGATCGCGACGACCTCGGGCCGGTGGGTGTCCAGCCACTCGTCGACGGCCTCGGCCACGCCCAGCAGCCGGGCGGACAGCTCCTGGTCGGCCGGGGTCCGCGCCACGCCGACCGCGACGCAGGTGACGGAGCGGCCGCGCCCGCCGTCGACCACGCCGATGCCGCAGCGGGTCAGGCCCGGGTCGACTCCGAGTACCCGCACGTCACCACTCCTCGCACCAGCCTGAACACGCGTTCGAACCCTACCGGACCGGCGAGGCGGGCCACTCGCAACGACACGCGCACGCCTCACCCGGCGGTGTGGTACTGGCCATGATCCACCCCAGCACGCCCTGAGGTGTCAGCGGCGTGCCGTCGGGCGCCGACCGTGCGACTCCGGACAGGCCGGTCGTCCCGGCGGTTCCGGCCGGTGACGATCCCCGCCGCGGATCGGCCCGGGACGGAACGGCCGCCGACGATCCTGGGGCGTCTCGGCCGTCGACCGCGCTGGGCCGTTGACGTCCCTGCGCCGTCGCCGGCTCAGGGGCCGTCGGATCCCGGCGTCCAGTTCTCGGGGGCGCCGCTGGCGGTCAGCACCGGCTGGTACTCGGCGAAGCCGCCCGGGGCGTCGTCGTGCCAGGGGAACCTGCCGTCCGGAGTCGCCGCGATGAGCTGCACGGCCGGGAAGTCGCCGTCGCCGTAGACGAGGAAGGCGCTGCCGAGGAACTCCGGGTAGTGCTGCTTGGCGACCTTCTCCACGGTCATCCAGCAGCCGTCCAGGAAGCCGTCGTAGAGCTGCCCCGGCTTGAACCGCTCACCAGCCGCAGCCCGCCGCACGTAGGTGTTGATCACCGAGTGCGCCACGTCCTTGGGCAGCCCGATGGTGACCGCCTCCGGCTTGCCGAACCGGCGCCACGCACCGACGGAGAACGCGTACGCCGCGCCGTGCTCATCCTCCGCCACGTGCATCACCGCGGCGCCGTCGCGTTCCGCGGTGTTGACCAACCAGCTGCGCAGACGTTCATCCGTGTCGACCACGGCGGTCATTCTGCCGATCGGCGCGCCGTGGTCAAACCGCCGCCACGCGTGCGGCGGCGGTCCCGGCGGTGGGTTCGCCCACACCCGCCACCGCCCGGAACGTCCTGCCTACGGGCGGTGCGCGACGCGAGGGAAAGGGCGTGCCGCGCGCCCTTGACTTCGAGCGCTGTAGAGGTCCGAAGCTGGCGGCGACCGCGGGCCCACGACGGGCCCGCCCGCAGCGGACAGGAGTCGCGCATGGACACGACCGTGCCCCGGGAGATCTTCGACACCGCCTACGAGAACGGCACCGCACCGTGGGTGATCGGTGAACCCCAGCCCGCCGTACTCGAGCTGGAACGGACCGGCGCCATCCGCGGCGCCGTGCTGGACGCCGGCACGGGCGCAGGCGAGCACACCATCCACCTGGCCGGGCTGGGCTACGACGTGCTCGGCATCGACTTCTCGCCGTCCGCGGTGGAGCAGGCCCGGGCCAACGCCCGCGCCAAGGGCGTCGAGGCGCGGTTCGAGGTGGCCGACGCGCTCGACCTCGGGACGCGGCAGCGCTTCGACACCGTCCTCGACAGCGCCCTGTTCCACGTCTTCGGCACCGAGGAGCGGCAGCGCTACACCCGCAGCCTGCACGCGGTGTGCCGGCCGGGCGCGGTGGTCCACGTGCTCGCGCTGTCCGACGCCGAACCGGGCTTCGGCCCGCGCATCAGCGACCAGGTGATCCGCGACGCCTTCACCGACGGCTGGGAGCTGGAGGACCTGCGCCCGTCGCGCTACCGGGGCATCGCACGGGGCGACGACGCCGACGGGCTCGGCCTGCCCGACGGCAGCACGACCGACGTCGCCGCCTGGCTCGCGCGGGCGCGCCGCCTCTGAGTCCACAAGGGCCCGACACGCCGACGCGGCGGGGCCGGAGCAACACCGGCACCGCCGCGTCTCGGCCGCGGTCGGCCTGCGCCGACCGCGGAAACTATGCGTTGACCTCTTCCAGGACCTCGTCGCTGACGTCGAAGTTGGCGTAGACGTTCTGCACGTCGTCGCAGTCCTCGAGCACGTCGATCAGCTTGAACAGCTTGCGCGCGCCGTCGGCGTCGAGGGGGACGTTGACCGAGGCCAGGAAGTTGGTCTCGGCCGAGTCGTACTCGATGCCCTCGGCCTGCAGCGCCTTGCGCACGTCGACCAGGTCGGACGGCTCGGTGAGGATCTCGTAGCTCTCGCCGAGGTCGTTGATCTCCTCCGCGCCCGCCTCGAGCACCGCCGAGAGCACGTCGTCCTCGCTGAGGCCGTTCTTCGGCAGCAGCACCACGCCCCTGCGGTTGAACAGGTACGCGACCGAGCCCGCGTCGGCCATCGAGCCGCCGTTGCGGGTCATCGCGGTGCGCACCTCGCCCGCGGCGCGGTTGCGGTTGTCGGTCAGGCACTCGACGAGCACCGCGACGCCGTTCGGGCCGTAGCCCTCGTACATGATCGTCTGCCAGTCGGCGCCACCGGCTTCCTCACCGCCGCCGCGCTTGCGGGCGCGCTCAATGTTGTCCTGCGGCACCGAGTTCTTGCGCGCCTTCTGGATGGCGTCGTACAAGGTCGGATTGCCATCCGGGTCGCCCCCGCCGGTCCGCGCGGCAACCTCGACGTTCTTGATCAGCTTCGCGAAAAGCTTGCCGCGCTTGGCGTCGAGGGCGGCCTTCTTGTGCTTTGTGGTGGCCCACTTCGAGTGGCCGCTCATCTCTCCTCCGTCTGTCTACGACCGCACGACCTCCGCTCGGCGGTCCCGATCAGGACGCGCGGACGGTCTGCACGAAATAGCGGTGCACGCGTTCGTCCCCGCTGACCAGCTCCGGGTGGAAAGCGGTGGCGAGCACGGGCCCCTGCTGAACCGCGACGATCCTACCGGCGGGCGCTGTGACCTCGGACCCATGGCCGCTCGGCGCGACGCTGGCCAGCACCCGGACGTCGGCGCCGACCTTGTCGACCCAGGGTGCGCGGATGAACACCGCATGCACCGGGCCGTCGGTGACGCCGGCGAAGTCCAGGTCGGCCTCGAAGGAGTCGACCTGGCGGCCGAAGGCGTTTCGCCGCACCGCCATGTCGATCGCCCCGAACGGGCGGACCGGCGGGGTGTCCTGCTCCACGCGGTCGTCCAGGACCGTCCCGGCCAGCAGGACCATGCCCGCGCAGGAGCCGAAGGCGGGCATGCCCGCCGCGAGCCGCTCCCGCAGCGGCTCGAACAGTTCGAACCCGTCGAGCAGGCGGGTCATGGTGGTGGACTCACCGCCGGGCAGGACCAGGCCGTGCACCTGGGCCAGTTCCTCCGGACGGCGCACGGGCCTGGCCTCGGCGCCGCTGCGCTCCAGGGCGGTCAGGTGTTCGGCCACGCCCCCTTGCAGGGCGAGCACTCCGATGACTGGTCGAGCTGTGGACACGCCACCCATTGTCCAGCACCCGGTCACGAGGACGAAGCCCGGCCGCGCACCCCCCACCAGCCCACGGCGATGGCCACGACCAGCACCGGGACCGCGTAGAAGGACCAGCGCACCGCCGTCTCCTCGGAGAAGCCGGCCAGCACCACGATGAGACCGAGGAAGCCCAGCACGACCCAGTTGGTCCAGGGCGAGCCGGGCATCCGGTAGCCGGGCCGCTCGACGTCACCGCGCAGCGCCCGGCTGCGCAGCCTGGTCTGGGCGTAGAGGAGCGCGGCCCAGGTGGCGATGACGCCCAGCGAGGAGATCGAGGTGGCGATGTCGAAGGCGTCCTTGGGCACCACGTAGTTCAGCAGCACCCCGACCAGGAAAACCGCGCCGGTGAACAGCACCGCGCCGTAGGGGGCGCGGCGGGAGTTCATCCGCTCGGTGAAGGACGGGGCCTCGCCGCGCTGCGCCAGCGACCGCAGGATGCGTCCGGTCGAGTACAGCCCGGAGTTGCAGCTCGACAGCGCGGCGGTGAGCACCACGAAGTTCATCAGGTCGCCCGCCCAGGGCACGCCGATGCTGGAGAAGACGGTGACGAACGGGCTCTGGTCGCCGTTGTAGGAGGTCCACGGCATGACCATGCAGAGCAGCAGGACCGAGCCGACGTAGAAGACGCCGATCCGCCACACGACGCTGTTGATCGCCTTGGGCATCACCTTGGCGGGGTTCTTGGTCTCGCCCGCGGCGATGCCGACCATCTCCAGCGAGGCGTAGGCGAACATCACGCCCTGCAGGCTCATCAGCACCACCGGCAGCCCGTGTGGCATGAAACCGCCGTGGTCGACCAGGTTGTGCGGGCCCGCCGCGGCGCCGCCGACGTCGGCGGCGGTGACGACCAGGGCCAGGCCGACGGCCAGGAAGCTGACGATGGCCAGCACCTTGATGACGCTGAACCAGAACTCCAGCTCGCCGAACAGCTTCACCGACAGCACGTTGACCACCAGCAGCGCGACCAGGCAGAGCAGCGCGGTCAGCCACTGCGGGAAGTCGGGGAACCACTTGCCGATGTAGATCCCGGCCGCGGTGATCTCGGCGATGCCCGCGCCCGCCCAGTTGATGAAGTACATCCAGCCCGCGGCGAAGCCCGCCCACGGTCCGATGAACTCGCGCGAGTACTCCACGAAGCTGCCCGCGACGGGCTTGTAGAGCACGAGCTCGCCGAGGGCGCGCATCACGAAGAACGCGGCGGCGCCGCACAGCAGGTAGGAGAGGATCAGCGCGGGGCCGGCCTGCTCCATGCGGCCGCCGACGCCGAGGAAGAGGCCGACGCCGATGGCGCCGCCCATCGCGATCATCTGGACCTGGCGGTTGCCCAGGCTCGGCGCGTAGCCCTCGTCGGTTGCCGAGGTGCGGCGGGGCGCGTCCGGTGTGGTGACCAAGGGGCGACCTTCCGTGGTGAGAGCTGGCACGGGTGGGCCAGCTCGTTACGGCATCCGAGGTACCGGTGGGTACTCCCGGTTTGGCTGGGGAGACCCTAATCACCACGTTCAGGCGATCCACGACTGGGGTTAACGAACGCTTACATCCTCGCGAAACACCGAGGCCGGAGGCATGGAACGGCGGCGGGCGGGCGGACCGGAAGTCGGACGAGGCAGCAGCCGGGCGAAGCGGTGGGGCCAGGCGGCGGCGCATCGGTCGACGGACCGAGCGCGGCTGAGCCGAACGGCTAGCGATCAGCCAGGCGCTGGCGACGGTCGTTGCGAAGCACGGTCAGCAACGACGAAGAGCGGCGGTGTTCGGCACCCGTGGCCCGTCCACTGGGCCGGTGATCGAGTAGCCCATCTCTTTCAAGATCCGAACCGCCTCATCCGGAGCGTCCCGGACCAATGTTGCGACCTGCATCCGCCGCCAACGCTCCCGGCCCGATTCGATCGCCTCCTGCGCGCCTTCCAGCCTGTCGAACCGGAACTCGTCGAAAAGCATCTGGAGGAAGTCCTCCATGCACGGGCGCCCACGGGCACCGCTGAGCGAAAGCGGTCGCTTTCGCATGGGTGTCGAGCGGCACGCACTACTTCCCGAGAAGAAAGTCGATTTCGACGAGTTCGTTGTAGATCTCGCGCTCGTCCGGCGAGGCGGTGTGGTCGTCAGCAGCTCTCTTGAACAGCTCTTCCTCATCGAAAGGCAGCGCCGCCAGCAACTCTTCCCTGCGTTGGTTGAGCTGCTCGGCAGTGATCTCGACCAGAGCGACGGTCAGGTCACACCTCCCCGACACCTTCGGTCACTCCTCGAACAGTAGAGTGATCAGCTGACGATGTGGGGCGAGTTCGGCCTTCAGCAGACGAAAGTCACCAGATGGTAGTCGGCGAGCCCGCTTGCGGCCCCTGAGCCGCCCACCCAGGAGACCACCAGACACCGCTCGCCGGGACACCGCCGCGCCGGAATCGGACCCCGGCAGCCGTCCGCCCCAGCTCAGGCTGCGAGTTCGAGGAACCGCAGGCCCGCCGTGGTCACGGCGGCGGCGAGGACCACCACGACGAAGGGGGCCCGCCGCCAGGCCAGGACGCCGCCGACGGCGACCCCGGCGAGCCGGGCCCAGCCCGCGAAGCCGCCGCCCTCGGCCACCGCGCTCGTGACGACGAAGGCGCCGAGCAGGGTGATCGCGGCGATGGACATCAGCCGCTCCCACCGGGGCGAGATCGTGATCCGCCCGCGCAGCAGCGGTCCGGCCAGCCGCATGGCATACGTGCCGCCCGCAAGGGCCAGCACCACTGCCATCGTCATGACTCCTCCTCCCCCTTGCGCCCGCGCGGCAGCGGCAGCGCGGCTGCGACGCCCACGAGCGCGGCCATCACCGGCAATCCCTCCGGCAGGATCGGCGTGCTCACGACCGCGACCAGGGCTCCTACCGCGACGGCGCGCAGCGTCGGGCGGTCGCGCAGCGATGGCACGATCAGCGCGAGCAGCGCGGCGGGCAGGGCCGCGTCGAGGCCGAAGACGTCCGGATCGCCGACCTGCTGGCCGAGCAGCCCTCCAACGAAGATCGACGGCGCCCAGGTGCAGTAAAGGGCGATGCCGGTGAGCCAGTAAGCACGCCGCTTCGCCGCCGGGTCCCGCTGGGCCAGGGCGAAGGCCACCGACTCGTCGACCATCAGGTGGCTGCCGACCAGCCGGGTGAGCGGCCCGCGTGCGAACAGGTCGCCGATCGCCAGGCCGAACGGCAGGTGGCGGGCGTTGAGCAGCAGGCCGCCGACGACCGCGGTGACCGGCGCCGCGCCCGCGGTCATCAGCCCGACCGCCATGAACTCCGAGCCGCCTGCGAAGATCACCGCCCCCATCAGCGTGATCATCCATAGCGGGATGCCCTTGCTCACCGCGATGGCGCCGAGGGAGGCGCCCACGATGGCCATCGCCGCCGCGATCGACAGCACGTCGCGCAGGAGCTTGTCGCGCCAGATCCCTCGGGAACCGGGTCGCGTTCGCTGTAACGAACTCACAGTCCGGTATAGTGAACAACGTGCCCCTTGTTCGTCAAGTCGAACACAAGGACCGGTGAAACGAACGACGATGAGCACCACCGAAAGCACCCCGCTGGAGATCATCTCCGCCGCGCTGCGCCGCGAACGCGACCGCGTCGGCCTGTCGCTCACCGAGCTGGCCAAGCGCGCCGGAATCGCCAAGTCCACGCTCTCGCAGCTCGAGTCGGGCGCGGGCAACCCGAGTGTGGAGACGCTGTGGGCGCTCGCGGTCGCCCTCGGCGTGCCGTTCACCAGGCTCGTCGACCCGCCGACACCGCAGGTGCGCATCGTGCGGGCCGGCCAGGCCACGTTCGTGCGCTCCGAGCAGTCCCCGTACGCAGCAGCGCTGCTGTCGTCGTGCCCGGCCGGCGCCCGCCGGGACCTGTACCTGCTGGAACTGGAACCCGGCGGGGTCCGCGACGCCCAGGCTCACATTCCCGGGACGGTCGAGCACGTCGTGCTGACCGCGGGACGGATGCGGGTCGGCCCGGAGTCGAACCTGGTGGAGATCGGCCCGGGCGACTACGTGTCCTTCTCCGGCGACGTGCCCCACCAGTACGAGGCGCTGGAGCCCGGCACCACCGCCGTACTGGTGATGGAGCACGTCTGAGCCGCGGCCCGGCCGGGGCGCTCACTCAGGGCGCGGCAGGTAGGTGCCGAACGCCCAGTGGTTGCCCTCGAAGTCGCGGGCACCGTACTCGCGCGAGCCGTAGTCGGTGTCGCCGAGCTCCCTCGTGATCTCGGCGCCCGCCCCGCGCGCCCGCTCGTAGTGCGCGTCGATGTCGGGCACCCACACGTAGACGGTCCACTCCGCCTTGAGCGGGTCGGGATCGATCACGGCACCGGAACCGCGGGCCGCCGAGCCGAACATGATGGTGCCCGCGCCCAGACCCATCTCGGCGTGCGCGATCGTCCCGTCCGGTCCGGGGACCGAGAAGCGCTGCTCGAAGCCGAACGCCTCGTGCAGCCACTGCCAGGCCTTGGCCGCGTCCGCGTAGCGCAGCGCGGGGAAGATGTTGGGTTCGCCGCTCATGACCACTCCTTCTCGCCGGGGCCTCCGGTTCGGCCCGATGTGCACGACGTTAGGAGCGGGGCGCGGTGGCGGGCTTGGACGAATCTGACCTATTCGGCGGGCTTGGGCAGCTCCAGCCGCATCTCCTGGCACCACACGCTCGGAGTGGTACCGGTGAGCAGGCGGAAGTCCCGGTTGAGGTGCGCTTGGTCGCTGTAGCCGCAGTCGAGCGCGATGTCGCCGATGCGGTGGCCGCCCCGCTCCAGCAGCCGGATCGCGCGTCCGCAGCGCAGCACCCGCGCCAGCGTCTTCGGCGTGACCCCGACGTGGTGGCGGAACTGCGAGACGAGGTAGCGGTGGCTGCACCCCAGGTCGTCGACCAGGGCGGCGATCGGGATGCGCCCGTCGGTCTCCCGCAGGCGGCGCCAGGCCCACGCCGCGGCGGGCGACGGCGGCCTGCCGCGTTCGAACAGCGCGGGCAGCAGGGCGTCGAGGAGGTCGAAGCGCTCGGTCCAGCCGGAGGCGTCGGCGAGCCGCTCGACGAGCAGTCTCCCGGTGCGGCCCAGCAGGTCCTCGACGTCGCTGACCGGATCGGCGAGGCCGTCCATCGGGACGTCGAACAGCCGCGAGGCGCCGAGCGGCGTCAGCGTCATCTCCAGCCCGTGCTGCTCGCCGGTGTACTCGGTGACCGCCCAGGTGTCGTCGACCGGGGCGACGAAGCTGGTGAGCTCGCGGCCGCTGCCGCCGCGCGGGTCGCTCACCGCGATCTTGGGGCCGAAGCTGAGGATGATCGTGACCTCGCCGGTGGGCACCTCCCGGCGCCGCACCGGGACGACCGAGCGCTCGCGGTAGCCGATGTAGCGGGTGACCAAACCGCGCAACGGCGGGGCGGGCTCGCGCAAGGCCATGTGCCACCAGCCGTGCTCGGACTCGTCGGCCAGCACCCGCATCCCGGACATGCGGCTCACGGTAACGGCTGCCGGCCCGCCCAGCAGCGGTTTCGACACCGCCCTGGACAAGGCGCTACCGGGGCCTGGCCGACACCGACGGCACCGGCCAGGCACACCGGCGTTGTCAGCCGGCGAACTCCGGCAGCCGGGCGGCGATCTCCTCCGGCGATGGCATGGCGGCGACCTCCTGCGCCAGCGCCCGCACCGGTGCGTCGAACTCGCTGCCCTCCAGCAGCTTGCGAGCCCCGTCGGCGATCGCCTCCGGGCTCAGCTCGCCGGGTTGCAGGCTCAGCGCCGCACCGCCGTCGACGACGGCCTCGGCGTTGTTGAACTGGTCCGCGCCCTGCGGCGTCAGCAGCTGCTTCACCCCCGCTCCCAGCGCGCCCAGCGTGGTGCCGGAACCACCGTGGTGCACGATCAGGTCCAGGTGCGGCAGCAGGTCGGCCTGCGGCAGCCACGACACCGCGGTCACGTTCTCCGGGAGCTGTCCGAGCGCCGCGGCCTCCACGAGCCGCCCTCCCGAGACCAGCACCCGCACGTCGAGCCCGGAGAGGCCCTCGATCGCGGTGCTCAGCACGTCGGCGGTGCCGAACGCGGTCCCCAGCGTCAGGTAGACCAGCGGGCGGTCCCGTTCGCCGACCACCTCGGGCAGCTGGCCGGGTTCGGCGAAGGGCACCGGACGCAGTTCGACGCGGTCGCCGGTGGCGCGGAAGTCCGGGCCCTGCAACGACGGCGGGTAGATGTCCAGGTACGGGTTGCCCAGGATGTTCGCGTAGCGATCCGGGACCGTCTCGCCGATCTCCGCCGCGAGCTCCCCGAGCGATCCCGCGATCCTGTCACCGAGCCCGGCGGAGACGACCCGGCCGAACCCGTGGCAGAGGCCGGGAATGCCCGCCCGCCTGGCGGCGAGCCCGGCGCCGGGGTTGCCCGCCTCGTGCACGACGAGGTCGAAGCTGCCCGGCGTCACGACGTCACGGAGGTCGGCGAGGAACCGGCGCGGCAGCGCCGAGCCGAAGACCCCGGCGATGACCCGCTCCTGCGCTTCCGGTCCCTCCTTGCGGGGATCGGTGACACCCGCGGCCTTGCTCGCGATGGCGAACGCCTCCGAAATCGGCATTCCCGCGGCGACGGGTTCGAGGTCCAGCGCGGTCAGCACCGGGTGGAAGTCGGCCCCGGTGGCGTAGACGACCTCGTGCCCGGCCTTGCGCGCCGCCGCGGCGAGCGGGAGCAGCGGGTAGGTGTGCCCGTGTGTCGGAAGACTTGAGAACAGAATGCGCACCGTTGAAGCCTAAGGCGGGCCGCCCGCCGGCAGTGCGGGTTTTTCTGGTTGCCGCCGTTGGGGATTCGTCACTGCGAACGGAACGGAAATCAGCGGGGCGAGCGCGTAAAATGCGACTGTCGCGATATCGCCCTGTTTGTGCCGACTCCGCCGTTGTTCCCGGATCCACCGCTGCTTCCGGATCGGCCGTTTCGGCTGGTTTCCGGCGGATGCGCCGGGCCGGTGCGACCGCGACGGTCGCACCGGCCCCACGACGCTCAGGTCACCAGCCGCGCTTGGCGTAGCGCTGCTCCTGCTCCAGATCGTCGACGTTGATGCCGACCATGGCCTCGCCGAGACCGCGCGAGACCTTGGCGATCACGTCCGGGTCGTCGTAGAAGGTGGTGGCCTTCACGATCGCCTCGGCGCGCTGGGCGGGGTTGCCGGACTTGAAGATCCCCGAGCCGACGAAGACGCCCTCGGCGCCGAGCTGGCGCATCATCGCGGCGTCGGCCGGGGTGGCGATGCCACCGGCGGTGAACAGCACGACGGGCAGCTCACCGGTCCTGGCGATCTCGCGGACCAGCTCGACCGGGGAGCGCAGCTCCTTGGCCGCGGCGTAGAGCTCCTCCTCGCCGAGCACCGACAGCCTGCGGATGTCGGCGCGGATCTGGCGCATGTGGCGGGTCGCCTCGACGACGTTGCCGGTGCCCGCCTCGCCCTTGGAGCGGATCATGGCCGCGCCCTCGGAGATGCGCCGCAGCGCCTCGCCGAGGTTGGTGGCACCGCAGACGAAGGGCACCGTGAAGGCCCACTTGTCGATGTGGTGGTCCTCGTCGGCGGGAGTCAGCACCTCGGACTCGTCGATGTAGTCGACGCCGAGCGACTGCAGCACCTGCGCCTCGGCGAAGTGCCCGATGCGCGCCTTGGCCATCACCGGGATGGACACCGCGCTGACGATGCCCTCGATCATGTCCGGGTCCGACATCCTGGCCACGCCGCCCTGGACGCGGATGTCGGCGGGCACCCGTTCCAGCGCCATCACGGCCACCGCACCGGCGGCCTCGGCGATCTTGGCCTGCTCGGGGGTGACCACGTCCATGATCACGCCGCCCTTGAGCATCTCGGCCATGCCGCGCTTGACGCCGTCGGTTCCGGTCACCGGCTGCGCGGTGGGGCTGCTGGCGGAGGTCTCGGTCACTGTCGGCCTTTCTCGAAGTCAACGCCTTGCGCTACCAGGCTAGAGCCGAACTGGACCACTCGCGCAGTCCACTACACCGCATTCCTGGTAGTCCACTTCCGCTCCCCCGTGCGCGACCCCGTCCTATGCGGTTACCTCCCTTGCACGACTCGCGGGACAGGTGTGTGATCGGGGACACACTGGTCCGCGTCAGCTATCCGCGCAGGGAGCAGCCATGGGGAGCAAGCAGAGCAGCACAGTGGGAGGTCATGCCGGGCCGGCGCCAACCGACCCGGCCATGATCCGCAACGTAGTCCTGGTCGGGCCTTCGGCGTCCGGCAAGACCACGCTGGCCGAGGCGTTGCTCGCCGCGACCGGCACCGTCAACCGCGCAGGCTCGGTGGTCGAGGGGACCACGGTGTGCGACCACGAGCCCTCCGCCATCGAACAGCAGCGTTCGGTCGGGCTCGCCGTCGCGCCGATGCAGCACGGCGAGTACCGGGTCAACCTCATCGACACCCCCGGCTACGCCGACTTCGTCGGCGAGCTGCGCGCGGGCCTGCGCGCGGCCGACGCGGCGCTGTTCGTGGTCTCGGCCGCCGAGGGGGTCGACGCCGCCACGCAGACGCTCTGGCACGAGTGCGGCGCGGTCGGCATGCCGCGCGCCGTGGTCATCTCGCGGCTGGACGCCCCCCGCGCCAACGTCGAGGCCGCCATCGCCTCCTGCCGCGAGGCGTTCGGCTCCGGCGTGCTGCCGCTGTACCTGCCGCACCACGACGGCGACGGCTCGGTCAACGGCCTGGTCGGGCTGATCACCGCCAGCATCTACGACCGGGAGGGCGTCAGCGGCGCCGACCGGGAGGTCCGCGGCCGCATCAGCGGACCGCGCGACGAACTGATCGAGAGCATCATCGCCGAGAGCGAGGACGAGTACCTGATGGAGCGCTACCTCGGTGGCGAGACCATCGACGAGCAGACTCTCATCGGCGACCTGGAGACCGCCGTCGCCAGGGGCGGCCTGTACCCGGTGATGCCGGTGTGCGCGGTGACCGGCGTGGGCATCCCCGAGCTGCTCGACGGCATCATCCGCGGCTTCCCCTCACCGCTGGAGCACAAGCTGCCGCAGTTCACCGACCCGGACGGCCGGAACCCCCGCACCCTCACCCCCGACCCGTCGGGACCGCTGGCGGCCGAGGTGGTGCACACCTCGGTCGACTCCTACGTGGGCCGGGTGTCGCTGGCCAGGGTGTTCTCCGGGACGATGCGGCCAGAGCGCCCGGTGCACGTCTCCGGGCACGGCATGGCCGAGCGCGGCCACCCCGACCACGACGAGGACGAGCGGGTGGCCCACCTGTACTCGCCGCTCGGGCAGAACCTGCGGGAGGTCTCGCACTGCGTCGCGGGCGACCTCTGCGCGCTGACCAAGATCGGTTCGGCGGAGACCGGCGACACCCTGTCCGACCCGGGCGACCCGCTGCTGCTCACGCCGTGGCCGATGCCCGAGCCGCTGCTGCCGATCGCGGTCACCGCCCACAACCGCAGCGACGAGGACGCCCTGGCGCGCAACCTCAACCGGCTCATCGCCGCCGACCCGAGCCTGCGGCTCGAACGCGCCAGCGAGACCCACCAGCTCGTGCTGTGGTGCATGGGTGAGGCGCACGCCGAGGTCGTGCTGCAGCGGTTGCGCGAGGGCGGCGCGGAGATCGACACCGAGCCGGTGCGCGTCGCGCTGCGCCAGACCTTCGGCCAGCCCGCCAAGGGCCACGGCCGCCACGTCAAGCAGTCCGGCGGGCACGGCCAGTACGCGGTGTGCGACATCGAGGTGGAGCCGCTGCCGCGCGGGTCCGGCATCGAGTTCGTGGACAAGGTGGTCGGCGGGGCGATCCCGCGGCAGTTCATCCCGAGCGTGGAGAAGGGCGTCCGCCACCAGATCGAGAGGGGCATCGAGGAGGGCCAGCCGCTGGTGGACCTGCGGATCACGCTGGTCGACGGCAAGGCCCACAGCGTCGACTCCTCCGACGCGGCGTTCCAGACCGCGGGCGCGCTGGCGCTCAAGGCGGCGGCCGAACAGGCCGGGCTGGTCACCCTCGAGCCGCTGGACGAGATCGAGGTGCACATCCCCGACGAGCACCTCGGTGCGGTGCTGGGCGACCTGTCGGGACGCCGGGGCAAGGTCGTCGGCACCGAGCCGGAGGACTCCGGGTGGACGGTCGTGCGGGCCCACGTGCCCGCCAGCGAGCTCACCCGCTACGCCATCAACGTGCGGTCGCTGAGCTCCGGCAGCGCCCGGTTCACCAGGCAGTTCGAACGCTACGACCAGATGCCGGAGGCCCTGGCGAGCAAGAAGTGAGGCCCCGCTCCGGGCGCCGGCGACCGGCGCCCGGAGCCGTCCTCACGGCCGGTGCGCGCTGACGTGCACCGAGTGCAGCCGCTGCGCGATCGTGATCAGCGACAGCGCCACCAGCAGCCACAGCGAGACGTCGAGGACCACGGGCACGCCGAGGCCGTGCAGCCCGGTGCCGACCAGCACCACGATGAACCGCTCCGCCCGCTCGGCCAGCCCGCCGTCCGCGTGCAGCCCGTTGGCCTCCGCGCGGGCCTTGACGTAGGAGATCACCTGCGCGCCCACCAGGCAGATCAGCAGCGCCGCGCCGCGGGTGGTGCTGCCGTCGACCACCAGTGCCCACCACACCAGCGCGGCGAACAGCGCCCCGTCGACGATGCGGTCGCAGCTGGCGTCGAGCACCCCGCCGAAGGCCGACGCCTTCCCGCCCGCGCGGGCCATCGCGCCGTCGAGGACGTCGAACAGCAGGAACACCGTGACCACGGCGCTGCCGACGAACAGTTCGCCGCGCGGGAAGAACCACAGCGCGGACGCCGACGCGGCGACCGTGCCGGTCACGGTCACCGCGTTCGGGGTGAGGCCGAGCCGGACCATGGCCGTGCCGACCGGATCGGTCAGCCGCGACAGCGAGGCTCGCGCGAAGATGTTCAGCATTGCCGGAAGTTCTAACCGCCTGTGCACCGTGGTTGCCGCCTACTCCGTGCAGAGTAGCCGTCCTGATCACCGCGCATGCCGAAGGCGGGCGGTCAACCGCGGTTCTCGCGCAGGAATTCCCTCCAAGTGGTCCGGCCGCCCGGCCGGGTGGTGAGCTCTCCCGCCCGGAAGGCCCTGCCCAGCTCGCCCGGGATGCGCAGCGGCAGGACCGGACGGCGCCGGCCACGCTCCTCCAGCCAGCACCGGGCCGCCTCGTCGAACGACAGCACCTCCGGGCCGCCGAACTCCTCCACGGCGCGCGTCGCGGGGCGTCCCGCCTGCTCGACGAGCCGGTCGGCCGCGTCGCGCGGGTCGACCGGCTGCGCGCGGACGCCGCGGTCGGCGACCAGCACGCCGAGGCGGGCCATGGCGGTGAACGCCCGGTCCACGAAGTCGTGGAACTGGGTGATCCGCACGACCGACCACGGCACCGCGCTCGCGGCGAGCGCCTCCTCCGCGGCGATCTTGGTCCTGAAGTAGCCCCAGGACACGCGGTCGATCCCCACGATCGACGGGTAAACCAGGTGCTCGACACCGGCGCGGGCGGCCGCCTCGGCGAGCCGCCGGGTGCCCTCCAGGTCCACCTGCCGGGTGTAGCGGCCCCGGTAGGGAGCCGCCGCGAGGTGCATGACGGTGTGCACCCCGGTCAGGGCCTCGTCGAGCCCGGCACCGGTGGCGACGTCGGCGACCACCCACTCGACCGGACCCAGCACCCGCCGCGCTCCGCGGCTCGCGGCCCCGCACTTCAAAGCCCGCATCGACCAGCCGAGGGGTCAGGGCGCTGCCGAGCACGCCGGTCGCACCGGTCACCAGAACGCGCTTGCCGCGCTTGTACTCATCAGTCACACCGTCCTGACGAGACAGCCCGGCGAGGCGTGACGGCCGTGCCGCCGCGGCGCGGGACCAGGGTGCTTCGGGCCTGCCTCAGCCGAGCTCGCGCCAGGCGTCGGCCAGCAGCTTGCGGGTCTCGCCCAGCAGCTGCGGCAGCACCTTGGTGTGGCCGATGACCGGCATGAAGTTCGAGTCGCCGCCCCAGCGCGGCACGACGTGCTGGTGCAGGTGCGCGGCGATGCCCGCGCCCGCCACCGGCCCCTGGTTCAGCCCGATGTTGAACCCGTGCGGAGCCGAGACCCGGCGGATCACCCGCATGGCGCGCTGGGTGTACTCGGCCACCGCGACGGTCTCCTCCGCCGTCAGGTCCGTGTAGTCGGCGACGTGCCGGTACGGCAGGACCATCAGGTGCCCCGGGTTGTACGGGTACAGGTTGAGGATCGCGAACACGACGTCGTCGCGGGCGACGATCAGCGTCTCGTCGTCGGGCAGCCCGGAGTCGAGCAGCCTGCAGAACGGGCAGCCGTCGCTCTCGTCGCCCTCCGGCTTGTTCTCGCCCTGGATGTAGGCCATCCGGTGCGGGGTCCACAGCCGCTGGAGCGCGTCCGGGACGCCGAGACCCGGCTGCTCGACCAGCTCCACGTCCTCCGGGCCGGGCCGACCGGTCACGCCAGCTCCGTCTGGAAGGTCTCCGCGGTCGGCGAGGAGTTCTCCCTGCGCTCGACCCAGTGGGTCAGCGCCGCGACCGCGGTGTCCACCGGCACCCCGTTGATCTGGGTGCCGTCGCGGAAGCGGAACGAGACCGCGTCGGCCTCGACGTCCTTGCCGCCTGCCAGCAGCAGGAACGGCACCTTCTGCGTGGTGTGGTTGCGGATCTTCTTCTGCATGCGGTCGTCGCTGGCGTCGACCTCGACGCGGATCCCCTTGGCGCGCAGCGCCTTGGCCACCCGGTGCAGGTGGTCCAGGTGCTCGTCGGCGATCGGGATGCCGACGACCTGCACCGGCGCGAGCCACGCCGGGAACGCACCCGCGTAGTGCTCGGTCAGCACGCCGAAGAACCGCTCGATGGAGCCGAACAGCGCCCGGTGGATCTTGATCGGCCGCTGCCGGGAGCCGTCGGAGGCGGTGTACTCCAGCTCGAAGCGGTCCGGCAGGTGGTAGTCGACCTGGATGGTCGACATCTGCCAGGTGCGGCCCAGCGCGTCCTTGGCCTGCACCGAGATCTTCGGGCCGTAGAAGGCCGCGCCGCCCGGGTCGGGGACCAGCTCCAGGCCGGAGGACTCGGCGGCCTCGCGCAATGCCTCGGTGGCCACCCGCCAGCTCTCGTCGTCGCCGACGTACTTCTCCTCGTTGCGGGTCGACAGCTCGAGGTAGAAGTCGTCGAGGCCGAAGTCGCGCAGCAGGTTCAGCACGAAGTTCAGCAGCGACTTCAGCTCGTCCTGCAGCTGCTCCGGGGTGCAGTAGATGTGCGCGTCGTCCTGCGTCATGCCGCGCACGCGGGTCAGGCCGTGCACCACGCCGGACTTCTCGTAGCGGTAGACCGAGCCGAACTCGAAAAGCCGCAGCGGCAGCTCGCGGTAGGAGCGCCCGCGCGAGCGGTAAATCAGGTTGTGGAACGGGCAGTTCATCGGCTTGAGGTAGTAGTCCTGCCCGGGCTTGCGGACCTCGCCGTCCTCGTCGCGCTCCTCGTCGAGGTGCATCGCCGGGAACATGCCGTCCTTGTACCAGCTCAGGTGGCCGGAGGTCTTGAACAGCGCGTCCTTGGTGATGTGCGGGCTGTAGACGAACTCGTAGCCCGCCTCCTCGTGCCGCCGCCGCGAGTAGTCCTCCATCTCCCGGCGGATGATCCCGCCCTTGGGGTGGAACACCGGCAGCCCGGAGCCGATCTCGTCGGGGAAGGAGAACAGGTCCAGCTCCGAGCCGAGGCGGCGGTGGTCGCGGCGCTCGGCCTCGGCCAGCAGCTCCAGGTGCTCGTCGAGCTTCTCCTTGGACTCCCACGCGGTGCCGTAGACGCGCTGGAGCTGCTGGTTGCTCTGGTCGCCGCGCCAGTAGGCGGCGGCCACCCGCATCAGCTTGAACGCCGGGATGTAGCGGGTGTGCGGCACGTGCGGGCCCCGGCACAGGTCGCCCCAGACGACCTCGCCGTGGCGGTCGACGTTGTCGTAGACGGTCAGGTCGCCGCCGCCGACCTCCATGACCTCGCTGGTGTCGACGTCGTCGCTGCCGGACTTGAGGTCGACCAGCTCGAGCTTGTAGGGCTCGCCTGCCAGCTCCTCGCGGGCGGCCTCGACGGAGTCCAGCCTGCGGCGGGAGAACTTCTGCCCGGACTTGATGATCTGCTTCATGCGCTTCTCCAGCGCCTGCAGGTCCTCCGGGGTGAACGGGTGCTCGACGTCGAAGTCGTAGTAGAACCCGTCGCGAACCGGCGGGCCGATGCCCAGCTTGGCCTCGGCGTGCAGCTGCTGGACGGCCTGGGCCAGCACGTGGGCGGCGGAGTGCCGGATGACGCTGCGGCCCTCCTCGGTGCAGGCCGCGACGGCCTCCACCTCGAGGTCGGACTCCGGGGCCCAGGACAGGTCGCGCAGCGCGCCCTCGGGGTCGCGGACCACGACGACCGCCTCCGCCCCCTTCGACGGCAGCCCCGCCTCGAGCACCGCCTCACCGGCAGTTGTGCCCGCCGGAACCTTCACCCGGGGAGCTTGCTGGGCGGCGGACGGCTGAACGGACACGGTTACTCCTAGGCTGGTGCCGGTCGCGCACCGGCACGGGGACGCTACGTACGAACGATGCTATCGGCCCGCCGCCGACCGGTTCCTGCCAGCTCCGGCGGGCGGACTCAGCCGCCGATCATCCCGGCGATCTCGCTGGCCGACGCCCGGCCGCCGGTGTAAGGACCCTGGACGCTGCTCACGCCGAGCTGCTGGAGGCACTTGGCCTGCTCGTCGGTGCGGACGTCGCGGGCGATGACCGGCAGCCCGAGCAGCGCGGCGGAGGTCACCACGCCGTGCACGAGGTGCTCGTCGAGCGGGCTCGGGCCTCCGGGGTCGGCGAAGCCGTCGAGGAAGTCGCCGAAGATCTGCACCGCGTGCAGCGGCAGCCGCCGCATGCGGGGGATCTGGTTCAGGTCGTGGCCGAAGTCGTAGACGGCCAGCCGGACGCCCATCTCGGAGAGGATGTCCAGGAAGTCCACCGGGTCACCGCTGTGGTCGAACAGCGCCGACTGGGGCAGCCCCAGCGCCAGGCACTCCGGCGGCAGGCCGGTCTCGCGCAGGATGCGCTGGACGTCGCCGACGAGCTCGGGGTCCCGGCAGTGCCGGGGCGAGAGGTTCACCCCGGCCATCGGCGCGTCCGGGCCTGCGCGCCGCACCCACTCCAGCGCGTGCTCGCACGCCCGCCGCAACGCCCAGGTGCCCAGCCGCGTGATGAGCCCGGTCTCCTCGGCCAGCCCGAGGAAGTCCTCCTCACCGAGCTCGCCGAGCTCGGGGTGGTCCCACCGGATGGTGGCGCCGGCGGCGAGCAACGCGCCCGACTCCAGCCGCACGATCGGCTCGTACTCGACGAACAGGTCGTTCTGCTGGAGCGCGGCGGGCATGGCCGCCGAGAGCCGGAACCGGCGGCGGGCATCGGCGTTGGGCTCGGGGTCGAACAGCGTCCACTGGTCGCGCCCGGCGGCCTTGGCCCGGTAGAGCGTGATGTCGGCGTCGCGCAGCAGCTCGTCCGCGCTGGTCCCGGCGACCTCGCGCTCCACGACGCCGACGCTGGCCGACGCGGTCAGCTCGTGGCCGCCGATGTGCACCGGCCGGGTGATCTCGGCGAGCATCCGCTCGACCAGCTCGAGCTGGCCCGCGGTGCCCTGCGAGTCCGGGGTGAGCACGACGAACTCGTCACCGCCCATCCGTGCGGTCAGCATGCCCTCCTGCCCGCTGACGGTCTGGATGCGGTGGGCGATGGCGCGCAGCAGGTCGTCGCCGATGGGGTGGCCGAGGCTGTCGTTGACGGCCTTGAAGCCGTCGAGGTCGAAGTAGCACAGCCCGACCCGCCTGTCGGGGTAGGTCGGTTCCAGCGCGGAGTCCAGCCGGGTCTTGAGCAGCGTGCGGTTGGCCAGCCCGGTCAGCGGGTCGTGGGTGGCCTGCCTGCGGAACTGCTCCTGCAGCATGTGCCGCTCGGTGATGTCCTCGTAGAGCAGGATCTGGTAGCCGGGCTCGCCGCGGGCGTCGCGGACCAGCGACGCCGAGAGCTGGGTCCAGATGTGCGCGCCGTCGGGGCGGGTGTAGCGCAGGTCGCGGTGGAAGCGCTCGGTCTCGCCGGCGGCCAGCTGGGCGTCCGCGGTGCGCAGGTCGGCCAGCCAGTCCTCGTCGACGAGGTCGAACAGCGTGCCGCCGACCAGCTGCCCGCCGACGCCGTCGAAGATCTGCTCCATCGACGGGTTGACCTCGTCGATGGTGCCGTCGAGCGCGGCGATGGCGATGCCCAGCGCGGAGGAGACGAACACCGCCCGCGACCTGGCCTCGCTGGCGCGCAGCGCCTCCTCGGCGGCGTCCCTGGCGCGCAGCACCGCCTGCTTGATGACCTCCTGCTCGGCCAGCGTCCGCTCGCGCAGCCGCCGCGCGTACCCCGCGCCCAGCGCGCCGAGGACCACGTTGATGCGGTCCGGCTCGGCCGCGGCCACCAGGCGCGGGAGCTCCGCGGCCAGCAGCCGCAGCGTGTTGGCGACGGCGGTGGTGTTGGTCAGGTGGATCCCGACCATCCGCTCGCCGACCCCCGCCGCGATGCCCGCGGAGGCGTCACCGCCGGTCATGGCGGTGGCCAGCTCGTCGAGCCGGTCGGCCAGGAACGCCTCCAGGTCCTGGCGGGCCATCGGCACGTAGCTGGTGTTGATGATCTCCCGGGTCCACCGCTTGGCGAGCTCGGCGCGGTGCGGTCCGGACATCCCGGTACGCCGCATCTAGATCTTTCGCCCGAGTGCCCCGTAGACGATCGACCTCTCGGGCTCGTCCCACACGTCCTCGTCGGTGTCGGGGTGCCAGGCAGGCACGTACACCACGCCGGGCTCGACGAGCTCGAACCGCGACATCAGATCGGCCACCTCCTGGCGGGTGCGGGAGACCACGGGGTTGCTGCTGTTCTTGTACAGGTCGATGATCCTTCGCAGACTCTCGGGGTGGTGGTCGGTACTCGCGTGCGACACGCCGAGGTAGCTGCCCGGTGCCATCCGGTCGTGGTAGGCGCCGATGATCTCGTCCGGGCGCCGGGAGTCCGGCACGAAGTGCAGCAGGGCGACCATCAGCACGCCCACCGGCTGGTCGAAGTCGAGCAGCCGCCGCACCTGCGGTGAGTCGAGCACGCCGGAGATGTCGGCCGCGTCGGCGTGCACCACGTCGGCGTTGTCGTTGCCGTCCAGGATGGTCTCGGCGTGGGCTACGGCGACCGGTTCGTTGTCCACGTAGACCACCCGCGCGCCCGGGTCGACCTGCTGGGCGATCTCGTGGACGTTGCCCGCGGTCGGGATGCCCGAGCCGATGTCGAGGAACTGCCGCACGCCCTTGTCGAGCAGGTGGCGCACCACCCGGCGCAAGAAGGCGCGGTTGTTCTGGGCGAAGTCGCGCACGTTGGGTACGGCCGCCTCGACCTTGCGGGCGAGCTCGCGGTCCACCGCGAAGTTGTGCGCTCCTCCCAGGTAGTAGTCGTAGCAGCGGGCGGCGCTGGGCACTTCCAGGTCGACGCCCTTGGGCAGCCAGTTCGGCCGCGACTCCATCGCTGGATCCCCTCGTTCGGCGGTGTCCCGGGGCGGCGATCACTGATCGCTCTACCCGGTTGTCAGCACATCGGGTGGATGATCATGTGCATCCTAGTGTCACAGCCCGCAGTCGGTCACGTACCGAATGTGCTTACGATCTCGCCGACACTTCCGCGTTTCCTCGCCCGAGGGGCGGCTATGAGCATTGTCACGGTCCGCATGCCGGGATCGCGGGTAAGGCATGCCTAACATGGAAGTGATCCAGTGTCAGACCACGGCTCAACGACGGGCCGGCAGAGCGTTCGATCCGCGGCCATGCGAGGGCTGGGGAAGCAGGAGGAAGATCAGATGACCCGCGCACTGCGAGTGGCCATCGTCGGGGCAGGGCCCGCCGGCGTCTACGCCGCCGACATCCTGACCAAGTCCGAGACCCCGGTGGACATCGACCTGCTCGACCGGATGCCCGCGCCCTACGGGCTGATCCGCTACGGCGTCGC
The DNA here is from genome assembly GCF_018141105.1 of Saccharopolyspora erythraea. Lineage (NCBI taxonomy): Bacteria > Bacillati > Actinomycetota > Actinomycetes > Pseudonocardiales > Pseudonocardiaceae > Saccharopolyspora > Saccharopolyspora erythraea. The sequence continues at coordinate 2,715,162 of NZ_CP054839.1, read as the reverse complement.
GCCCGACCACCCGCGCATCAAGGGCATCGTCAACGCCCTGCACCGGGTGATGGAGAAGCCGGAGATCCGCTTCCTCGGCAACGTCGACTACGGTGTGGACGTCAAGCTGGACGACCTGCGCCGCCACTACGACGCGGTGATCTTCTCCACCGGCGCCGACAAGGACCGCGAGCTCGACATCCCCGGCGCCGACCTGCCGCAGAGCCACGGCGCCGCGGAGTTCGTGTACTGGTACGACGGCTACCCCGAAGCGCCGCGCGACTGGACGCTGGAAGCCGAGCAGGTCGCGGTGATCGGCGCGGGCAACGTCGCGCTGGACGTGGCGCGGGTGCTGGCCAAGCAGGCCGACGACCTGCTGCGCACCGAGATCCCGGACAACGTCTACCAGGGACTCAAGGCGTCCAAGGTGACCGACGTGCACCTGTTCGCCCGCCGTGGCCCGGCGCAGACCAAGTTCACCCCGCTCGAGCTGCGGGAGCTGGACCACCAGGACGGCATGGAACTGGTCGTGCACCCCGAGGGCTTCGAGCTGGACGAGGCCAGCGAGGAGGCGATCCGGACCAACAACCAGGTCAAGACGATCGTCAAGACGCTGCAGGACTGGGCGCTGCGCGACCGCAAGGACGACACCCCGCGGCGGCTGCACTTCCACTTCCTGCGCGGCCCCGCCGAGATCGTCGGCACCGACCGCGTCGAGGGCCTCAGGACCGAGGTCATGGAGCTCAACGGCGACGGCAGCGTGCGCGGCACCGGCGAGTTCGAGACGGTGCCGGTGCAGGCGGTCTACCGGGCGGTGGGCTACCTGAGCTCGCCGGTGGCCGACCTGCCGTTCGACCACGGCACCGGCACCGTGCCCAACGACGGCGGCCGGGTGCTCGACCTCGACGGCGAGCACATGCAGGGCGTCTACACCACGGGCTGGATCAAGCGTGGCCCGGTGGGACTGATCGGCCACACCAAGGGCGACGCCCTGGAGACCATCAACAACCTGCTTGCCGACCTGGACTCCTTCACCCCCGCCGAGCAGCCCGAGCGCGACAGCGTCCTGCGCCTGCTGGACGAGCGCGCCGTGGAGTACACGACGTGGGACGGCTGGAACCTGCTCGACGCGCACGAGAAGTCGCTGGGCGAGGCCCTGGGCCGGGAGCGGGTCAAGGTCGTCCCGCGCGAGGACATGGTGCGCATCTCCCGCCCGGAGAGCTGATCGCGACCGACCGAGGACGGGCCCGTGCGATGCGCGGGCCCGTCCAGCTTTTCCGGTCCGGTGCGGTGCGTTCTCGTCCGTCAGTGCCAGGCCCCGCCGCCCGGGAAGCGGTAGCGCTCCAGGGTGTCCCGGCGGATCTCGGCGCTGTAGCCGGGGATCTCCGGCGGGAGGTAGCGCCCGTCGCGCAGCCGGACCGGGTCGACGAAGTGCTCGTGCAGGTGGTCGACGTACTCGATCACCCGGTTCTCCAGCTCACCGCTCACCGCGACGTAGTCGAAGATCGACAGGTGCTGCACCAGCTCGCACAGCCCCACTCCCCCGGCGTGCGGGCACACCGGGACGCCGTGCGCGGCCGCGAGCAGGATCGAGGCGACGGCCTCGTTGACCCCGCCGAGCCGGCAGGCGTCGATCTGGCAGATCCCGATCGCCCCGGCCTGCAGGAACTGCTTGAACATCACGGGGTTGTGCGCGTGCTCGCCGGTGGCCACGTGCGTGGGCGCGATCTCGCGCTGGATGGCGGCGTGGCCGAGCACGTCGTCGGGACTGGTCGGTTCCTCGAACCACCAGATGCCGAACTCGGCCAGCCCCCGGTGCCATTCCACGGCGTCCGCGACGCCGAGGGTCTGGTTGGCGTCGATCATCAGCCTCCGGTCGGGGCCGATGATCTCGCGGGCGATGCGGCAGCGCCGCCGGTCGTCGGCCAGGTCCGCGCCGACCTTGAGCTTGACCGAGTCCCAGCCCTCGTCGACCGCCTCCTGGCACAGCCGCCGCAGCTTGGCGTCGTCGTAGCCGAGCCAGCCGGCACTGGTGGTGTAGGCCGGGTAGCCCTCCCGGCGGATGCGGGCCTCCCGCTCGGCGCGTCCCGGCTCGGCGCGTTCGAGCAGGTCGACGGCGGCCTCCGGGGTGAGCGCGTCGCGCAGGTAGCGCCAGTCGACCAGGTCGGTGATCTCGCGCGGGGACATGTCGGCGAGCAGCTTCCAGACGGGCTTGCCCGCGAGCTTGGCCGCCAGGTCCCACGCCGCGTTGACCACCGCGGCCGTGGCCAGGTGGATGACGCCCTTGTCCGGTCCGAGCCAGCGCAGCTGGCTGTCGGCGGTGAGGTGGCGGGCGAACGCGCCGAGGTCGCCGACGATGTCGTCGACCGGGATGCCCCGCGCCCGGTTCGCCACCGCCCGGACCGCCGCGACCACCAGGTCGTTGCCGCGCCCGATGGTGAAGGTGAAGCCGTGACCCTCGGGCACCTCCGGGTGGTCGGTGCGCAGCACGACGTAGGCCGCCGAGTAGTCGGGCGCCGGGTTCATCGCGTCGGATCCGTCGAGCTGCCGTGAGGTGGGGAAACGCAGGTCGACGGTTTCGAAGTCCACTACGCGTGCGGTCATTCGGTCACTCCCGCTGCTCGGTCGACACGGTGCCGACTGCCATCGTGGCCCACGGAGACCTCCGATCAAACCCCGTGATCGGCCTCGGCCCGCTCATCCGCGGCGTTCTCCGGTCTTGATCCATCCGATGTATTTGGCCGGACCAAACCCGGCCCTGTCGTACTACGGTGGGCCGCGGGGCGCAGGAGCCGCCGCCGATCGCAGAGCACCGCAGATCGCAAGGGAGCCATCTTGACCGCGACCGACCCGATTCCGGACACCACCGCAGCAGGTCTCGAAGCCGTGCTCGAGCGGGCGGCCGGGGCGGCCGAGTCCTTCGGGGCGTTGCCGCCCGCCGAGCGGGCCCGGCTGCTCGGCGCCGTCGCCGACGCGCTGGACGCGGCGGGCGCCGAACTGCTGCCGCTGGCCATGACCGAGACCAACCTGTCCGAGGCCCGCCTGACCGGAGAGCTCAAGCGCACGACCTTCCAGCTCCGGCTGTTCGCCGAGGTGCTGTCCGAGGGCTCGTACCTGGGGGCCACCATCGACCCGGCCGACGACGGCTTCGCCCTCGGGCCCAAGCCCGACCTGCGCCGGATGCTGGTCCCGCTCGGCCCGGTGCTGGTCTTCGCGGCCAGCAACTTCCCGTTCGCCTTCAGCGTTCCCGGCGGCGACACCGCCGCCGCGCTGGCGGCGGGCTGCCCGGTCGTGGTCAAGGCGCACCCGGGCCACCCCCGCCTGTCGGCGCGGGTCGGCGAGATCATCTCCGCCGCGCTCTCCGAGCACGGTGCCCCGGAGGGCGCGTTCGGCGTCGTGTTCGGTTTCGAGACCGGCACCGCCGCGCTTCGCGACCCGCGTGTGAAGGCCGCGGCCTTCACCGGCTCGGTCCCGGCCGGGCGGGCGCTGTTCGACATCGCCGCCTCGCGTTCGACGCCGATCCCGTTCTTCGGCGAGCTGGGCAGCCTCAACCCCGCCTTCGCCACCCCGGCGGCGGTGCGCGCCCGCGGCGCGGAGATCGCCAAGGGCTTCGTGACCTCGTACTCGGGCAACGCCGGGCAGCTGTGCACCAAGCCCGGCCTGCTGTTCCTGCCGGCCGACCACGGGCTGGAGGACGCACTGGCGTCGCAGTCGCGCGAGGTCGGACTGCACCGGATGCTCAACGACCGCCTGCACGAGGGCTACCGCTCGCGGCGCGCCGAGGTCACCGGTGTGCCGGGCGTGCGGGTGCTGGCCGAGGGCGAGGTTTCCGAAGGCACCGTGCCGACGCTGCTCACCACCGATGTGCAGACCCTGCTGGCGAACCGGGAGACGCTGCTGGAGGAGGTCTTCGGGCCGCTGTCCATCGTGGTCACCTACCGCGACGAGGACGAGGCCCGGCAGGCGGCGGAGGCGTTCGAGGGCAACCTGACGGCGACCCTGCACGCCGAGGAGGAGGACTCGGAGTTCGGCGCGAGCCTGCTGAAGAGGCTTCGGGACCGGGCGGGGCGCCTGCTGTTCAACGGCTGGCCGACCGGTGTCGCGGTGTCCCCCGCGATGCAGCACGGCGGCCCCTACCCCGCCACCACCGACCCGCGCTTCACCTCGGTGGGCACCGCGGCGATCGAGCGCTTCCTGCGTCCGGTGACCTACCAGAACGTGCCGCAGGCGCTGCTGCCGGAGGCGCTGCGCGACCACAACCCGTGGAACGTGCCGCGGCGGGTCCACGGCTGATGGCGGCGGCCGGGTGCGGCCCGCGCGGGCGCAGGCACCCGGCCGCTTCAGCCGAGCAGTCCGCGCAGCAGGGGTTCCACGTCGTCGGCGAGGTCGCCGTCGCGCCCGGCCTCCAGCAGGCGCTGCTCGAGCAGCCCGTCGGCGAAGGCCAGCAGCAGTTCGGCGTGCCGGTCGGGTTCGGCCGAGCCGAGCGCCCGCAGCCAGCCCGCCGTGACGGGTCGCAGCGGGTGGCAGCGCCGCAGGTCGGCGCACAGCTCGGGGTCGGTGGCCGCCTCGGCGGTCAGCGCACGGCGCGCCAGCGCGACCGGTCGCCCGGCGCCGAGCCGGTGCCGCAGCAGCGAGGCCACCGCCTCGGCCAGCTCGCGGACGTCGGCGGGCGTGCGCCGTCCCGCGAGGGCGAGCACCGCCCGTTCGTCCCGGTCCGCCAGGTGCGCGAACACCCCGCGCAGCAGGGCCTTCCTGGTGCGGAAGTGGTTCGAGGCCGAGCCGGCGGGCAGTCCGGCGGTCTCGTCCACACCGCGATGCGTCAGCGCCCGCAGGCCGCGCGCGGCCAGCAGCTCCACCGCGGCGTCCAGGATCTGCTCCCGACGGGTGCTCATCGCGCGGATCATATATGTGCAACTTTGCACTACACACGTAGTACAGTGCGCCGATGACCAGACGGGCGATCATCGTGGGCGGTGGCGTCGGCGGACTCGCCTCCGCGGTCGCGCTGCACCGCGAGGGCTGGGAAGTCGAGGTCCACGAGCGCGCGCCGCGGATCTCCGGTCCCGGCAACGCCCTGACGCTCTGGGCCGACGCGCAGGAGGCGCTCGACGAGCTCGGCATCGGCGATGCCGTCCGGGCCCGTTCGCCGTTGCACGAGCACTTCGAGCTGCGCAGGCCGGACGGCAGGGTGGTCACCTCGGTCGACGTCGGCGGGGAGGGCGAGGGCCCCAGCCCGCGGGTGCTCACCCGGAGCTCGCTGATGCGGCTGCTGCTCGACGAGCTGCCCGCGGGCGCCGTGCACACCGACAGCGACATCGACCCCCACGTCGCGCTGAGCGCCGAGTGCGACGTGCTGGTAGGTGCCGACGGCGTCCACAGCCGGATCCGCACCGCGCTGTTCCCGGCGTCGCAGCCGCGCTACATGGGTTGCATCGCTTGGCGGGGAACCGCCGATGTGGACACCGCGTTCCACGGCCAGACCTGGGGGCCGGGCCGCAAGTTCGGCGTCGTGCCGGTCGAGGACGAACCGGCCCAGTGGTTCGCCTGCCTCACCGCGCCCGCCGACTACCGGCTCGGCGCTCACCACCAGGAGCTGCGCTCCCTCTTCGCCGGCTGGCACGACCCGATCCCGCGGATCATCGAGGCCACGCCGGAGTCCGAGATCGTCCGCGACGAGGTCTGCCAGCTCGCGCCCGCTCCGGAGACGTTCGCGGTGGACAACGCCGTGCTGGTCGGTGACGCCGCGCACGCGATGACACCCGACCTCGGCCAGGGCGCCTGCCAGGCGCTCATCGACGCCGTGACGCTGGCCGCGTGCCTGCGAGGCGCCGACGACCCCGGGCAGGCGCTGGCCGACTACGACCGGGCCCGGCGACGGCCGACGCGCCGGATGGCCACCGCCTCGCGGGTGCTCAACCGGATCTCCCGCGCGCGGACGATGCCCCGCGCGCGGCTGAGCGCGATCCGCATCGCCCTGCGGCTGCCGGTCGCGCGGAGCTGACCCGCTGCGCTTCAGGCGGGGGCCCTGATCCGACCCGTGCCAGCGGCCTGCCCCAGCGGCGCCGTGCCGCGCTACTCCCGGCGGTAGACCGAGACCGTGACCGACGCGGTGACCAGCACCGGCTCGGGCAGCGCCGCGATGCGCGCGCCGATGTCCCGCGCCGAGGAGTGCCACGCACTGGGGCCCATGCCCACCACCGCCTCGGCCTCGGCGCGGTCCAGCCGCATGGTGAACTCGCACGTCCGCTGCCCGACGGGCTCGAACAGGCCCCCGAGCTGCTGGTCCAGCCGCTCCTGCTTGCGCTCGTCGACGCTGAGCAACCCGAGCTCGGCGACCAGCCCGCCGAGGTGCTCCGGGTTCGGCGTGACGACGACGAGCCGCCCGCCGGGCCGCAGCACCCGGTGCATCTCGGCCGCGTTGCGGGGCGCGAAGACGTTGAGGACCGCGGACGCGCCCGCGCTGCGCACCGGCAACGCCCGCCAGGCGTCGGCGACCGCGGCCCCGACCCTGGGGTGGATCTTGGCCGCCCGCCGGCACGCGTACTTCGAGACGTCGAGCGCGAGTCCGGTCCCGGGTACCGCGTCCACGAGCCTGGCCAGGTAGTGACCGGTGCCCGCGCCGACGTCGACCACGCAGCCGCCCTCCGGGCGCGCCTCGGCGACGGCGTCGCGGACCTGGCCGGCGATCGGGTCGTAGTGGCCGGCTGTGAGGAACGCCGAGCGGGCGGCGACCATCGCCGCGGTGTCGCCGGTGCCGGCGGGCGGATGTCCGGTCAGCAGGCTCACGTAGCCCTGGCGGGCCAGGTCGAACACGTGCCCCGACGCGCAGCGCAGGCTCTGCCCGGCGGCGGCCAGGTCCGCACCGCAGTGCGGGCAGACCAGCACGTCCACCACGTCGTCCAGCAACCTGCAACCCTCCACACCGCGTGCTCCGTCAGCGATTCTAGAGACGGCCCGGCACGCTGGAACCACGGTCGAAGCGAGGAGGGACCGATGAACTGGCAGTGGTTCGTCAGCGCCGACTACGCGCAGGCGCGCTTCGTCGTCCAGCACCTGCTCGCCCTCACCTACCTGCTGGCCTTCCTGACCGCGGTCACCCAGTTCCGGCCACTGCTCGGCGAGCACGGGCTGACCCCGGTCCCGCGCTTCCTGGCGGCGGCCGGGTTCCGCCGGGCGCCGAGCCTGTTCCACCTGCACTACTCGGACCGGTTCTTCGCCGCGGTGGCCTGGCTCGGCACGGCGGTCAGCGCGGCGGTGCTGGCCGGGGCCGCCGACGTGCTGCCGCTGTGGACGTCGATGGCGGTGTGGGCGCTGCTGTGGGTGCTGTACCTGTCGATCGTCAACATCGGACAGGTCTGGTACTCATTCGGCTGGGAGTCGCTGCTGCTGGAGGCCGGTTTCCTGGCGATCTTCCTCGGACCCGCGCACCTGCCGCCGCCGATGCCGGTGCTGTGGCTGATGTGCTGGCTGCTGTTCCGCGTCGAGTTCGGCGCCGGGCTGATCAAGATGCGCGGCGACTCCTGCTGGCGCGACCTCACCGCGCTGTACTACCACCACGAGACGCAGCCGATGCCGGGACCGCTGAGCAGGAGGTTCCACCGGCTTCCCCGGCCGCTGCACCGGATCGAGGTCGCGGCCAACCACTTCACCCAGCTCGTCGTCCCGTTCGGGCTGTTCGCCCCGCAGCCGGTCGCCTCGGTGGCCGCGGTGGTCGTCGTGGCGACGCAGCTCTGGCTGGTGCTCAGCGGCAACTTCGCATGGCTGAACCTGGTCACCATCACGCTGGCCTTCGCCGCGATGGGCCCGCAGGTGCTCGGCGGACTGCCGGTCCCGCTCCCCGACTCGCCCGCGCCGGTCTGGTGGCTGGCGCTGGTCCTGGTGCTGACCGCGACGATGGTGGCGCTGAGCTACGCGCCCGTGCGCAACATGCTCGGCAGGCGCCAGGTCATGAACCGCAGCTTCAACAAGCTGCACCTGGGCAACACCTACGGCGCTTTCGGCAGCATCACCCGCACCCGCTACGAGGTCGTCGTGGAGGGGCGCGACGGCGACTCGCAGTGGCGGGAGTACGACTTCAAGGGCAAGCCGGGCGACCCGATGCGCCGCCCGCCGCAGGTGGCCCCCTACCACCTGCGGCTGGACTGGCTGATGTGGTTCTGCGCCATCTCGCCCGGCTACGGGCGCGGCTGGCTGCCGCGCTTCCTGGAAGCGCTGCTGCGCAACGACCGGCACGTCCTGAAGCTGTTGCGCCGCAACCCCTTCCCGCAGTCCCCGCCCACCGAGGTCCGCGCGCGCTTCTTCCACTACCGCTTCACCACCGCGCGGGAACGCCGCGAGACCGGCGCCTGGTGGATCCGCAACCCCGTCGGCGAGTACGTCCCGCCGATGTCCCTGAACGACCTAGCGCCGTGACCCTCGAGCCGCCGATCAGCCGCGGCGAGGCGGTTCGCGGTCAGCTCACCAGGCCGGGCGCAGCGGCATCCGGGCGTCGGTGCCGTCCAGGCGCACGCCCAGGACCTGGTGCAGCTGCACGACGTTGAGCTCGAAGCCCAGCCGGCAGGCCGCCATGTACAGCCGCCAGACGCGGGCGCGCTCGGGCCCCACCTCGCGCACCGCCGCCGGCCAGTTCGCGTCGAGGTTCGCGGACCAGCCGGCCAGTGTCAGGGCGTAGTGCTCCCGCAGGTTCTCCTCGTGGCGCACCTCGAAGCCGTTGTCGTTCATCGCCGACACCAGGGTGCCGACCGGCTCCAGCTCCCCGTCCGGGAAGACGTAGCGGCTGATGAACTTGCCCGGCCGGGAACCGTGGCTGCCGTCCGGCCTGGTGATGCAGTGGTTGAGCAGCCTTCCGCCGGGCTTGAGCTTGTCCTGGAGGAACGAGAAGTACGCCGGGAGCTGCGCGGCTCCGATGTGCTCGGTGAGCCCGATCGAGCTGACCGCGTCGAAACCGGTCTCCCGGACGTCGCGGTAGTCCAGGTGCCGCACCTCGGCCAGGTCGGCCAGCCCGCGCTCGGCGATGGCCTTCTGCGCCCACTGCGCCTGCTGCCGCGACAGGGTCACGCCCAGAGCCCGCACGCCGTAGTGCTTGGCGGCGTGCATCACCATGCCGCCCCAGCCGCACCCGACGTCGAGCAGCCGCATCCCCTTGGCCAGCCCGAGTTTGCGTGCCACCAGGTCGTGCTTGGTGAACTGCGCCTCCTCCAGGCTCGAGCCCGCCTCCGGGTACACCGCGCAGGTGTAGGCCATCGAAGGTCCGAGCACCCACTCGTAGAACCGGTTGGATACGTCGTAGTGGTGCGAGATGGACAAGCTGTCGCGCCTCTTGGAATGGCGCCAGCCCCGCGGCCGGTACTCCTGCGCCGGCGGCCGCACCGGCCACCACAGCCGCAGCCCGCCCAGCCGGGACATCAGCGCGAGCCTGGTCTTCAGCGGCACGTCGCTGACCGTGATCGCCGGGAAGCTCGACAACGCGGCGTACATGTCGCCGTGCACTTCCAGCGAGCCCGTGACGTAGGCACGGGCCAGCCCCAGCTCACCGGGAGCCGCCGCCAGGTGCGACATCGCCAGCGGCGAACGGATCTCGATGGCGACGTCGGCACCGGCCCTGCCTGCGCGGCTCCCGTCGTAGGCGCGGAACTCGACCGGGACGTCCTCCCCGAGGATGCGCGGGAACACCTCTGCCAGCCCCATCACCGAAACTCCTTCCCCTGCGCGCGTCACTTTTCCCGGACGCACTTGTCGTAGAGGCCCGGAAGACGTCCGTCCGGGTCGTAGCGCTCCTTGAGGCGCTGGTAGGCGGGGCGGTTGTACAGCCGCCAGAACTCGTCCTCGCCGTAGTAGGCGTTGGAGTACAGGGACTTGTGCCCGCCGAGCTCGCCGACCACGCGCTCGATCGCGCGGTTGTGGGTGCCCGGCGCCTCGTCGGGCCGCAACGGCACCGCCGACCAGAAGCCGACGTTGACGTAGAGCGTGTCCGGGTCCATCGGGTACAGCGGCCAGCCCTTCCGGTCGCGCAGGCGCACCGGGCACAGCCAGACCGGGCTGATCCCGGTCTCGGCGTGGAAGAACTCCAGGAACTCCGCCAGCCTGTCGACGGGGATCTCCACGTCCTGGATCACCGGCTCGTTCCCGCCACCGCCGCGCAGCCTGGAGAGCCGGTCGGTGAGGCCGAGGCGGCGGTCCCACGACACGATCCGGCGGTAGACGTCGGACCGGCGGTAGCGGCGCGGCCAGAACCGCCGCACCAGCGGGTGCTGGACTCCGAATGCGCGCGAGCACCAGAACCAGTCGGTGTCCCAGCGCCACAGGTAGTCGCGGATGGACAGGTGGTCGGTCTGCCGCGTGCGCAACGAGCGGTAGTAGACCTGCTGGCCGGTGTAGTCGCTGGTGGGCGGGGCGTCGGGCCGGTACTCCCCCAGCGTCAGGTACTGCTCGCCCGCCGAGAACACGGTGCCGTCGAGGAAGTCGACCGGGTGGCCGTCGTGCTCGCGGTCGCGGCAGATGCTCGCGATGGCCTCGGCGCACTCGGCGGCCGATCCGAAGCGCAGGTGGCGCAACCGCACGTAGGACTGCACCGGCTCCAGCTCGATCTCCAGGCGCAGGGCGTAGCCCAGCGTGCCGTAGGAGTTGGGGAACCCGCGGAACAGTTCGGCGTGCTCGTTGTCCGGGCGGGCGAGCACGACCCGGCCGTCGCCGGTGAGGATCTCCATCTCCCGCACCGACTCGTGCGGCAGGCCGTTGCGGAAGGAGGTCGACTCGATGCCCAGCCCCGCGATGGCCCCGCCCAGCGTGATCGTCTTGAGCTGCGGCACGACCAGCGGGATGTGCCCGGACGGCAGGTGCGCGTCGACGATGCTCTCGTAGGTGGCCATGCCCTGGACCTGGGCGGTGCGGGTCGACGGGTCCACGGCCAGCACCCGGTTGAGACGGGCGACGTCGAGACCGGGGCCGGTGGCGGGGTCGCGGAACCGGAACAGGTTCGAGGTCGCTTTGGCGAGCCGGACCGGTTCGCCCGCGGGCAGTCTCGCGTAGCTGTCGGCCAGCGCGGCGACCTCGTCGGAGTGACTTGCCGGAATGACCGTTCCCCGCTCGGTTCCCATGAGTCGACCTTATGACCGCCGATGTCCGGGGGCATCCCACACGCGGATGCCGCAGTCCAGCCGCTCGGGTGATCAAGCAGCCCGATACGGACATGAAGAACATTCACGCATGGTCGGGCGGTGAAGCGGTTGACCGTCCACGGTCGAGCGAACCCGCAGGCAGGAGAGCCGACAGGCCGCCCGGCGTCACCGGGAGCAGGTTTCTGCTGCACATCGTTTGCAACAGCGAGGCACCGGTGAGCGATCTGTATCACACTGACGGGAGTGGCCATGCCGGAGCTCCGCACCGTCGGCGACTACACCGCGCGCACGGCGTTGTTCGTCGCCGAGGCACCCGGCGCCGAGATCGTCGGCACCACGGCCGTGCGGGCCGACGGGCCACCCCCCGGAGTGGATCGCCGAACGCTACCCGTCGGGCACGACCGCGCAGATCTTCCGCGGTCTAGGTCCGCCCCGGGCACCGACGTGGGACGGGGATCTCGAAGTGCACCGCCGGGCCGTACCGGGGATCGGTGCGCGCGTCGCGGACCTCCCCGGCGATGCCGCGCTGAGTCCCGGGCCGCAGCGCGCGGCGCGGTCAGCGCGCGCGGCGCAGCGCCCAGGCGCGCAGGCCCCGGAAGCCCTGGACCTTCGTCGGGCCGACCGAGAGCAGGTGGTAGTCCGGGTGGTCGCGCAGCGCGGCCGACACCTCCCGGTCGACCAGCACCGAGGCGGGCCGGGCCACCGAGGTGAGCCTGCTGGCGATGTTGACCGTCGAGCCGTAGACGTCGCCGAACCGGGCCAGCACCACGCCCTTGGCCAGCCCGATGCGCAGCGGTGGCAGCCGCGTCGACTGGGCGATCTGCTCGTTGAGGCTGAGCGCGATCTCGGCGCCGTCGGCGGCGGTGTCGGTGACGAACAGGACCTCGTCGCCCACGGTCTTGATGATCCGGCCGCGGTTCTCGGCGACCACGCCGGTGGCCAGCTCCTCGAAGTCGTCGATCAGGCTGGCCAGCTCCAGCTCGGTGAAGTCCCGGATCAGCCGGGTGTAGCCGACGATGTCGGCGAAGCCGATGACCAGGGTCCGCTCGTCCTCACCGGTGTCGCGGCCGCCGAGCTCGCGCATCGCGGTGGCGGTGAGGTGCCGCCGCCACACGTAGCCCTGCAACTGCTCCATCACCGGCATGATCGCCCCGGCGAACTGCGCGGTCGTGGCCAGGTCGCCGGAGAAGTCGTCGCCGAGCACCGTCCGGAAGATGCCGACCTGCCACTCCGCCAGCCGCGACATCGCCTGGCCCAGCGAGCGCGCGACCGCCGTCTCCGCCTCGGGCGTCAGGACCTGCGCCGAGACGAGCTGGACCAGCCTGCGCAGCGCGGCCACGTCGGCGTCGGTGAACACCACGGCGTCGTCGTCGACGTGGGCGAAGCCCATGGCCTGCCAGAGCCGCTCGGCGCGCCGCAGCTCGACGCCGGCCTCCCGCGCCACGTCGGCCTTGGTGTGGCGCGCGGGCCCGCCGAGCAGGACGGTCTCCAGCTCGGGGCGCCCGGCCACCGCGTCATCGCGAGGTTCGGACAACGAGCACATCGCAGTCGGCGCGGCGGGACACCTCGGAGGGCACCGAGCCCAGGATCCGGCCCTTCACCGTGTTCAGGCCCCGGCTGCCCACCACCAGCAGGTCGGCCGAGTGCTTCTCGGCGGCCTCGACCAGCGACGCCACCGGAGCGCCGACCACCGAGACGGTCTCGACCTCGGTGGCGCCCGCGGTGCGGGCGCGGTCGGTGGCCTCCCGCAGGGTGTCCTCGGCGGGCGCGGAGCCGATCACCTGGAAAGCCTCCTCGCCGAGCTCCTGCTTGGCCTGCTCGACCTCGCGCTCGCTGTTCGGGTAGTAGGCGCAGACGATCACCAGCGCGGCGGAGGCGTCCCGCGCGACCTCGGCGGCGCGGGCCACCGCCCGCAGCGACGGCGGCGAGCCGTCCGTTCCGACGACGACCTTGCGGTAACTGGGCATCCGATCTCTCACTTCCGGCGGCGGGCTGCGTTGCACGCGGACGTGAACACTAACGATCCAGACCGCTCGCCGTCACGCATGGCGCACAGATGTTCCCCGGTGTGCTGCGGGCTGCACCCCGATCCAGCCTGGCTAGTGCGATCGAACAACCAACAGCGCGATATGTCGTCCGAACCGACAACCTTGTCGGCCCGGGCCCCGGCGTAGGTTTCGCCGCAACGTGCTGCAGGCCACGTCCGGGTTACCAGCGCGAAAGGCGGTCCGGGCAGGTCGGTGGTGGACACGAGTTCGCAGGTCACGCCAGCGCACGTACGCTTTTCGCACCAAATGCAGGAAACAGGGAGCAACCCGTGGCAACCAACCTCCACCCCGGACGGGGGATATTCCGCCGCAAGCCTGTCGCGGACATCTCCGAGGACGGCGAGACCGGCCTGCAGCGTTCGCTTGGGCTCTGGCAGCTCACCGCGATCGGGGTCGGCGGCATCATCGGGGCCGGGATCTTCTCCCTGGCCGGCGCGGTGGCCAACGAGAAGGCCGGACCGGGCGTGCTGCTGTCGTTCCTCATCGCGGGCATCGCCAGCGCCGCGGCGGCGTTCTCCTACGCCGAGTTCGCGGGCATGATCCCCAAGGCGGGCTCGGCCTACACCTACGGCTACGTCGTCCTTGGCGAGGTGGTCGGCTGGCTGATCGGCTGGGACCTGCTGCTGGAGTACACCGCGATCGTGGCGGTGGTCGCGATCGGCATCTCCGGCTACTTCAACGACCTGCTCGGGTTCCTCCACATCGACCTCCCGCTGTGGATGTCCGGGGCCCCCGGCACCGAGGCCGACGCCGGCGCCCCACCCGGCAGCTACAAGATCAACCTGTTCGCGGCGCTGCTGTGCCTGTTCATCGCGTTCATGCTCAACCAGGGCATGAAGAGCGCGGCGCGCTTCGAGACGCTGCTGGTCTACCTCAAGGTCGCCGTCGTCCTCCTGGTCATCGTGGTGGGCGCGTTCCACATCAACGCGGGCAACTACCAGCCGTTCCTGCCCTACGGCATCGGCGGCGCGTTCACCGGCGCCGCGACGGTCTTCTTCGCGGTGTTCGGCTACGACGCGATGAGCACGGCGGCCGAGGAGTCCAAGGACGCCCAGAAGCACATGCCAAAGGCGATCATGTACTCGCTGGCCATCTCGATGGTGCTCTACGTGCTGGCCTGCCTGGTGCTGACCGGCATGATCCCCTACACCGAGATCAGCTCCGAGAGCGCGTTCTCCAGCGCCTTCGCCGACGTCGGCCTGCCCGCGCTGGGCGCGGTGATCGCCATCGGCGCGATCCTGGGCATCCTGACCGTGCTGTTCACCTTCATGCTGGGCGTCACCCGGGTCGGCTTCGCCATGAGCCGCGACGGGCTGCTGCCGCGGTGGTTCGCCAAGACCCACCCCACGCGCAAGGTGCCGTCCCGGTTCACCTGGCTGATCGGCATCGCCTCGGCGCTCATCGCCGGTCTGCTGCCGATCGGTGAGGCCGCCGAGCTGACCAACATCGGCATCCTGCTGGCGTTCGTCATCGTGTGCGCCGCGGTGATCGTGCTGCGCTACCGCCGGCCCGACCTGCCGCGCGGCTTCAAGTGCCCGGGCATGCCGGTCGTGCCGGTCATCGGCATCATCTTCTCGATCTGGCTGGTCACCTTCCTGGCGCCGGAGACCTGGCTGCGCTTCGGCGCGTGGTTCGCCATCGGCCTGGTGATCTACTTCGCCTACGGCTACCGCAACTCGAAGCTGAACCCGGCGCGCAAGGGCTCTCAGATCGATCAAGGCGAATAACGTCGATCTCATCGTGCACTGCGTCACAGCGCGGTGAGGTACGGGCGACCTAGAGTTTGCGGTGCCGTCGATGACCATCGGCGGCACCGCAAACTGCTCTGCGGAGCGTCCTCACTGCCGAGGGGTGCCTGTGACGCGCGTTCGCGAACTGAGCCCGTACGTCGAGTTGCACCGGGACCAGTGGCGGGAGTTGCGCAACTCCATGCCGCTTCCCCTGTCGGAGACCGAGCTCGACGCGCTGCGCGGCCTCGGCGAGCAGGTCGACCTCGCCGAGGTCGCCGACGTGTACCTGCCGCTGTCGCGGCTGATCAACCTCCAGGTGGCGGCGCGGCAGCGGCTGCACGAGACCACCACGACGTTCCTGGGCGAGCAGTCACGCCGCTCCAAGACCCCGTTCGTCATCGGGCTCGCGGGCAGCGTCGCGGTCGGCAAGTCCACCACCGCCCGGATCCTGCGCACCCTGCTCGCGCGCTGGCCCGACCATCCCAGGGTCGACCTGGTCACCACCGACGGCTTCCTCCACCCGCGCGCCGAGCTGGTGCGGCGCGGGATCATGCACCGCAAGGGCTTCCCGGAGAGCTACGACCGCCGCGCCCTGCTGCGGTTCGTCACCGAGGTGAAGTCCGGCGCGCCCGAGGTGAGCGCCCCGGTCTACTCCCACGTCGCCTACGACATCGTGCCCGGCGAGGAGAACGTCGTGCGCAGCCCCGACATCCTGATCGTGGAGGGGCTCAACGTCCTGCAGCCCGGCCCGAGCCTGGCGGTGTCGGACCTGTTCGACTTCTCCATCTACGTCGACGCCCACACCGAGCACATCGAGCGGTGGTACATCGAGCGGTTCCTGACGCTGCGCCACACCGCCTTCGCGAACCCGGGCTCGCACTTCCACCACTTCGCGGGCCTCTCCGACGAGGACGCGCGGGCCGAGGCCCGCCACCTGTGGCGCACCATCAACGAACCGAACCTGGTGGACAACATCCTGCCGACGCGGCCGCGGGCGACGCTGGTCCTGCGCAAGGACATCGACCACTCCATCAACCGGGTGCGGCTGCGCAAGCTCTAGCCGGGCACCGGCTCACTCGCCGACGATGGTGGCGCCCGGGATGCGCAGGGTGCCGCCGGAGAGGTCGGTGTTGCGGGCGACTACCTCGGTGAAGGTGATCTCCGGCAGCCGCAGGAAACCCAGGTCGAGGTTCGGCGCCAGCAGCGACTCCGGCGACAGGGTGACCGGCACGAGCGGGAGCCCCGCGACCGCGAGGGTGCCGGAGAGCTGGACGGTGTAGAGCTCCACCGGCCCTTCGGTCACCGTGGAGGTGCTGCCGGGCCTGCCCGCGGCCTTCTGCGCCTTGCCGTTGCCGAGCAGACCGCGCTGGACCAGGTCGGTGATCTCCAAGCGGTCGACGGTGAAGTGCAGCGTCCGCACCGGCTTGCCCTGCACGTCCCGGTCGGCCAGGCCGCGGTAGCGCACGCCGCTCAGCTTGAGCCTGCTGCCCGTCATGGTCCAGATGCGGCCCGGTCCGGGCGCGGTACCCGTCGGCTGCGCCGAAGGCAGGCCCGGCTTCGGTTCCTGCGCGGGGGCGGGCGGCGGAGGCACCGTGCTGGAACCGCTCGGCGGTGCGGGCGCCGTGGTCGAGGGCGGCGGCGCGGTGGTCGACGGAGTCGGTGTCCCCGGCGGGCGCGGCGTCGACGAGGGGCTGGGCGTCGCCGAAGGGCTGGGCGTCGCCGAAGGGCTCGCCGTGGTCGACGGGCCGGGTGTGGTCGACGGGCCGGGCGTGGTCGACGGGTTCGGCTTCGGCAACGGCGTCGGCGTGGTCGTCGACGAGGGTGCCGTCGACGACGGTGCGGCCGAGGGCGACGGCGTCGCCGACGGTCCAGCCGACTTGGAGGGCTGGGTCGTCGACGACGGCTCCGGTGTCGAGGTGGTCGACGTGGCGGTTCCCGGGTTCTGGCACGGGACGAGCACCTGCACCAGCGGGCACAGCACCCCGCCCTGCGCGGAGGCGGCGGGTGCGGCGAGGCCGCCCAGCACCACCACCAGCGACGCGGCCGCCGCGAGGTGAACGCGCCGCAAGTCCCTCACGCACCCGTCCGGTCGGACGCGCTGACATGACGGGACGGCCCGGACCGCACGGTCGCCACCCCGGAGGCGACGATCCCGGTCCGCTGCGCGGACGCACTACCACCGGCGGGCTCGTCGCGGCCCCGGCGACGCGCGCCGGGCGACCACGCGAGCGCGAGCGCCGCGCCGATGATCCCGAGCAGCGTGCCCAGCATGAACGACCCGAGGTTCGAGGTCACGATCGCCACCAGCGACAGCAGCAGCGCGACGACCCCGGCAACGACCCGCAGCTCCGGCCGGGCCCAGAACGAGATCCCGCAGCTCACCAGCACGACCCCGATCACCAGCGAAGAGATTCCGCCCATGGTGTTGAGCGAGATCATCGCGTCGCCGAACCGCAGGGACGCGTACGGCGGGAACAGCACGACCAGGCCGGACGCGGTGGTGAACAGCCCCGCCCAGAAGGGCCGTCCCCGCCGGAACTCGCGGAAGCGCCCGGGCCCGCGGGAGTTGTGGGAGTCACGAGAGTTGCGGGAGTCGCGAACGCGCTCCCCTGCGGTCCTCGCGTCGCTGCCATGCACCACTGTGGTCACCACCAGTTCGTTCGAGGAGTCGGGCTCAGGAAGGCGATCAGGTCAGAAGCACTCGTCGTGGCCCGCGCTCGCGGCGATGCGGACCTGGTTGAGCTTGAGCGTGGAGGCCGTCGTGGACCACGCCACCTGGCGCAGCCGGTCGATCTGCGCCCCGTCGGCCTGGATGCCGAAGGCACCGGACGGCCCCTGCGCGCCGCCGGGCCCCTTGTCGAAGGTTCCGGCGTCGCGCCCGATCTCGACGTTGCTCAGCGTCATGTCGCCGCTGACCTGCTCGACGCCGAGGACCATGTTCTCCGCCGACATGCCCGCCTGGCCGGGCGCGGCGATCTTCACCGTGACGTCGCCGACCACGGGCAGCGCGGGCACGACGAACGACTGGCAGAAGTTGTCGATCCTGGCCTTGCGGAAACCGTTGACCAGCACCGGGTGCGCTCCCGACGAACCATGGTCGACCGACCCGTACTGCACCACGCCCTCGCTGACGAGCTTGTCCCCCGATGCCTTGTAGCTCATGCCCGACACCGAGAACGACGCCGCGAGCGCACCCCGGGACAGGCCGGTGAACATCAACCCGACGCCCGCGAGCCCGACCACGAAGACGAGCGCGAAGACCTTCCAGCGCGTGCGTCCGACCACCGTGCTCATCGCCATTGATCCACCTCCGCCGCGGCCACCGGCTGTTCGTTTCCTACTCCCGAGTAAGGGAGCGGTGTGACGACACTGACGCATCGGTGACGGGGTAGGTACCCGTGCAAATACCTGGTTGGGTACGCATACCGACCGTCCGGTCGACCTGCCGTGCCCGGGCCGTCACCTGGCGTCGGCGGAAGCCGGGCGTTCCGGACAGTCCGCACGCGGTCTGATCGTGTGGGCTACGCCTGACGATGCCCCGTACTAGTCTGTCCGCGTGGCACGGACCACCACCGAACGGCGCAGTGCGGGCAACCTGCCCGCGGGCGCGACCAGCTTCGTGGGACGGCGGCACGAGCTCACCGAGGTCAAACGACTGCTGTCGGTCTACCGGCTGGTCACGCTGACCGGGCCGGGCGGGGTGGGCAAGACCCGGCTGGCGATGCGGGCCGCCGCCGACGTGCGGCGGGCCTTCCACGACCAGGCGTGGTTCGTCGACCTGGGCGAGTTGCGCGAGCCGAACCTGGTGCCGCAGACCGTCGCCGAGCAGCTGGAGATCCACGAGCAGTCCTCCCGGCCGGTGCAGGGCGCCGTCGTCGAGCGGCTGGGCGCGGGCCCGACGCTGCTGGTGCTCGACAACTGCGAGCACCTGGTCGACGCGTGCGCCGCGCTGGTCAACACGCTCATCCAGGTGTGCCCGGAGCTGCGGGTGGTGGCGACCAGCAGGCAGTCGCTGGGCCTGGTCGGCGAGTGCACCTACGCCGTGCCGCCGTTCGAGGTGCCCGATCCCGAGCACGCCGGCTCCCCGCACGCGGTCGCGCACTTCGACTCGGTGCGGCTGTTCGTCGCCCGCGCGGCGGCGGTGCTGCCCAGCTTCGAGGTCGACCAGTCCAACTACCAGGCGCTGGCCCGGATCTGCCACGACCTCGACGGGATACCGCTGGCGATCGAGCTGACGGCGGTGCGCCTGCGCTCGCTGTCGCTGGGGCAGATCGCCGACCGGCTTACCGAGCAGCACCGGCTGCTCGGCGAGGCCACCCGCGGTCTGCCACCCCGCCAGCGGACGCTGCGGGCGCTGATCGACTGGAGCCACGAGCTGTGCTCGGAGCCCGAACGGCTGGTGTGGGCGCGGGCGTCGGTGTTCTCCGGCAGCTTCGACCTCGACGCCGTCGAGCACGTCGCCAGCGGCGACGGGGTGGCCGAGGCCGACGTGCTGGGGCTGGTGGACGCGCTGGTGGACAAGTCGATCTTCCTGCGCGACTCCGGACAGGCCGTCGCGCGCTACCGGATGCTGGACATCACCCGCGCCTACGGCGTCGAGAAGCTGGTCGCCGAGGGTGGGCACGAGGCGGCGCGGCGCCGCCACCGCGACTACTTCGCCGGGGTGACGCGGCGCTTCGCCGCCGAGTGGCTCGGCCCCGACGAGCCGGCCTGGATCAACCGGCTGTGGCTGGAGCACCCGAACCTGCGCGTGGCCTTCGACTACTGCGCCCGCCAGGAGGGCGAGGCCGAGCCCGGGCTTCGGATGGTGGTCCAGCTCGCCGACTTCCTGTCCCTGCGCGGCTACCACACCGAGACCCGGATGTGGCTGGACCGGCTGCTGGCCTCGGCGACCGGACCGTCCCACGAGCGCCTCTCCAGTCTGATGCTCGACGCGTGGTTCGCCCTGCAGCAGGGCGACGCGGGCACCGCACGCTCGTCGCTGCGGGAGTCGGAGGTCCTGGCGGCCCGGATCGGCAGCCCGGAGGAGCTGGCCTACCTGGCCCACCTGCGCGGGATGGAGGCGCTGGTCGAGGCCGACGTCGACCGGGCGGACCCGCTGTTCGGCGAGGCCTACGAGCGCTTCCGGACGGCGGGGTCGCCGCGCGGGGAGATGCTCACGCTGTTCCTCTACGGCCTGACCGTCGGCCACCGCGGCCAGGCCGAGAAGGGCCGGATGCTGCTGGACACCTGCATCGACAAGTCCGTGCGCCTCGGCGACACGTTCTGGCGCTCGCACGCGCTGTGGGCCCACGCCTACATCGACGTCGCCGCCGAAGAGCCGGACCGGGCGGAGCGCTCGTGCAAGGAGTCGCTGCGGCTCGGCAGGCTGCTGGCCGACCGGACCGCGATGGCGTTCTCGCTGGAGACGCTGGCGTGGGTGGAGGCGACCCTGGGGCGGCACGGCCGCGCCGCCACGCTCTTCGGCGTCGCGGCGTCGGTGTGGGAGTCACTGGGCGGCTCGCCGGAGTTCTACTCCAGCTTCGCCCAGGCCCACCACAAGCACGTGGCCGGCGTGCGCGAGGCCCTCGGTGACAGCGCCTACGAGCAGGCGTTCGAGCAGGGGCACCGGCTCTCCGCCGCGCAGGCCGTGGACTTCGCGCTGGAGACCGAACGGCCGCGGGACGCCCGGCAGTCCGCCGGGGAGCAGCCGCCGGTGCTGACCAGGCGGGAGTTCCAGATCGCCGAGCTGGTCGCCGAGGGGCTGACGAACCGGGACATCGCGGCGCGGCTGGTGATCTCCACGCGGACCGCGGAGGGGCATGTGGAGAACATCCTGACCAAGCTCGGCTTCAGCTCGCGCACGCAGATCGCCGCCTGGGTCACCGCCCGCCGCGAGTCCGCCTCGCGGTGACCATCCATCTCCCGCAGGTCTCCCTCGGCCCGCACCGGAAAGCCGCTACCCGGTCCCGGCCGCAGGCATGAGTTCCTGGGTGCCGAAGAGGTGGCACACCTGCGTCAACGGCGACCGGTTCCGGTTCGCCGCGCCAGCAGCAGTTGCAGGTGCGCGCTCAGCCGCTCGGACGGGTCGCCCAGGTCGATACCGCTGATCTCACCCGCCCGCCGGACCCGGTAGCGCAACGTGTTGGGGTGCACGTGCATGCGCTCGCTGGCCGCCCGCACGTCGCCGAACTCCTCCAGGTAGGCCAGCAGCGACCGCGCCAGCTCGGTGCCGTGCTCCGCGTCGTGCTCGGCGAGCACGGCCAGCCGGGCGTCGCGGAACCGCTCGTTGCCCTGCAACAGCGTGAGGACCTCGCTCAGCACGACCTTCGCGCGCACGTCGGAGATGGTGGCGATCGAGGTCCGCTGGTCGTGGGACAGCGCGTCGAGCACCCGGTCGGCCTCGGTGCGCGACTCGGCGACCTCGTCCAGGGTCGGCACCGCGGAGCCGACGCCCGCCTGCACCCGCGCCCGCAGGTGCTGTCGCGAGGCCGCGGCGATCTCGCGCGTGAGGCTCAGCGCCGCGGACGCCGCCGAGCGCTCCGGCAGGTCCGGCAGCAGCACGTACACCCGCGAGCCGATGGTGGTGACCAGTGCGCTGCGGCGGTAGGCCGAGGCGTGCACGGAGATCAGGCTGGTCATCTCGGAGCGCTGCAGCTCCAGATCCGACCGGTCCTGACCCGCGGCGTCGGCGGGCCGCAGGGTGAACACCACGACCACGGCGGGCTTGTCCGCGTCGGCGCCGATGTTGTCGGCGACCGAGCGGGCGTCGACCCGGCCGTCGAGCAGGCCGGTGAGCAGGTTCTCGCGGAAGCGCGGCCCGGCGGTGGCCTCGGTGCGCTGGCGGATGAGCTGCAGCGCCGCCACGCGGGCCGCGCCCAGCAGCGCCTTCTCCGAGCGCTCCGACAGCGGCTGCTCGCCCTCCTGCACCCAGATGGTGCCCAGCGGCTGGTTGCCCGCGTGGATACCGACCGCCATCCGCTGCCGGATGCCCAGCTCGGGGCGCTCGTCGATGCGCACGACCTCCTCGCCCGCGCGCAGCCGCTGGTAGACGCCCCACTCCCGCAGCATCGCCAGGTACGGCTCCGGGCCCTGCCTGCCGAGGATGGACAGCCTGCGCAGCTCGTCGACCTCGTCGTCGGAGCGGGAGTAGGCCAGCACGCGGTTGGCGGTGTCCTCGATGCTGACGATGCCGTCGGTCATCGCCGCGACCGTCTGCGCCAGCGAGAACAGGTCACCCAGCGCCTCCCCCACGTCGGCGTCGGTGGTCAGCCGGGCGTTGTCCACCGCCGAGCGGGCGAAGGACTCCAGCTGCTCCCACCGCACCTCCGGACGCACGCCCAGCAGGGCCACCCCGCCGTCGATCGCGGTGTCGCGCAGCGCGCGGGCGTCGCTCTCGGCGTGGACCTTCACCGCGACCGCGGCGGCACCGTCGTGGGCGGCGGCCCGGACCAGGCGCATCGCCGCGCGCCCGCGAGCGCCGATGACCAGGACGAGGTCGCCGCGGCGGGTGCCGGAGTCCTCCTCCGGGTCGACAATGACGACATCGCGGACGTCGACGTCGAAGCCGCTCGGCGCCGCGAGGACGTCGACCAGCGGCTCGCCCACCGCGATGAGGAGCTGACGCAACGGCACGCCCGCCGAGTCGACACCGATTTCCCGCACTTCCCGTTCCTTTGTCCAACAGAACAACCCGATCGGGTCAACGATAGCCGATCGGACAACTCCGCAAGCCCGCCGAACTCCTAATGTCCGAGGTAACAGCACGCTGGGGCACTCTGCACCCGCGCAGTGCTCCCCAAATGCACGCAGCGACTTCTCGCAAGGAGGCGTAATGGCCATGGATGCCATCACTTCGGTCCCGGTCCCGTCCAACGAGCCGGTCAAGACCTACGCTCCGGGCTCGCCCGAGAGGGAGTCGCTGCAAAAGCGCATCGCCGAGCTGGAGTCCGAGCGCATCGAGCTGACCTCGACCATCGCCGGCACGCAGCGGATGGCCGGCGGTGAGCGCTTCGACGTGGTCCAGCCGCACAAACACGCCCACGTGCTGGGCACCTGTGCCGAGGCCACCCACACCGACGTCGCCGACGCCGTGGCCGCGGCCAAGGACGCCGCCGCGCAGTGGGCCGCGACCCCGTTCGACGAACGCGCCGCGGTCATCCTGCGCGCCGCCGACCTGCTCTCCGGCCCGTGGCGCGACACCATCAACGGCGCCACCATCCTGGGCCAGTCCAAGTCGGTACAGCAGGCCGAGATCGACGCCGCCTGCGAACTGATCGACTTCCTGCGGTTCAACGTCCACTACGCCCGCCAGATCATGGCCGAGCAGCCCAACTCGGTACCCGGCGAGTGGAACCGGATGGAATACCGCCCTCTGGACGGGTTCGTCACCGCCATCACCCCGTTCAACTTCACCGCCATCGCCGGCAACCTGCCCACCGCGCCGGCGCTGATGGGCAACACCGTGGTCTGGAAGCCCACCCCGTCGCAGCAGTTCGCCGCGCACTTCACCATGCGCCTGTTCGAAGCCGCCGGCATGCCCCCAGGCGTGATCAACATGGTCACCGGCCACGGCCAGGCCGTCAGCGACATCGCCCTGCCGGATGCCGACATGGCCGGCCTGCACTTCACCGGCTCCACCGCCACCTTCAAAAAGCTCTGGCGCACCATCGCCGACAACCTCGACACCTACCGCTCCTACCCCCGCATCGTCGGGGAGACCGGCGGCAAGGACTTCATCGTCGTGCACCCCTCGGCCGACCCGGCCCCGCTGGCCACCGCGTTCGCCCGCGGCGCCTTCGAATACCAGGGCCAGAAGTGCTCGGCGGCCTCCCGCGCCTACGTCCCCCGCTCCATCTGGGAGGGCGGGCTGCGCGAGGAGCTGGCCGAGCTGACCCGCACCATCAGCTACGGCGACGTCACCGACTTCTCCCACTTCGGCGGAGCGGTCATCGACGCCCGCGCGTTCGCCAAGCACAAGGCCGCCCTCGACCGGGCCGCCAACACCCCCTCGATCGAGATCCTGGCCGGCGGCGGCTACGACGACAGCGTGGGCTACTTCGTCGAGCCCACCGTGCTGGTCGGCACCGACCCGGCAGACGAGGTCTTCACCACCGAGTACTTCGGCCCGATCATCGCCGTGCACGTCTACGACGACGGCAAGTACTCCGAGATCCTCGACGTCGTCGACAGCTCCAGCCCGTATGCGCTGACCGGCGCGGTGTTCGCCACCGACCGCTCGGCGATCGACGAGGCGCACCGCAAGCTGCGCCACGCCGCGGGCAACTTCTACGTCAACGACAAGCCCACCGGCTCGATCGTCTCCCGCCAGCCCTTCGGCGGCAGCCGCGCCTCCGGCACCAACGACAAGGCCGGTTCGCTGTTCAACATCCAGCGCTGGACCAGCCCCCGGGCGATCAAGGAAACCTTCAACGCCCCGACGCAGCACACCTATCCGCACATGGGCTGACAAGCGCCCGATGGCGCTTCTCATGGCGCGTCGACGCCGCCCGCGTTCAGCGTGGGCCCGCTCCCCCGACGCGGGTCCGCGCTGAACGCCCACGGCCGACGCGCCGACGGTGGCAGCGCCAGCCGCGCGAGGCGCGGCTGCACCTGGGAAACGCAACCCGCGTGCGTTGCGGCCCCGCCCCGCTGCGGGGCCGCCACCACCTACCCCATGAAGGAGAGCACGATGCTCCGGACTCCTCTGCTGGCCGCGGCCCGCTCCACCGGTGTGCGCAAACTCGTCGAGGCCAACCCGCTGACCAGCTCGGTCGTGGATCGCTTCGTCGCGGGCACCACGCCCGCGGACGCGGTGCGGGCCACCCGGTCGCTGAGCGACCAGGGCATGCACGTCACCCTCGACCACCTCGGTGAGGACACCCTCGACGCCGGCCAGGCCACCGCCACCGTGCGGGCCTACCAGCGGGTGTTCGCCGCACTGTCCGAGGCGGGGCTGACCGAGCGGGCCGAGGCGTCGGTGAAGCTGTCGGCAGTCGGGCAGTTCCTGCCCAAGGACGGCGAGAAGATCGCGCTGGAGAACGCCCGGCAGATCTGCGAGGCCGCGGCCGCCGCGGGTACCACGGTCACCCTGGACATGGAGGACCACACCACCACCGACTCGACGCTGGGCATCCTGGCCGACCTGCGGGTGGACTTCCCCTGGGTCGGGGCGGTGCTGCAGGCGTACCTGCACCGCACCGAGGGCGACTGCCGCGACCTGGCCACCGCCGGGTCCCGGGTCCGGATCTGCAAGGGCGCCTACGCCGAACCGGCCTCGGTGGCGTTCCAGGGCAAGCAGGAGGTGGACCGCTCCTACGTGCGCTGCCTGAAGGTCCTGATGAACGGTGCCGGCTACCCGATGGTGGCCACCCACGACCCGCGCATGATCGCCATCGCGGGCGACCTGGCGGCCAGGGCCCGGCGCGCCCCCGGCAGCTTCGAGTACCAGATGCTCTACGGCATCCGCACCGAGGAGCAGCGCCGGATCGCCGCCGAGGGCGACCGGCTGCGGGTCTACGTCGCCTACGGCGACGAGTGGTACGGCTACTTCATGCGCCGTCTCGCCGAGCGCCCGGCCAACATGGCCTTCTTCCTGCGCTCGCTGGTCAGCAGCCGCTGACCCCGGTGCCCGGCCCCCGTTCGAAGCGGCCCCCCGAACGCTTCGACCGGGGGCCGTTCCACGTCCGAGGAGCGCCCTGCTCCCAAGTGGTCACGTACCTGGGCGAGCCGCCGGTGCGGCCGGGTACGCCCAGCTCATGAACGCGATAGCGCACTCAGGGCAGATTCGCCGGTTTCCTGATCGTTGCCGCCACGTCTGCTCGCACGGAATTCCGCATAGCGCCGCCATCCCGGGACCGAGGAGTGCATGGGCGCGGTCCCGGTAGTGCACGCTCGTTCCCCACTTGACCGGGGCCATCAGCGAAGTCCGGGCAACCAGAAAGCGGTGGACGGGCGCCGGGCCTGCCCCGGCGCCCCGGGGTGGCCGTGCGGCGGAAGTTCGAGCAGCGCGGTGATCACGTCGGCGACCGTCCCGGTGGTTTCCCACAGCGGGTCGCCGTGCGGGTAATCCTCGATCCGGACGCGGGCGGCGACCGCTTCGGTCATCGCCCGCAGGGTGTAGCTGTCGACCACCCCGTAGGCACACCAGCGTTCGGCATAGATGGCCGTGACGGTCCTGCCATCGCAAGCCCCGAAATGCCTGACCCTGAACCCGGATTCGACGCTGCGCTTGAGCGCGGCGAGGTGCGGTTCCTCTTCCCTGCTGGGCGGCATAAGCAACATGGTCATTCCTGACGTGGTGGGAACGGCGGTCCTGCCGGAGGTCGGGGTCTCGGCAGGACCGCCGCGCTGCGGCCCGGCGACCCGTTGGAAGGCGCCGGGTTGAGAAGTGGCGGGCGACGCGCGGAACCCGCGGTTTCGCCAGACCGCGAGCTCGACGCCGAGCCGCCCGCCCATGCGCCCGGCCGTCACCTGGGGGCGTGGTTCGGCCGGGGTGGATCAGCGGCGGCGGACGAACGGAAGGACCCGCGAGGCATCGCTCCACCGCCGGACTTCGACCGCGGCCGCGTGGTCGCACAGGTCCTCGGCGAGCGCGCGTGCCGCTTCGGGGGTCATCACCGCCGCCTCGGCAGGCGGCGCGAGAAGAACCACCCGGTCACCACCGACGTAGGTGGACACCATCCTCGGCCGATCGAAGCCGTCGGCGCAGGCGACGTTTTTCCTGGCCGGACGCGACAACGCCGGGTTGGTCGGGGCAGCCATCAGGGTCATCTCCCACAGACAGTGCGAGACATACGTCCGTGCCATGCACGCCAACGAACCCGAGATCGATGGGCTGACGATCGATGATCACGTAAAAGCCCGGCTCGCGCGGCAGGACATCCTGGATGCGCCAGAGCCGACCAACGCGCACTTCGTGCTCTCGGAATCATGCTTGCGTCGCATGTGGGGCGATGCCGAGGTCATGCGTGAGCAGCTCGATTACCTCGTCAAGGTATCGAATCGCCCGAACGTCATGATCCAGGTGATGCCGTTCAGGACCCCTCCCGGCCGCCGATCCCCCATAGGCAACCACTTCGTCCTGCTTCGCGTGCCGTCGCCAGGTGCCGCCGGACCGCTCGAACTCGCATACGTCGAAGGCGAAGGAGAGATCCGATACCTCGACGACAAGAAGGCGCTCGCCGCGCACGACACCGCTTGGGCACGTCTGACCTCGGCCGCCTTGAGCTTCGACGAGAGCCGCAAGTTCATCGCGAAGGTCGCCCGCGAGTTCAAGAAGTGAGCAACCAACATTTAGGGAGGCCGTATGACCACAACGCCAGCGCCGTTCGCCGAACACGACTTCCGCAAGGCGACCCGAAGCGAACCGCAAAAGTCGTGCGTGCGGGTGGCGCGCAGGGCTGACCGGGTCGAACTGCGCGACGACAAGACGACCTTCGGCGCGCCGGACGACCACCGCCTCGTGTTCACCGCCGAGCAGTTCGACGACTTCCTCACCGCCACCCGCGCAGGCCGCACCGAGGGTCTGTGCCTGGAGATCACCCGCCGCGAGGACGGCACACACGTCTTCCGCAGCAGCACATCACCGGATGCCGAACTGGTCTTCACCGAGGCCGAGGTCGACGCCTTCCGCGACGGCATCGCCAAGCACGAGTTCGACGCTTTCGCCTACGCCGCATAGGTTTCCGTTCGCCTAAGAACCCGTGAGTCTTTTGGGTCGCCAGAGCGGCCCAAAAGACCCACGGGTCCTGTCGGGTCAGTGGATCGCGATGATCCCGATGCCGAGTCCGCTGGCGATGACCACGGCGCAGACCACCAGCGCCCACTTGATGGCGAAGCGGTGGTGGTCGCCGAGGTCGACCTTGGCCAGCCCGATGAGGACGTACATCGCGGGCACCAGCGGGCTGAGCATGTGGATCGGCTGGCCCAGCAGCGATGCACGGGCGATCTCCATGGCGCCGATGCCGTGCTGGGCGCCCGCCTCGGCCAGGATCGGCATGACTCCGAAGTAGAACGCGTCGTTGCTCATGAAGAAGGTGAACGGGACGCTGAGCACCGCGACGATGACGCTGAAGAACGGGAACAGCGCGTCGGGCATGGCCGCCAGCAGGTATTGCGCCATCTGCTCGATCATCCCGGTGCCCGAGAGCACGCCGGTGAACACCGCCGCGGCGAACACCATCGCGACGACGGCCACCACGCTGTCGGCGTGGGAGGCGATGCGGGCGCGCTGCTGCTCCAGCCGCGGGTAGTTGACGATCAGCGCAAGCCCGGTGCCGATCATGAACAGCACCGCGATCGGCAGGACGCCGATGATGAGCGCGGTCAGCAGCGCCATGGTCAGCGCGCCGTTGAACCAGATCAGCTTCGGCCGCAGGGACTCGCGGTCGGGGGCCAGGACGTCGAAGTCGGCCGGGCCGCCGGCCGAACCGCCGCGGTCGCTGTCGTCGCCACCACCGGTGACGGCCGGGCCGCCCGCGCCGACCAGCACCGGGGCACCGGTGCGGGCGCGGAGCCGGGAGCGCTCGCGCAGGCCGAGCGCGTAGGCGATCACGAACACGGTGGCCAGCCCGGCCGCCAGCGCCGGGATCATCGGCACGAACAGCTCCTGCGGGTCCAGCCGCAGCGCGCTGGCCGCGCGCGCCGCCGGGCCGCCCCACGGCACGACGTTGAGGACCGCGTTGGTCATGCACGCCAGGCCGGTCATCAGCACCGGGCTCACCCCGAGCTTGCGGTAGATCGGCAGCAGCGCGGAGACGGTGATCATGAAGGTCGTCGTGCCGTCGCCGTCCAGCGACACCAGCGCCACCAGTGCGACCGTGCCCATGATGAGCCGCAGCGGGTCGTTGCGGGTCAGCCGGACCACACCGCGCGCGATCGGGTCGAACAGCCCCGCGTCGATCATGATCCCGAAGTAGAGGATCGCGAACAGCAGCATCGCCGCCGTGGGCGCCACGTCGGTGATGCCCTCGGTGATCATGTCGCCCAGGTCCGGGGCGAAGCCGCCGAGCACCGCGAAGACCGCGGGCACCACGATGAGCGACACCATCGGTGAGAGCCGTTTGCTCATCACCAGGTAGAGGAAGACGGTCACCATGCACAAGCCGAGCAGCGCGATCAACGCTTCCTCCTTCCCTGGAGGGCCCCAGCGGTCCTCCGGACGACTCCGAGTGGCCCCGGTTACAGCGGTGTTTCGTTTCGCGGAACCGTAGGTGACCCGGTTCACCACGGGGAATGTTGTCCGCGTTGTTCGTCTATCCCGCGTTCGACGCGTTCTGCGCGTTTTGCTCGACGGGTATGGTCGGTGCATGTCACGCCGCCCGATGCGGTTCGCGCGGCAGGCGTTGCTCCTCCAGATCGGGCTGATCACCCTGGTCACCGCAATCGGGTTCCTGCTCGTGGCGTCGCTGCTCGACCGCAACCTCACCGACCAGTACGGCCAGCGCGCGCTGGGCGTCGCCCGCGCGGTGGCCGCCGACACCGGCCTGGCCGGCGCGGTCGCGGGCGGGGCGCAGCAGGCCGTGCGCGACGAGGCCGAGCGCGCCCGCGAGGCCACCGGCGCGCTGTTCGTCGTGGTGACCGACCGCGACGGGGTCCGGCTGTCGCACCCGAACCCCGACGAGATCGGCGAGCACGTGAGCACCGACCCGCGCTGGGTGCTGGCCGGGCACGAGGTCGTCAACGTCCAGCGCGGCACCCTCGGGCTCTCGGCCCGGGGCAAGGTGCCGCTGCGCACCGCCGACGGCACCGTCGTCGGACAGGTCAGCGTCGGGTTCGACGCCCAGCACATCGAGACCGCGCTGCTGCGGCTCATCGCCACCTCGGCGGCGTTCGCGGGCGGGGCGCTGCTGGTCGGGGTGGCCGGGGCGGCGTGGCTGACCCGCGTGCTCAAGCGGCGCACCCTCGGGCTGGAACCGCACGAGCTGGCGGAGCTGGTGCGCCAGCGCGAGGCGGTGCTCTACGGCATCGGGGAGGGCGTGCTGGCCGTGGACGCGGGCGGCCGGGTCTCGGTGTGCAACCGGGAGGCCGAGCGGCTGCTGGACACCCGGATCGAGACCGGCTCCCCGGCGGCCGACCTGGACATCCCGCCGCGGCTGCGCGAGGTGCTGCTGGCGGGCCGGCCGGTGAGCAACCTGATCACCGTCTCCGGTGACCGGGTGCTGGTGGCCGGACACCGGCCGGTCCGGCGCGACGGCACGGACCTCGGCGGCGTGCTCACCCTGCGCGACCGCACCGACCTGGAAGCGCTCAGTCAGGAGCTGGAGTCGGTGCGCGGCATGACCGACACGCTGCGCGCGCAGCGCCACGAGTTCACCAACCGGCTGCACACGCTGTCCGGGCTGCTCCAGACCGAGCGCCACCAGGAGGCCGTCGAGTACGTGCAGGCGCTGTCCACCGGCTCGATCGCCGGGCTCGGCCCGGCCGCCGACGCGGTGCGCGACCCGTACCTGGTGGCGTTCCTGTCGGCGAAGAAGGCCGGGGCGCTGGAGCGGGGCGTGGAGCTGGAGCTGGGCGAGACCAGCTGGGTGCCCACGGCGGTCGTCGCGCCGGTGGAGGTGGTGACCGTGGTCGGCAACCTGGTGGACAACGCCATCGACGCGGCGCGCACCGGCTCGCGGCGGCCCGCGCGGGTGGAGGTCGACCTGCTCGCCGACGGCACCGCGCTGCACGTGTCGGTCGTGGACAGCGGGGACGGCGTGCCGGAGGCGCTGCGGGCGCGGATCTTCACCGAGGGTGTGTCGTCGAAGGGCGGCGGCAACCGGGGGCTCGGGTTGGCGCTGTGCCGCCAGGCGGCTCGCAGCCTCGGTGGAGACGTGCGGCTCGCGGAGCCCGAGGACGGGACGGGCGGGGCGGTGTTCGTCGCCGTGCTGCCGGGTGTGCTGGAATCCGCGACCGGTCCGGTCGACGAGCGGGAGGCGAAGCTGTGATCAGGGTGGCCGTGGTGGACGACGACTTCCGGGTGGCGCAGGTGCACGCCGAGTTCACCGAGCGGGTCCCGGACTTCAAGGTGGTCGGCGTCGCCCACAGCGCCGAGCAGGCCCGCGAGCTGGTCGACACCCGGAACCCCGACCTCGTGCTGCTCGACAACTACCTGCCCGACCGGTCGGGCATCGCGTTGCTGGGCGAGCTCGACGTCGACGCCATCATGCTCACCGCCGCCACCGACCCGGCCTCGGTGCGTGCGGCCCTGGCAGCCGGTGCGCTGAACTACCTGGTGAAGCCGTTCACCGCCGAGCAGCTCGGGAGCAGGCTCACCGCCTACGCCCGCTACCGGGCTCGCCTGCCGGTGACCGGCGGCGCGGTCGACCAGGACGAGATCGACCGCGCGATGCGGCTGCTGCACGAGGGCGACCGCCCCGCCGCTCCTAAGGGGCAGTCGCCGCTGACCTCCCAGCTGGTGCTGGATGCGTTGCAGCGCGGGGAAAGCGCGCGTTCGGCGGCCGAGATCGCCGAGGAACTCGGCATCGCGCGGGCGACCGCGCAGCGCTACCTCGCCGCTCTGGCGCAGGACGGCAAGGCGCGCATGACCTTGCGCTACGGCGCCAGCGGCCGCCCCGAGCACCAGTACGAACCACTGTCCTCGTCGCGGTAGCCCGGCAGCCGCCACGCGGCGGTGTTGACCGCGAACCGTCTTGCGGTGTCTGCTCTGAACGGCCGGAGGAACCCTCCTGCGGCCACGACCGCACCGCCGCCCGGTCGACGTTCGTGAGTGGGTGCGGTGTGCCTGTCTCAACACCGGCTCACCCGCTCACGTCCTGCTGATGCCGACGCCTCAAGAGGAGAGCGACGTGAGAAGACGACGTGGATTCCGGCGGGTTCGCCGGGCGAGCGGGTTCGCGGGCATGTCCCTGGCATTGCTGATGGCCCTGTGCGCGGCCCCGGCCGGTGCCGCGCCGGAGGTCTCGGCCGCACCGTGGACCGGCGGTTTCGCCGACTTCCCGGGCAGTTCGTGGAAGCAGCACTGGGGAGTGGTCGGCGAGGGTGGCTTCGGCTACGACCGGATGCAGGCCCAGGGAGAACAGCTCGACGTGTTCTACGGCAAGGGATCCTCGGCGCCGTCGTGCGACAACTGCCCCAGCGAGGGCGGTGGCCAGTTCTACACCGACTTCCGCTCCATCGGGCGCGACGACCTCGCCGACGCCCGGACCCTGCACCTGAGCTACCAGGTCAGGTTCGGGTCGGACTGGGACTTCGGCGCCAAGGGCGGGAAGCTGCCCGGCCTCTACGGCGGCCCGCCCGGGCACTCCAGCGGCGGCGAGCACGGCGACGCCTGGTCGACCCGGTACATGTGGCGCGTCCGCGGCGGAGAGTCCCAGGCCACCGTCTACGTCTACGACCCGTCGCAGGGTGGCGGCTACGGCAAGGACGTCGGCCTGGGCGCGTGGTCGTGGCAGGCCGACGGCGGCTGGCACACCGTCGAGCAGTCGGTGGACCGCGACAGCGGCACGATCACCGTCGACTACGACGGGCGAGAAGTGCTGCGGGAGCAGGGAATCCACCAGATCTCGGAGATCCCGTTCTCCGGCGTGTTCTTCTCGACGTTCTTCGGTGGCCACGACACCTCGTGGGGCCCGAGCCGCGACGTGCACGCCCAGTTCCGCGACTTCCGGGTGAGCGAGGACGAACTCCGCTGAGCGCGGGGACGCCAGGGCCGGTGCGGTGCCCCGCACCGGCCCTTCCTCGTGGGTGAGGGCCCGCTCCCGCCGCCGTTGTAGCGAGCGGGCCCCCGTCCGCGGGGCGGCGGCCCGAGGTCCGCCGCCGACCGGATTCGCCCAGACGGTCCTCATAGGACGGTCACTCGCGGCTGGAGGCTCACCTCCACGCCGGTTCCGCCGCGTGGGCCTGGCGGACCGCCGCACGCAGGTCGGCCCATCGCGCCGGGCCCGCCAGACCCAGGTGGTAGAGGTGCAGCTCCGAGGCTCCCGCGCTGCCGAGCCCGCGCACGTGGTCGCTCATGCCCACCGGCTGCGCGGCCACCGCCGTGACGTATGCATCGATGTCCACTTCGGACGGTACTTCAGACCGGGCGGCCGCCACGTCGCTGATCGACTTCTCGCCAGGATTCCAGCACTGCAACACCACGGAATCGACCTCGCTCGCGGCGTCGGGCGTCAGCCCCGGCAGTGCGCCGGTCGCCCACGGGTCGACCGCGCCGTGCAGGACGACCCGGTGGTCCGCACCGATCTCGGCCAGGACCGAGCGCCGGAGCTCGTCGGTGGCCCGCTGCCGGGTCGCGAGCAACGCCGCCGACACCTCCGCGGGCAGCCGGTCGTCGGTGGCGGCCAGGTCGCCTCCGGTGACGAGCCTGCGGACCTCCGCCCACAGCAGGGCTCGGACGTCGTCGGCCTCCAGCGCCCGCTGCCGCCAGCCGCGGGCGCAGGCCGGACAGCAGCACACAGGAGTTTGGGAACTCACCCGCTGCGACCGCTCGACAGCCAAGAGCGTTCAACGTCGCTACCACAACAGAGCATGATCGCGTCAACCAGTTACCACGCCGACGATCGTCGTACCCGGCTTGAAGTCACGTCGTTCGACCAAGACGAACACCCCGTAGAGCATCTTGGCCACGTAGACCCAATCCAGCTCGACCCCGTGCCGTCCTCGAAAATCCTGGATGAACTCGTCCAGGTTCCTCGTCTTCCTGGCAAAACCACCGAAGTGGAAGTCGAGCGCGAGGGTCCAGTTGTCGCTGACCTTGCCCAGACCTTCGCGCTGCAATCGGGCGATGTCCTCGTAGAGGAAGTGTGCTCCCTTCAAGACCGGGAACCCAATAGTTCGCTGTCCGGCCCTAAGCGATCCCGCTATCCCCGCGATCGTGCCACCGGTACCACAAGCACAGCAGATCACATCGAAGTCGGTCTCGATCTCCGCCGCCAGCTCAGCACAGCCTCGCACCGCGAGAGCGTTGCTACCACCCTCTGGAAGCAGGTAGAACCGCCCGAACCGCTCTCGCAGCGCATCGGCAACGGAAGGATCGTGCTTGTTCCGGTACGTACCGCGATCGAGATACGAGAGCCGCATGCCACAGGAAGTTGCGAACGCCAACGTGTCATTGAGCGGGAGGTGCTGCTCCCCACGAATCACACCCACGGTCTTGAACCCGAAGTAGCAACCGGCTGCTGCTACTGCCCGAATGTGGTTCGAGTACGCACCGCCGAAAGTCAAGAGAGTGTCGTGTCCCGTGCGCTGCGCTTCCTGGAGGTTGTACTTGAGCTTCCGCCACTTGTTGCCTGGCATGTGGGTGTGGATGAGATCGTCACGTTTGAGGATGACTCGCACCCCCTTGGCAGCAAGCCGATCATCTTTCACCTCGATCTCAGGTGACGGGAGCTGCAGGTCAACTTCTGGCCAGGCCACAGCAGTGATTATGCCGAGTAGTCGATCGCGTCGTGAACGTCAATGGTGAGAGGCCAGACGCCTCCGCGGCCCCGCCCAAGCCGTCGGGGCGGGGCCGCACTGCCGTCAGGGCCGGTGGATCGCCTTCAGGTCCGACAGCAGCCCGAGGGCGTCCGACAGGACCCAGTACTCGGCGATCTTGCCGTTCTCGATGCGGGTGATGGACATCCCGGTGTACTCCACCGGCGTTCCCGGCTCCGCCTGGGCGTTGGGCGCGCCACCGGCGTAGGTGCCGGTCACCACATAGCCGCCCGCGACGAGGTCGCCCTCCTGGATGGGGCCCGGCACGGTCCGGAAGCGCACGCCGTCGAGCAGGGTGCGCACCGAGGTCACCCAGTCCAACAGCCCCTGGCGGGTGGTGATCTGGTTGGAGTCGGGGAAACCGAGGTACCGGGCGAGCTGTGCGCTGTGCACGACGACGTCGTCGGCGATGAACTCCGCGGTGTCGGCGTAGTCGAGGTCCCCGTTCCACAGGTCGACGAACTTCTCGAACAGCACCTTGCCGCGCACGTCCGCGGTCATCGGGCCACCTCCTGCGCCGCCTGCTTCTCCTGCGCCGCGACGGTGCCCGCCGCTCCCTTGATGCCGGCCAGCAGCGGCAGCACCAGCAGCGCGCAGACGCCGCAGATCACGCCGATCACCACGAACGAGGCGCCGCGCTCCAGCAGCAGCGCCGCCAGGCTGGTCGCCAGCATCATGCCGAGGTACTGCGCGGAGCTGTTGAGCGCCAGCGCGGTACCCCGGATCTCCGGGCGCAGCTCGCTGACCAGCGCGGTCAGGCACGGCTGGCCGATGCCGACCGCGGTGCCCCACGCGATGAAGGCGATCAGCACCAGCACCAGGTTGTCGCCGATCAGCGGGGTGGCGATCACCCCGGTCGCGGCGACCAGCGCGGCCACCACCATCACGGTCCGCTTGCCGACCCGGTCGGCGATGCGGCCGCCCAGCAGCGCCCCGGCCATGCTGCCCGCGCCCGAACCCATGATGGTCAGGCCCGCCTGCGCCTCGTTGAGGTGGAACCGCTCGGCGTAGAAGGTGCCGATGTTGGAGAACAGCCCGTAGAGAGCCGCTGCCCAGAGCAGCGTGCAGGCCAGGACGAACAGCACCGCGGGCGTGGAGACGGCGCTTCGCACCATACCCAGGACCGCCTTGGCGGCGCTGGTCTTCTGCGGCTTGCCCGCCGACGGCCCGGCCATTTCCGGCAGCAGCACGAGCACCAGCACCAGGACCACCGCGGTGGCCGCGGCGATGACGAAGAACGCCGCGCTCCAGCTGGTGAGGTAGGCCAGGTAGGAGCCGATCGGGACACCGACCACCGACGAGCTGAGCAGCCCGGCCACGACCTTGCCGATCGCCTTGCCGCGCTGCTCGAACGGGTGGGTGTCGGAGATCATCGCGTACACGCTGGGCATGATCATCGCCGCGCCGAGCCCGGAGACCGCGCGGCAGGCGAGCAGGAACCCGAAGTTCAGGCCGACGCCGGTGAGCGCGTTGCCCACCACGAAGACGACCAGTCCGATCGTCAGGATGCGGCGGCGGCCGAGGCGGTCGGACAGGGCACCGAAAAGCGGTGCCGACAACGCGAACAGCAGCGCGTACATGCTCACCAGCAGCCCGCCGAGCCGGGCGGGCGCACCGGTGTCCTCGGCGATGGCCGGGATCAGCGGCGCGACGACCATGGCGTCGAGGCCGATCAGGAACGCGCTGGATATCGCGATCGCCATGACCCGGCTCGGGCTCGGGGTGTTCTGGGCGGGGACGGTCATCCGGATCCTCTCCAACAGGAATTCCGCAGTGGTTCAGCGACTCTGGGTTCGGTCGACTGAGTGGCTGGATGAACTCGGTGGTTCGGTCGGCTCTGGGTTCAGTCGACTCCGGTGGTGCTGGGAACGAGGTGCGGGGCGGTTGACGAACGACGCCGCGCCAGAGCTGCGGGGATCACGGTAGTGCCGACACCCCGGCAGACGAGGACTGGTTCGTCGAGAAACTCGGCCGCGGTGGGACTTTCGCCGTAGCGCGACGCGATGACCTTGCGCGCCTGCAGCTCCACCGTGCGCCGCAACCGGCTGCGGCGCACCAGGCGGCCGGTCGCCTCGACGAAGTCCCCCGCGCGCACCGGTGCCAGGAACTCCAGGGCGCCGTAGCCGGTCAGCAGCCCCTCGTCCCCGTCGGTGCGGATGGTGATCTCGGTGACCAGGTCGCCGAACAGCTCCAGAATCCGCGCACCGTCCACCAGGTCGCCTCCGTAATGGGCGTCCTGCTGCCCCATCCGGACCCTGATCGTGGCGGTGACCACCTCAGACATCCCTGCTCCTCGCTCTGCCTCTGCTCGCCCCTTGCGAGGCGATCTCCTCCAGCGTCGTGCGGGCGATGCCCGCGCCGCCGCCCAGCGGTGCCCCGGCCCTGCCGCCGACCGCCACCGCGACCACGTAGTCGTCCTTGTGCGAGATCGAGACCGCGATCTCTGCCATGCCGAGGGCGTCGGCGCGCGCGGACGCCGCCCCGGTCAGTTCCACGACCGGAGCGGCGGTGACGTCGCGCAGGATGCCGACCTGCCTCGGGGTGATGCCCCCGCCGACTCCCGTGCCGAGCGCCTTGAGCACCGCTTCCTTCGCCGCGAACCGGCCTGCGAGGAACTCGCGGGCGCGGCTCGCCCCGAAGGTGTCTGCGATCGCGAGCTCGGCGGCGGCGTAGGTGTAGGTGCGGAACCAGGGGCGGGCGAGCAGTGCGTCCAGCTCCCCCGCGCCCAGCACGTCGACTCCGACCCACATCGCCGCTACTGCCGTCCCGAGCGCAGCACGGCGAGGTGGCCCTGGCCGGTCCGCGGCTCGACGTCGGCCAGCACCACGACCGCGTGCTCCTGCTGCCAGTTCCGCCAGTTGCGGGCCAGTTCCAGCCACACGCTGGTGCAGTAGCCGCCGGGCGCGACGCGGTGCACGGCGCTGCCGTCGAGCCCGTCCCACGCGCTCCACGGGCCGACCACCAGCAGGGTGTCGTCGGGGTCCTTGGCCGCGAGCTCGCGGAGCCGCTCGGTGGCCGCGTCCGCCGTCGGAGTGGTCTCCACGGCGTCGACCCGCAGCCCGTCGGCACCCCCGAACACCAGCAGCGCACCGGAGTCCACCAGCTCGTTGTCGTGCACCAGCGGATGCCGGGTGGGCATCGTGGTCTGCTCCAG
Organism: Saccharopolyspora erythraea; assembly: GCF_018141105.1. Lineage (NCBI taxonomy): Bacteria > Bacillati > Actinomycetota > Actinomycetes > Pseudonocardiales > Pseudonocardiaceae > Saccharopolyspora > Saccharopolyspora erythraea. The sequence goes on along the minus strand of NZ_CP054839.1, from coordinate 2,677,736 downwards.
CACCGCGAGCACCGCGCACTCGGCGCGCCCGCTGCGCTGGAACCCCGACATCACCCGCAGGGCGGTGAACGGCGCCGCCAGCCCCTGCTCGGAGATCGCGAAACTCGTCGCCCGGCCGCCGAGCCGCATGTTCAGGTGCGAGGCGACGGCGGTGAACGGGTGCACGTCGGGCAGCGCGTGGGTGACGATCACCAGGTCCGCGACCAGTTCCCCGATGCCCTCGTCGTCGACCAGGGCGTCGGCCAGGTCGCGGTGGAAGACGTTGGCACCCCCGCGCAGCAGGGCCTCGTCCACGGTCTCGCCGAACGGCTCCACCAGGTCGCGGTAGAAGGCCGTGATCGAAGGGTCGTCGTGGTAGGGCCGCGCCGGCGGGGAGACCACCGCCGCGGCCGCGCTCACCGCCGGCATCACCGCTCCCCGGCGCCGACCACGTCGCCCGCCTCGGCGCGGCGGGCCAGCAGGTAGTCGGTGAGGGTGCCGACCGACTGGAAGTCGTCCATGTCCAGGGTCTCCGGGTCGATCTCGATGCCGATGCCGTCCTCCAGGGCCATCAGCAGCTCGAGCACCGACGTGGAGTCCAGGTGCAGGTCCTCGAACAGCCGGTCGCCGGCCGCCAGCCCGGAGACCTCGCGCTCCAGGACCTCGGTCAGCGCGGTCTCGACGGCGGACACGACCTCGTGCTTCTCCATGCTCGTCACACCTTCTTCGTTTCGGTGGCTTCGTGTTCAGAACTCGATGAGGGACTGCTTGCCGAGCAGGTCCTCGACGTCGTCCCGCCGGCGGACCAGGTGGGCGCGGCCCTCGTGCACCATGACCTCGGCCGGGTAGCCGTGGCTGAGGAAGAGGCCGGGCGAGGCCGACGGCCCGTAGGCGCCGGAGCGCTCCACGCCGATGAGGTCGCCCGGTTCCACCGGTGGGAGGGCGACCTTCTTGCCGACGACGTCGTTGGGCGTGCACAGCGGGCCGGTGAGGGTGTATTCCGCCTCGGCCTCGTCGGCGTAGCGGGTCAGCGAGCGGATCGGGAAGTTGCGCTTGACGAAGCTGCCGATGCCCACCGCCGCCATGTGGTGGTTGGTGCCGCCGTCGGCGACGACGAACTGCTCGCCCATGGACTCCTTGACGTAGAGCGCCCGCATCACGTACGTGCCGCACATCGCCGTCAGGTAGCGGCCGAGCTCGTTGACCAGCCGGGTGTCCGGGTGCTTGTCGCGGAACCGCTCGACGGCCTCGTTGATGCCCTCGGCCAGCGACGGCAGGTCGAGGTCGGTCTCGTTTTCGAAGTAGGCGACGCCGAAGCCGCCGCCGAAGTCGACCGTCCCCAGTGGAATGCCGAGTTCGTCGGAGAGCTGGTCGGCGGTCTCCAGGATCTGGCGCGTGTTGTGCACCAGGTCGGCGTGCTTGAGGAACCTGGTGCCCATGTAGGCGTGGATGCCGGTGAGCCGGACGCGGCGCAGTCCCTTGAGGAACTCCTGGTTCTGCCGCAGGATCTCCACGTCGATGCCGAACTGGCGGGGCTTGCCGCCCATCGCCAGCCCCGATCCCTTGGTGTGGAAGTCGGGGTTGATGCGCAGCATCACCGCGAGCTCCCCGACACCGCGTTCGACGGCGAGCTCGTCGAGGATCCGGACCTCCTCCAGCGACTCGCACACCACCGCGTGCAGCCCGGCGGTGACCAGCTCCTCCAGCTCGGCGCGGTTCTTGCCCGGCCCGAGGAAGATGGTGTCCTTCGCGGCGATCCCGGCCCGGCGCGCGGTGGTCAGCTCCACCAGCGAGGAGACCTCCGCGCCCGCGCCCAGCGAGCCGAGGCAGCCGCACACGCTGATGTTCGGGTTCGCCTTCAGCGACAGGAAGATGTCCACCGACGGGTGCAGCAGGTCGCGCAGCCCCTGGTAGGTCGAGCGCAGCACCTCCGCGTCGTAGAGGTAGAGCGGGGTGCCGAACTCCGCGGCGATCTCGCTGATCGACAGCCCCTGCACCCGGAACTCGCTGCTGGTCATGCTGCTCCCTCCACTGCCTGCACCTTCTCCAGCGCGGCGGTGACCGCGCGGTCGAGCTCGCCGAGCTCGCCGCGGTCGTGGCCGAACAGCACCGCGTAGAGCCTTCCGTCGAACGGGCCGGAACCGGCCTGCGCGTTGACCGTGCCGAAGCAGGTCACGATGAGCCCGCGCCCGCCGGCCGGGGTGTCGGCGAGGGGTCCGAGCACGTCGCGGACCTCGTCGAACGCCACCGCTCCGGCCAGGTGCAGCGGGTAGTGCTTGGCCAGGGCGACCCCGTCCGGCGCCTGGTGGCGCTCGGTGACCCGGCCCTGGTAGGTCGACATGTTGAGCCGGGCGTTGAGCTCCAGCACCGGGTGGACCACGTCGTCGGCCGAGACCAGCGCGTCCACGCCGACCACGCCGAAGAACCCGTCGGCGTGCAGCCGGGCACCGATCCGCTCGGCGGTCCCGGCGATCTCGTCGAGCTGCGCGGCCGAGAGGTCCGGCGGCATGACGTGTCCCATGTGGACACCGCCGGAGACCATCGCCTCCTTGACGAAGTCCAGCGTCACCGACCCGGACCGCGAGATGGTGATCTGGTAGTTGAGGTCGAAGCGCTTGGCCATGAACCGCTCGGCGACCACGTGCAGGGTCCGGTCGTCCTTGCGCTTGGCGCGCTGGTCGACCATGCGCAGCAGCCGGTCGGCCTTGCGCCTGCTGTCGACCACGACGAGGCCCTTGCCGGAGACGCCGTAGGCGTCCTTGACGATCACCGGCTCGGTCTCGGACACCGACTCCAGCGCGGCGTGCAGGTCGTCGGTGCTCTCGCAGCAGAACCCGGGAATCGCCCGCAGTCCCAGCTCCTCGACCAGACGGCGGCTGTAGATCTTGCTGTTGACCCGCTCGTAGGTCGCGGCATCCGGCACCGCCAGTGGAAGCCCGCTGCGCTCGGAGACCGCCTGCTCGACCGCCGAGTTGCCCATCGGCATCAGGTACGCGCCGCCTGCGGCCAGCTCGCCGAGCCTGCGCAGCGCCTCCGGCGACTCCAGCACCGCTTCGGCGGTGCCCGTGCCGCCGCCCGCCACGACCAGCTCCTCCGGCAGCGGGAACCCGGATTCCTCGGCGTAGCGGCGATATCCGGGGTCCAGCGGCTTGCTCAGCAGCAGGACGTCCGACGGCTCGGCCAGCATCGCGCCGAGCTCCTCCATGCGCTGCACGGTCGCGGTGGTCACCGACAGCGGAGCGGCGGGCAGGCCGACGTAGCCGCGCGCCCACTGGTGTTCGACCTCGAAGCCGCACAGCCAGACGAACCGGGCGTCGGCCCGCCCGACCAGGGCTTCCTTCAGCCTCGGCGTGTAGGTCGCCTCATGCATTGCTCGCACCATCCCCCTGGTGAGTGATGACCATCGCCGCGAACGTCGCGCCGAGCCCGACGGTGGCGAACACGTAGTGCCTGCCGGGCACCAGCCGCCCTTGCGCGCGCAGCGTGGAGTGGTTGTGGAAGACGTCGGAGGCGAAGCAGTGGCTGAACCTGGCGATGTTGTCCAGGAACACCCGCTCGCGCTCGATGCCCAGCTCGCCGATGGTCTGCCGCCAGGACTGCATGTTGACGTTGTGCGGGATGACCAGGTCGATGTCCGGCAGCTCCAGCCCCGCCCCGGCCACCGCCTCCCGCACGACCTCGGCCAGAACCGGCGCGTAGACCTTGCCGAACCGCAGGTTGCGCTCCTCGTCCAGCAGCATCGACGCCGAGAAGTCGCCGAGGGTGCGGGTCACGTAGGAGCGGACCTGCTCGCCCGGACCGCCCACCCCGACCAGGCAGGCCGCCGCGACGTCGCCCATGATCGCGGTGTCGGCGATGAGCTGGACCTTCGGCGAGAACGCCTGCTCGCCGGTGACCACCAGCGCGCGGGTGGTGCCGTCGCCTTCCGCCCGCAGCAGTTCGGCGGCCACGTCGACGGCGGCCATGCCGCTGGCGCAGTTCTGCTGGCTGATCGCGAACGCCTCGGCGTGGCGCAGCCCGAGCCGGTCGCGGATCTCCCGCGCGGCGTCGACGTGCGGTGGGGTGAGCGCCTGGGTGGTGTGGGCGAAGATCACGTAGCGGATCCGCGCGGGGTCCGCCTCGGCCTCCACGATCCGCCGCGCCGCGGGCAGCACGACGTCGAACAGGCCCATCTCCGGGTCGAACCGGATCTCCCCGAGTCCGTGCACCCGCTTGAAGAGCCGGATCTTCGAGCGGTTGAGCCCGAGCCGCTCGGCCAGGTCCTCGACGGGCACCCGCCGCTCCGGTGCGAAGGACTCGATCCTCTCCAACGTCGTCGCCGACGGTCTCATCGCTGGGTCTCCCGGGTTCGTGGGTCGGTGGCGCGCGCGGCGCCCGGTCTGGTTCGCATCAGCGCTCCCCGCGGTGGGTCAGGACGGCGGCCTTGAACGACGCCCCGGCGCCGACCGCGGCGAGCAGGTAGTGCCCGCCGGCGGTCAGGCGCCCGGCGTCGCGCAGCGTCGTGTAGTTGACGAAGACGTCGGAGGCGAAGCAGTGGCTGTAGCGGGCGATGTTGTCCAGGAACACCCGGCCCGGCGGGATCCGCAGCTCGTCGATGGTCTGCCGCCAGGCGTGCATGTTGACGTTGTGCGGGATGACCATCTCGATGTCGGACAGCTCCAGCCCCGCGGCGGCGACCGCATCCCGCATGACCTCCGCGAGCACGGGCGCGTAGTCCTTGCCGAACCGGGCGGCCTCCTCCGGGCTCAGCGAGACCAGCTCCGCGTACTGGCCGAGCGTGCGCCCGGCCAGGGCCGTCACCGGGTCGCCGTCGCCGTCCAGCGCGACCAGGCACGCGGCCGCGGCCTCGCCCATGATCGCGGTGTTGGGCAGCAGTCCGATGATGCGGGAGAACGCCTTCTCCCCCGTCACCACCAGCGCCCGGGCCCCCGGTTCGGCGCCCGCGCGCAGCAGGGCGGCGGCGACGTCGATCGCCCCGAGCCCGACCGCGCAGTTCTGCTGGGTCAGCCCGAACGCCTGCGCCCCGCTCAGGCCCAGCTCGTCGCGGATCCTGCCGGGCAGCTCCGCCAGCGGCGGGCTCACCTCGTGAGTGGCGTGGGCGTGGACGACGTGGCGCACCCGCGCGGGGTCGGCCAGCGACTCCACGACCCGCCTGGCCGCGGGCAGCACCAGGTCGAGCAGCCCCAGCTCGGGGTCGACGCGCAGCGTGCGCAGCCCGTGCACCTTTTGGAACAGCGACAGCTTCGCCTTGCTCAGGCCCAGGTCGCCGGCCAGCTCCCCGACCGCGACCGCGCGGCCGGGGAGGAACGACTCGACCCGCTCCAGGGTCGCCAGGCCGCCCGTCACGCGCCTGCTCCCCCGCGCAGCGCCCGCAGCCACTCGTCGACCGCGCGCGCCGTGGTCGCGGCGTGTTCGGCCAGCATCGTGAAGTGGTCGCCAGGTGTGTCCACAGTGGTTTCCGCAAGCGTCCACCTCGGACGGTCGTGCGCTCCTTCCCGTTCGGTGGCGCGGATCATCACCGAAGGAACGTCCAGCGGACGGGGTTCCCAGCCGTCGAAGATCCGCAGGTAGCCGCCCATCGCGATCAGCCGGTGGTCGTCCAGGAACGCGCTGCTGGCGGGCTCGAGCATCTTGGCCGACACCATCGCCAGGTCGTCGAGGTCCACCGGGCTGGCCAGGGTGTCCAGCAGCACGACGGCCTCGGGCTCCACGCCCAGCTCCCGCAGCCGACGCCCGACGGCGTGGGCGATCCAGCCGCCGGTGGAGCGGCCGAGCAACACCACGCCGCGTCCTTCGGCGAGCTTCGCGGTCGCCTCGGCCTGGGTGGCGGCCAGCGCCTCCAGCGACTCCGGCAGCGCTTCGCCCGCACCGAAGCCCGGAAGCGGGGGCGTGCAGACCGCGTGTCCGCCCAGGTGTGAGACGAGCTGCTCGTACTCGTGCGGCCCGGAGATCGCCATCATCGACGAGAAGCAGACGACGACGGGGCCGTCACCGGTGACCGCGGGGAACACCGGCGGTTCGGTGTCCGGACCGAACAGCGGACGCAGCTGCGCGGCGTTGGCCAGCAGGTTCGCCGCCGGGCCGAGCAGCCGCGACTCGTAGGCGTCGCGGAACAGTCCGACCAGCGTCTCGCTCCGGACCGGCGCGGGGGCCGAGCCCGTCAGCGCCGGCAGCACCAGCTCGTGCAGCTTGGCGGCCAGTGCCCGCGGCGTCGGGTGGTCGAAGACCGCGGTGGGAGGCAGCCGCAGGTCGGCGGCCTCGCCCAGCGCGTTGCGGAGCTCGACCGACAGCAGCGAGTCGAAGCCCTGGTCCCGGAACGTCGTGTCCACGCCGACGGCGTCGGCTCCGCTGTGGCCAAGGATCGCGGCCACCGTGGTGGTCACCAGCTCGGTGAGCGCCTTGAGCCGGTCGTCGTCGGAAAGCGCGGCCAGCCGGTCGCGCAGGGACGACGCGGGCTGCGCGGCGGTGCCGCCGCCGGAGGCCGCGCGGCGCGTCGAGACCCGCACCAGGCCGCGCATCAGCGGCGGCAGCGGTGCTTTCCCGGCCCGCAACGCCTTGCGGTCCAGGCGGACCGGCACCAGCGCGGCGCGGTCGGACGCGCACGCGGCGTCGAACAGCTCGACGCCCTGCTCCTGGTCGATCGGCAGCACGCCGTAGCGGGCCATCCGGTTCAGGTCGGCCTGCCCGAGCGTGCCCGCCATCCCGCCACTGGGCTGCCACATGCCCCACGCAAGCGCGGTCGCCGGCAGGCCCTGAGCCCTGCGGTGCTGCGCGAGGGCGTCCAGGAAGGCGTTGCCCGCGGCGTAGTTGCCCTGTCCGGGGCTGCCCAGCGTTCCGGCGACCGAAGAGAACAGCACGAACGCTCCGAGATCGGCGTCGCGCGTCAGCTCGTGCAGGTGCAGCGCCGCGTCGACCTTCGGGCGCAGCACCTTGCCGACGCGCTGCGCGTCGAGCGAGGTGATGATCCCGTCGTCGAGCACGCCCGCGGTGTGCACGACCGCGCTGAGCGGGTGCTCGGCGGGCACCGACGCCAGCAGCGCGCGGACGGACTCCCGGTCGGTGACGTCGCAGGAGGCCACCGCAACCGCGGCACCCATCGCCTCCAGCTCGGCCACCAGCTCCGCGGCACCTTCGGCCCGCGGCCCCCTGCGGCTGGTCAGCAGCAGGTGCCGCACGCCGTGCTCGGTCACCAGGTGCCTGGCCAGCAGCGCGCCGAGCTCCCCGGTGCCCCCGGTGACCAGCACCGTGCCGCGCCAGGCGGCGGGACCGGGCTCCCCGGGCGCCGACGCCCGCGCCAGCCTGGGCACGCGCACCTCCCCGCCGCGCAGCGCCACCTGCGGTTCGCCGGAGGCGATCGCCGCGGGCAGCATCGCCGCGTCGTCGTCCACGTCGACCAGCACGAAGCGGTCCGGCGCCTCGGACTGCGCCGAGCGCACCAGGCCCCACACCGCCGAGGCCGCCAGGTCGAGCACGTCCTCACCCGGCTCGGCCGCGATCGCCCGCCGGGTCACCACGACCAGCCGCGAGGAACCGCCGACCATCCAGTCCTGGAGCAGCCCCAGCATCTCCACGGTCGTGCGGTGGGTGGCCTCGGCGAGATCGGCGCCGCCCAGCGAAGTACAGGCCACGACCACGTTCTCGGCGTCGATCCCGCCTTCGGCGAGCGCCTCGCGAGCCTCGGCGGGGCTGTAGAAGCGGCGCACGGTGCCCGGTTCTCCGGAAGCGGCGACCGGTGTCCAGTCGACGTGGAACAGCGAGTCGTTGCCGCGGCGCGCCTGGCCGAGCTGCTCGGCAGGCATCGAGCGCGAGACGAAGGACTCCACCGACACCACGGGCTCGCCGTCCTGGTCGGCGGCGGTCACCCCGACGGAGTCGGTGCCCACACCGGTGAAGCGCACCCGCAACGCCGACGCGCCGACCGCGTGCAGCCGGACCCCGTTCCAGGAGAACGGCAGCCGTCCCGACGGCGTGCCCTCGCGGACCTCCTCCCACGCCAGCGCATGCAGGCATGCGTCGAGCAGCGCGGGGTGCAACCCGTAGGAGGCGGCGTCGGCCCGCTGCTCGGCGGGCAGCTCGACCTCGGCGAACAGCTCGTCGCCGCGCCGCCACACCGCGCCGAGCGCCTGGAACGCCGGGCCGTAGGCGAAACCGGTGTCGGCCAGCCGTTCGTAGAGGCCGTCGAGGTCCACTTCGGACGCTTCGGCGGGCGGCCAGACGTCCAGGCGTTCTCCCGCACCGCCGGAGACCGCCAGGTGGCCGTTGGCGTGCTGGACCCACGAGGCATCCTCCTCGTCGGGCCGCGAGTGCAGGCTCACCGCCCGCCTGCCGTCGTCGTCCGGGCCGCCGACCGCGACCTGGATCAGCAGGGAGCCGTGCTCCGGCAGCACCATCGGCGCCTGCAGCGTCAGCTCCTCCACCGCGTCGCAGTCGACCTGGGCCGCCGCCCTGGCCGCCAGCTCCAGCAGTGCCGTGCCGGGCACCAGCGTCGCGTCGTGCACGACGTGGTCGGCCAGCCACGGGTGCGACTGACGCGAGAGCCGTCCGGTGAAGACCGCGCCGTCGCGGTCGGCGAGCGCGGTGACCGCGCCCAGCAGCGGGTGCTCGGCGGGGCTCAGGCCGACCGAGGCGACGTCACCGGTCGCCGCGGGCTCGTCCAGCCAGTACCGCTGCCGCTGGAACTGGTAGGTCGGCAGGTCGACGCGCCGCGCGCCGGTGCCCTCGAACACGGCCTGCCAGTCCGGGGAGATGCCGCGCACGTGCAGTTCGCCGAGCGCGGTGAGCGCCGAGACCGGCTCCGGGCGGCCGCGGCGCAGCAGCGGGACCACGAGCGCGTCCTGGTCGTCGCCCAGGCACGAGCGGGTCATGGCCGAGAGCGTGCCGTCCGGGCCCAGCTCGACGAAGACGCCGACTCCCTCGGCGCGCAGCGTGGTGACCACGTCGCTGAACCGCACAGCCTGGCGCACGTGCTGCACCCAGTAGTCCGGCGAGCAGAGCTGCTCTGCGGTGGCCGGTTTCCCAGTCACGTCCGACACCACCGGGATCAGCGGCGCCGAGAAGGACAGCGTCGACACCACCGCCGCGAACTCGTCGAGCATCGCGTCCATGTGCGGTGAGTGGAACGCGTGGCTGACCTGGAGGCGCTTGGCCTTGCGGCCCTCTGCCTCCAGCCGCGCGGCGGCTTCGGAGACCACGTCGTCGTCACCGGAGAGCACGACCGCGCTCGGACCGTTGACCGCGGCGATCGAGGCCCGGTCCAGCCTGTCCCCGAGCGCGGCCAGCGCCTCCTGCTCGGTGGCCTGGACGGCGATCATCGCGCCACCGGCGGGCAGCCGCTGCATCAGCTTTCCGCGCGCGACGACCAGTTTCGCCGCGTCCGGCAGCGACAGCACCCCGGCCACGTGGGCCGCGGCGAGCTCGCCGATCGAGTGCCCGGTGACGAAGTCCGGGCGCACGCCCCAGTGCTCCAGCAGCCGGTACAGCGCCACCTCGACGGCGAACAGCGCGGGCTGGGTGAACTCGGTGCGGTTCAGCTTCCCGGTGGGGTCGTCCTCGGCGAGGACTATTTCGCGCAGCGGCTCGCCGAGGTGGCGGTCCAGCTCGTCGCACACCGCGTCGAAGGCGGCGGCGAACACCGGCGAGGACTCGCGCAGCCCCCGGCCCATGCCGAGCCGCTGGCTGCCCTGGCCGGTGAACAGGAACGCGGTCCGGCCGGTCGCGCCGCCGGCGCCGCGCACCACGTTCGCCGCGCGGCCCCGGGACTCGACGGCCTCCAGGCCCGCGACGAGTTCGGCCAGGTCGCCGCCGACGACCACCGCGCGGTGCTCCATCGCGGTGCGGGCGGTGGCCAGCGAGAAGGCCACGTCCACCGGGATCGCGGCCGGGTCCAGGGTTTCGCGCAGCCGCCGGGCCTGCGCGCTCAGCGCCTCGGCGCTGCGGCCGGAGAGAACCCACGGCACCACGACATCGCCCGCCGGAGTCCCCGCCGGCTCGTCCTCCTGCGGCTCCTCGATGATGACGTGCGCGTTGGTCCCGCTGATGCCGAAGCTGGAGACGCCCGCGCGCCGCACCCGGTCCGCCGACCTCGGCCACGCCACCGGCTCGGTCAGCAGCCGCACGTCCCCGCTCTCCCAGTCCACGTGCGGGCTGGGCTCGTCGACGTGCAGCGTCTTCGGCAGCACGCCGTGCTGCATCGCCTTGACCATCTTGATGATGCCGCCGACCCCGGCCGCGGACTGGGTGTGGCCGACGTTGGACTTCAGCGACCCCAGCCACAGCGGACTGCCGCCACGGCCCTGCCCGTAGGTGGCCAGCAACGCCTGGGCCTCGATCGGGTCGCCCAGCTTGGTGCCGGTGCCGTGGCCCTCCACGGCGTCGACGTCGGCGGCGGTGAGCCCCGCGTCGGCCAGCGCGTCGCGGATGAGCTTCTGCTGCGACGGCCCGTGCGGCGCGGTGAGCCCGTTGCTCGCGCCGTCCTGGTTGACCGCCGACCCGCGGATCACCGCCAGCACCCGGTGGCCGTTGCGGCGCGCGTCGGAAAGCCGCTCCACGACCAGGGTTCCGACGCCCTCGGCCCACGCCGTGCCGTCGGCCGCCGCCGCGTAGGACTTGCAGCGCCCGTCCACCGACAGCCCGCGCTGCCTGCTGAACTCGGTGAAGGAGAACGAGGTGGCCATCAGCATCACGCCGCCGACAACCGCCATCGAGCACTCGTCGCGGCGCAGCGACTGGCCCGCCAGGTGCAGCGCCACCAGCGACGACGAGCACGCCGTGTTGACCGTGACAGCCGGGCCGTCGAAGCCGAAGGAGTAGGAGACGCGCCCGGAGGCCACGCTGCCCGCGCTGCCGACGCCGAGGTAGCCGTCGAAGCCCTCGACCGGCGTCTTGAGGAAGCGCAGTCCGTACTCGTCGAACATGATCCCGACGAAGACGCCGGTATCGCTGCCGCGCAGCGTCTCGGGCCGGATGCCCGCGTCCTCGAACGCCTCCCACGTCGTCTCCAGCAGCAGCCGCTGCTGCGGGTCGACGGTCACCGCCTCGCGCGGGGAGATCCCGAAGAACGCCGGGTCGAAGTCGGCGGCGTCGTGCAGGAAACCGCCGTGGCGCACGTAGCTCTTGCCCACCGCGGCCGGGTCCGGGTCGTAGATCCCGTCGAGGTCCCACCCCCGGTCGGCCGGGAAACCGGTGATGGCGTCGCGGCCCTCGTCGACCAGCCGCCACAGCTCCTCCGGCGAGGTGACGTCACCGGGGAACCGGCAGCTCATGCCGACGATCGCCAGCGGTTCGCCGTCGCGTTCGCGCACCTGGCGCAGCTCGTCCCGGGTGCGGTCGAGCTCGGCGGTGGCGCGTTTGAGGTACTGCAGGAGTTTCTCTTCGTTGGACATGCCCAGGTTCTCTTCCGTCGGAGAAGGCTGTGGTGGTGGCGGGCCCGCGGACCGCCTGGGTCATCCGGCGCTGCCCGCCGGGCCGAGCTTGCTGTCCAGCAGGGCGAACATCTCCTCCGGCGTCGCCGAGTCGAGCTCGCCCGTCTCGTCGCCGGCGGGCGCCAAGGCCCGCTGCAACGCGGTGAGCCGCTGCGCGATCCGGTCCCACACCTCGTCCTGGCCTGCCAGTCCCGCAACGGCCTCCTCCAGCCGGGAGAGCGCGGCCAGCGCGGTGGCCTCCGGTCCGCCGAGCTCGGCGGCCAGCTCCGACCACAGGTGGCCGGCCAGCGCGCCGGGTGCCGGGAAGTCGAAGACCATCGTCGCGGGCAGCGCGAGCCCGCAGCTCTCGCCGAGCTGGGTGCGCAGCGCCATCGCCGTCACCGAGTCCGTGCCGAGCGCGACGAAGCTCTCGGTGCCGGAGGAGGCTCGGATCTCGTCGCGTTCGAGCAGTTCCGCGGTCGCGTCGAGCACCAGCGCGAGCACCCTGGCGCGTCCCGCCTCCGGCGGCAGCTCCGAGAGCTCCGCGCGCAACGCCAGTGCCTGCGCCGACTTCGGCATCGGCACCGCGCCGAGCTGGGCGTAGAGGTCGAGCTGGTCGTCGGTGAGCCAGTACTCGGCGATCCTGCCGTTCTCGAAGCGCAGGATGTCCACGCCCCGGAAGGTGACCGGGGTGCCCGGCTCGGCGGTCGCCGTCGCCGGCCTTCCGCCCTGCCAGACGCCGTTGAACACCCAGCGGCCGAGGGCGAGGTCGCCGACGACGAACGGGCCGAGCTCGCCGGAGATCCGCGCGTCGTCGTCGAACGACGAGCGGAAGGCCGCGATCCAGGCCGTCAGCGTCTTCGGGTCGTGGATGGTGTCGGCGTCGGGCATCCCGTGGTCGGGGATGTTGACCCGCAGGCCGTCCGAGACGACCTCGTAGGCCAGCTCGTACTCGCCGTTCCAGATCCGCGACCAGCAGTCCCACAGTTCGCGGTGCGAGCGCTCGGTCATCGGGCGCCCTGCCCGGTCAGCACGCGCTCGCCGGAGTGCACCGGTTGCGCCCTGGGCCGCAGCAGCGCCCGCCCGTTGACCATCGAGCAGCGCGCGACCGCCCACGGCGACAGGAAGTCGGGCACGCTCATCAGCCGCGAGCCGAAGACGTGGAAGTGCTCGGCCATCCGGCTGTCGCGGGCCGCCGCGGAGAAGGTGAACCGCTCGATGTGGTTGAACGGCCGCGCGGTCGCGTAGTCGGCGATGAGGTGCGCGTGCGCCTTGAGGTTCTCGGCGCGGCGCTTGCGGTAGTTGTTCAGCGCGGCGCCGAGGTCGCCGTGGCCGAGCACGGCGGGGGCGGTGGTGTCGGCCAGCCAGTGCGCCGACTGCATCGCCCACGCGCAGCCGACCGCGGCCAGCGGGTCGCTGGTGAGGGCGGCGTCGCCGACCAGCGCGTAGCCCGGCCCGGTCGACTCCCGCACGACCAGCGGGTAGTTGACGGTGCCGGTGATCTTGGTGACGCGCTCGGCGGCGTCGATGTCGGGGGCGTCGGGCAGCGCCTTGACGAAGCGGCGGTAGGCGCCTTCGAGGTCGGCCTTGAACTCGCCGAGCCGTTCCATCGACGGCAGCACGGAGATGACCGTGATGTCGTCGTCGTTGGGCATCACGTAGGCGTTGTCGGGCTCCAGGTAGTACGCCTTGGCGCTGTGGCCTTCCGGCCGCGGCAGCCCGCGGAAGTGCGCGAAGTAGCTGAAGCGGTTGTTCGGCGAGGTCTCCGACGGGGTGCCCGCGAGCTTGGCGATGGCCGAGTCCTTGCCGTCGGCGCCGACGACGAGCGTGGCGCGCACCTCGAAACGCTCACCGCCCGCGGTGCCCGCGACCCCGACCACCCGGCCGTCGTCGGTCAGCAGCTCGTTGACGGTGTGGCCGAGCAGCAGGTCGACGCCCTTGGTCGAGGCCGCCAGCCGCCGCAGCATCGGGTCCAGCACCTCGCGGCGCACGTTGTAGCCGTGCGGGAGGACGCCAGGGCCGACCCGGTCCTCCGGCCGGATCCAGCCCCAGCGGGTCCAGTACTGCGCGGAGTTGCGCACCGCGCCCGCCTCCTCCAGCTCACCGATCAGGCCGAGCTCGGCCAGCACCGGGTAGCCGCAGGGCTGGATGTAGTGCGTGCAAAGCACCTTGTGGGCGTTGATGTCGGACCGGCGCTCCAGCAGCGCCACCTTCGCGCCGCGGCGGGCGTAGAGGACGGCGGCGGCGCATCCTGCGACGCTCGCTCCGTTGACGACGACGTCGTAGGTGTCGGTCATGGTTTGCACCTTTCCGTTCAGTGCTGGGCGGAATCGGCCCGGCGGAGTACCGCGGCGAATCCGGTCGCGCGGTTCGGTCGAGTGGTCTTTCTTCGGGCGGGCTACGGGGCCTGGACGACGAGGCAGGACCAGGTGAACCCGCCGCCACCGCCGATCAGCACCGCGAACTCCCCGGAACCCAGGAGCCCGGACCGGGATATGTGCGTGAGGTTCGCCAGCAGGTCACCGGCGCCGAGGTGCCCGCTCTCCTCGCGCAACCGCAGGACCTCGCCCTTGACCAGGCCCTCCAACACCGGCAGGTACATCATGTCGAGCACGCTGTCGCTGAGCCTGGGCAGCGCGACGCAGGCGATGCGCGAGTCGTCGGGTTCCACCCCGGCGTCGGACAACGCCCGCAGCAGAACGCCGCGAACGCTTTCCCGTGCTGTGCTTTGGAATTCGGCGTTCCCGCCGTGTTGCTCCAGGTAGGCCTTCTTCGGGCGCCTGATGTCCACCGCGCCGCGCCACATCGGCGCGGGCGAGAACTCGTCGCGTCCCCGGTACATCACCTCGAACTCGGCGGCGGTGGTGAACGCCAGCGACCGCAGGTGCAGGCCGCTTCCGCGCCTGCGCAGCACCGCGGCCGTGCCCGCGTCGCCGTAGACGACCCCGTAGTCGGCCGACCACCGGTCGAATCCCGGCGGTGCGAACCGGTCCGCCGTCGTGACCAGCGCCGAGTCCACGCCCGGATCGGCGAGCATCCGGTCCACCGCCAGGCCCACCGCGGCCGCACCCGCGTTGGAAAGCTGCTGGACGCCGACCGGGAACGCCCGGCCCGCCCCGATCTCGTTCGCGATGTAGTGCGCGGGCGACCAGAAGTCGTGCCCCTGGTGGTAGATCCACGCGTGGGCCAGGAAGCCGATGCGCGCCGGGTCGGCGCCCGCGTCGGCCAGCGCGGTCCGGGCGGCGCGCACCGCCATCTCCGGTGCGGCCAGCTCGGACACCGGCACGTGCGACAGACCCAGGTCCGGGACCTCGCCGGCAGGCAGCCGGCCCGCGCGCACCACCTCGGCCGCCGTCTCCCGGCCCGGCGGCAGCCAGGTGGTCACGGCGTCCAGCGTCAGCGCTGCTGGAGCGATTCTCATCGGTTTTTCCCCACAGAACCGGCGGTGGTGCCGCCGGCGATTCGAGCTGCGATTGGTCAGATGATTGCGGGCCGCGCTACCGGCACCGGTTGAATTCGCGACGACCGCGCCACGCGGTCAATTCACCATTCCGCACGTCATTCCCCCATCTGATGCCACGGCCTTACCCCCTTCAGCGGAATTGCGGGGGCGGCAGTCCCATGCACACCAGGCGATCTCGCCCAGATCAAGGTTTCCCAACGCGGACATCGACGGCAACAGCATCCATGACGCGTTTTCGCCGCATTCTGGGCGCACCGGGCGTATACCCGGGCTCGAACGGGAGGTGCGCGCAGCGCACGCGTCGGTTCGAGTTCACCGCGGGTCTGACAGATCTGTCGGCCGATCCGGATCTGAACCGAATACTCCGAGCGAGTGATTACCTATACTTGAGCCGCATTTCCGGCACTACTCACTGGGGGTAGGTGGTGCACGGGAACGGCGTTTCGCCGGCCCGTGCCCGCACGCCCGCCACCGTCTGGAGGGACGAGGACTTGATTGAGCGGGTGGACAGGACGAGGAGGGCCAAGCGGACCGGACTGGCGCGCAGCAGGCGGCTCGCCGGCCACACCCAGGGCGCGCTGGCGGCCCGGCTCGGTGTCGACCGGTCCACGGTGGCCCGCTGGGAGAACGGCGAGGCCACGCCCGGCCCGACGCTGCGACCGGTGCTGGCCGCAACGCTGGGCATCACGCCGTACGAGCTGGACATCCTGTTATCCAGCGGCGGCACGGGGGTGCTCGCCCCGTGCCGCCGCACCCGGACCGGCGAGCCCGGTCCGCAAGCGAGCACCGTGCCCGCGCCGCCGTGGACGCCGGGAACGCAACGGACCGCGCTGGTGATGCGCCGCCGAGGAGCCGGCTACACCCAGGACAGCCTCGCCCAGGAGCTCGGCGTCGCGCGCTCGACGGTGATGCGCTGGGAACGCGGTCTGGTCGCCCCCGGACTGCCGCAGCGGACACGACTGGCGCAGGCGCTGCGGATGTCGCCCCAGGAGCTCACGGCGCTGCTGGGCGATTCCGGCTCCGACCACGCCACCGCCCTGGCCCCGCAACCGCGCACCACGACCGCACCCGCCGAGGACTCGACCGCGGTCGGCGCGGTGCTGGCCACCGCAAAGGTGCTGCGCCAGGAGATGACCGTGCTCGCGGTCTCCGGCTCCGCCGAGCGGGTCGCCGCGCTGGAGGAGACCGTCGACCAGCTCCGCCGCACGCACGTGCGCACCCGCCCGATGCAGACGGTCTTCGCGCTGACACCGGTGCTGGCCGAGCTCCGCGCGCGCCTGCGCGACCATCGCGACGAGCGGGTCCTGCGGCGGCTGCGCACCGCCACCGCGATGGCGTCGACCATGTTCGCCGACGCGCTGCTGCGGCTCGGCCAGCTCGACGAGGCACGCGGCTGGTACCGCGCCGCCCGCGTCTGCGCCGACGCCACCGGCGACCCCCAGCTGCGCGCCCAGGTCCGCGCGCAGCAGGCGATCCTGACCTACTACACCGGCGACCTGCACGCGACCGTCGACCTGGCAGGCCAGGCACAGGCGATCGTCGGCGACCTGGCCTCCCCCGGCGGCGCGCTGGCCTCCGCCGCGCAGGCGCGGGCGCTGGCGCGGATGGGCGCCCGGGACGCCACGTTCACCACGATCACCGACGCCCGCCACCGCTACGACCGGCTCGGCGACCAGCCGGGGGACGACATCTTCTCCTTCCCCGCCAAGCGCCTGTACCTCTACCTGTCCGGTTCGCTGTCCTACCTCGGCTGCACCCGCTACGCCCCCGGGGTCCAGGACAAGGGCCTGCTGCTCTACGCCGCCGAACCGGACACCTTCGGCATCGACCCGATGCTGCTGCGTTTCGACCAGGCCGTCGGCATGGCCCAGGCTCGCGACCACGCCGACGCCGCCGCCTACACCCGCTCGCTGCTCACCGAGGTCGGCGGCGACGGAGCGCGGCTGCCGCTCGCGCTGACCCGCGCCAGGGACGTGGCGGGGGCCATCGGGCAGGACGGGCGCGACCTGCCCTCCGTGCGGGACCTGCGCGAGCTCATCGCCGAGCTCGACCGCGGCCCGGCGGACGACACGGCGGCGTGACATCCGTCCACTGTGGTCGGACTCCGGACCGGCGGACCGCCCTACCGGCCGTCCTTGTCGGAGTCGGCGGAGAACACGATGGCGCCGAGGTGACCGTCGCCGTCCTCGGTGATCTTCAGCAGCATGGTCTCCTCGAAGATGTTGTCGTTGTCGTTGAACGTGTCCCGCCCGGTGTGCGCCGCGTACGGCTGCGCGGCGCACACCTCCGCGTTCAGCGCCTCTTCGAACATCACCTGCGTCGTCAGCACCCGGGAGTTGCTGACGTGCACCATCGCGTGGATGTGCACCGTGCGCCCGCGGTACCAGCCCGGCCAGATCGTGGTGAACTCGACGATTCCGTCGGCGTTGGTGACCTGCGCGCCGCGCAGGTAGCGCTTGTCGTCGGTGGGCACCAGGTCGGCCATGTCCCCGCCGTCGCCACCGCCCGGCCCGGGCGGCATGGCGCCGCTGGGCGGTGCGCCGCCCTCCGGCCGCGGGCCGGCCGGTTGCCCGCCGCCGGTCGACTGCGCTTCGGCGCCTGAGTAGAGACCGGCGGCGTCGCAGTGCCAGATCTCGACGACGGCGTTGCTCAACGGCCGGCAGGTTTCGCTGTCCTGCACCTTGATCGCCAGCCGCAGCCTGCTGCCCTGCCGGTCCTCGCGGATGTCGCTGCGGATCTTGTCGGCGTCGAAGTAGTACGGCCCCTGGGTCGTGTCCGGGGTCAGGGTGCAGGTGTTCGCCCCCTCGAAGAGACCGGTCAGGTCCGAGCTCGTGGTCGCCTGCGGGCTGACCGACTCGCCGGTGGCGTGGTGACGGTCGTACTGCCGCCACCGCCGCACGCCGCCAGCAGCGTTCCCAGCCCCACCGAGCTGATCCCGGCGAAAACCGTCCGGCGGCTGACGCGCTGCCCTTCGTGGTCATGTCCCATCTGCGTCCTTTCCTCGTGCGACGTCTGGAAAGAACGCTAGGACCGCGAGTTCGGGAAACGCTGGGAGTCGTGTGTGAGCTTGCCGGGAACCGGGCTCAGACCGGGTCGTCGTCCGGTCTTCTGCGTTCCAGGATCACGGTGTCGCGCCACACTCCGTGGTGCCGCGCGATCCGCTCCCGGACGCCGACGGTGCGGAAGCCCGCCGCGCGGTGCAGCGCGATACTGGCCAGGTTCTCCGGGAAGATCGCGGTCTGCAACGTCCACAACCCGTCGGCGTCCGCGGCCTCGATCTGCTTGCGCAGCAAGGCGTTTCCCACTCCACTGCCGCGAGCTCCGGCCCCCACGTAGAGGGAGGTCTCCACGACGCCGGAGTAGCACGGCCTGGAGGAGGCCGCGGTCGCCGCGCCCCAACCGGCGACCCGCCCGCCCGCCTCGGCGACCCAGCGGTGCCCGGGCAGCCACTTCACTTCCAGGGCCTCGCGGTCGGGGACCTCGGTCTCGAAGGTCGCGTTGCCGGTCTCGATGCCCTCGGCGTAGATGCGCCGCACGTCGGGCCAGTCGGAGGGCCGCAGCGCCCGGACCACGATGTCGTCGGCCACCCGAGGCGACCAGCCGTGAGTCTTCTGGCGCACCAGAGCAGCCCAGAGGACATGCGGGTCCGTCACTTCGGCGCCCTCGGCGCGCAGCAGCACGAATCCGCCGTCGGCGAGCCTGCGCAGGTGGCCGGAGCAGGCGGCCTCGCTGACGTCCAGTTCCCTGGCCAGCTCGCCGACTGCGACGGGGCGGCCCGCGACGGCCACGCGGTACAGCAGGCGGACCCGGGTGGGGTCGGCCAGGCACGCGAACCGCTCCGCACAGGCGACGGCGGTGTCCTCGCCCAGCGGTGCGGGATCGGAGGTTCTCGGCATGGCGGCAGTATCGGCGCCGTCCGCACTCCCGTCACGGACCCCGGTGAAACAAGCGTGTTAACACATCCACCGCCGTCGATCCGCGCTCGCCGGCAAGCTCTCGCGCACGGCAGCGCGCTCCGTCCGCCGAGTTCGCCCTGCCGTCTTCTTGCGGCCACCTCGGCCCGCCTGGTCCGCGCTGTAGGATCCCGGTCGTCGTGCCGGGGCACGGCGCAGTCGCGGTGTGCGGGTCCAGGTAGAGGTGAACGCGGTGCAGACCGGCAGGATGGTGCGGTTCGACGAGGTCCGCGGCTACGGGTTCGTGGCTCCCGACCAGGGTGGCGAGGACGTGTTCGTCCACGCCAACGACATCCGCGCCGACAAGCACCTCTTCCGGCCCGGCCTCCGGGTCGCCTTCGAGGTGGAGGACGGCGAACGCGGGCTGAAGGCATCCGACGTCCACATCGTCGAGCAGCCCGGCGCTGCCGACGCGCCCCAGCCCACCGGCGCGCGCACCGACCACGACGACGAGGCCCTGTGCGACGTGCTGTCGGCCGCGCGCTTCCGCACCGAGCTGACCGAGGCGCTCCTCGAGGCCGTCCCCACCCTGACCGGTGCCCAGATCACGCAGGTCCGCGAACGCGTGATCGAGCTCGGCCGCGCCCACAACTGGATCGAGGCGTAAGGCGCACGCGCCTGAACCGGGGCGTGCGCACCACCCGAACTCCTGGGCAGCGTCAGCCGCTCGCGGTGCGGGGTCACGGTCCGGTCGTGATGGCCACGCGCGGGGCCGCGTGGCCGCGCGCGTCGGCGATGGCGCGCTCGTAGTCGGCGAGCGGGTAGCTCACCGGCACCAGCGCCGCGAAGGGCCTGCGACCGGCGGCCCGATCCAGGAACGCGACCGCCTCGGCGAGGTCGCCGACGCCGTAGTTGTGGCTGCCGACCAGCGTGGACAGGTTGCGCACGAAGCCGCTCGGTTCGAGGTGGACCTCCGGCGACGGCGACACCGAACCCACCAGTGCGATGCGTCCGTCGATGCCGATCAGCCCGAAGGCCGACTGCACCGCCGAGGCGTTGCCGGAGACCTCGAACACCACGTCCGCACCATCGCCCGCCGACACCTCGTCGAGGACCTCGGCCAGTTCGGCCGGGGAGCAGACCGTGTCCGCGCCGAACTCCCGCGCGGCCTCCCTGCGCTCCTCGTCGAGATCGCAGGCGACGACCGCGGCCGCGCCGCGGTCCTTGGCATACGCCACCGCGGTGAGACCGAGCATTCCGCAGCCGAGGACGACCACGACGTCGCCCGCTGCCAGCCGGGCGCGCCGGGCCGCGCACACGACGGTGGCCGTCGCGCAGTTCGCGGGCGTGGCCACCTCGTCGGGCATCGCCTCTGGCACCCGCACGATCCCGGTGCCCGCCAGCAGGTGGCAGTGCGTGGCGAAACCGCCGTTGAGCGCCCACCTGTCGGTCACGGCCTCGTGGCCGTACTTGCGGACCGCGACGCACTTCTGCGGCACGCCCCTGCGGCAGCGCGCGCACGTCCCGCAGGCCGTGCCGATCGTCCACGTCACCCGGTCGCCGGGGGCCAGGACCTCCCCGGTGTGCGAGCGGACCTCCCCGCCGGTGTCGACCACGGTCCCGACCACCTCGTGCCCGAGGACCGTCGGCACGGGTGTGCTCCGGTGGCCCGCGATCGTGTGCAGGTCGCTCCCGCAGATGGTCGCCATCCGCACCCGCACGAGGACCTCACCGCCGGACAGCCTCGGCAGGGGTCGGCCGGAGAGGGCGAAACCGGCGTCGGCCCCGCGCCACAGCAGTCCCGTCGCGGCGCCGGACGCGTCGGTCGCCTCTTTGTGTCCATGGCGGACCTTTCCGTCCGTCAGCGCGGGCGTGAGCCCGGAGTGCAGCGAGGCCAGCGACGAACGCACGGCGTCGACCGCCGCGGCACCGGTCGAGGCGTGCGGCGAGAGCCGGACGTGATCGCCGCGCACGGTCGCGGTCACGCCGCCCGCGGCCAGCGCGGCACCGACCTGTTCCGAGGGCACGCCGGCCACCGCGAACGCCAGGATGCCGCCCCGGCGCGCGGTGGCCGAGACGACTTCCGCGCCGCTGGAGCGCACAGCGTCCTCCAGCTCCGCGAGGCGTTCGGCGATCCGGGCTTCGATGGCACCCACCCCGACGTCCTCGACGAGCTCGAGCGCGGCGGCGAACGCACCCGCGGTCACCGGGCTGAGGTTGCTGATGGACCAGCTCGCGGCCGTGTCGGCGGCCGGGTGGATCCGGTTGTCGAAGACGCCTGGGTCGCGGGCGCCCGTCCAGCCGGAGAGCACCGGCTCCAACCGCTCCAGCGCCCGGTCCGAAAGCACCGCGAACCCGGTCCCCCACCCGGCTCGCAGCCACTTCTGCCCGCCCGCGACCAGCACGTCAGCGACCTCCCACGGCTCTCGCACCGCGCCGAAGCCCTGGATGCCGTCGACCACGAGCAGCCGGTCGCCGACGACGTCGCGCAGCGCCGCGAGGTCCGCCCGGTGACCGGTGCGGAAGTCCACGGCGCTCACCGACACCACCGTGGTGTCCGGCGTCAGCGCCGCGGCCACCGCGTCGGGGGTGACCACGCCAGCCGGAGGCCGCATCCACCGCACCAGGATGCGGCCCGCCTGCTCGGCGCGCGCCCACGGATAGGTGTTGGCCGGGAACTCCGCCTCGGACACGAGCACCTCGCCGCGCGCGTCGAACGCCGCCTGGAACAGGCCGAGACTGGTGTGCGGGAGCAGGACGACGTTCTCGGCGCCGGCGCCGCTGAGGCGTGCCACCGCCGCCTTCGCCCGCCCCTCGCCCGGCATCAGTCCGTCCACAGTGTCCGAACCAGCGCGGGCGGACCGAGCCAGCAGCTCCGCTGTGGTGTCCAGCACGGCCTTCGAAGGAGGACCGAACCGCGCGAAGTCGAGGTAGCCCGGCGACTCGTCGAACTGGGCGAGATAAGCCCCGACACCGCCGGACGACGCGCCCGCGGCGCGCGGATCGCTCTGGAGCAAACGCTCGCCGGAGTACGTCACGCGCACATCCTCGCAGCACCGGGTGAACTCCAGGTGCAGATCGACGATCCCGGCCGGTTCCCGGCCCTCATCGCCGGTGTCCGGTCGAGCCGCCGGCTCGTGGTTACGCTCGGGGAGGACGCATCCAGTCGTGGAGAGGTTGATCCGTGACCAGCATCGCGACCCGCACGCTCAACGACGGCCGGCACATCCCGGTCATGGGGCTCGGGACCTACCCGATGGACGACGCCGAGGCCGAGCGCGGCGTGAGCGGCGCGCTCGAGATCGGATACCGGCTGATCGACACCGCGGCCAACTACGGCAACGAGACCGGCACCGGGCGCGGCGTGACCGGCAGCGGCGTGCCCCGGGAGGAGGTCGTGGTCACGACCAAGCTGCCGGGCCGCCACCACGGCCACGACGAGACCCTCGCCTCCTTCGAGGAGTCGCGGCGCAGGCTGGGCCTGGACCACGTGGACCTCTACCTCATCCACTGGCCGCTGCCCCGCCTCGACAGGTACGTGGACTCGTGGAAGGCGATGATCAAGCTGCGCGAGAAGGGCGTGGTCGGCTCGATCGGCGTCTCCAACTTCACGCCCGAGCACATCGAGCGCCTGGAGCGGGAGACGGGCGTGCTGCCCGCGATCAACCAGGTCGAGCTGCACCCGGCCTTCCCGCAGGACGAGCTGCGCGCCTACCACGCGGACAAGGGCATCGTCACCGAGAGCTGGAGCCCGCTGGGTCGCGGTGCCCTGCTCGACGACCCCGCCATCACCGAGATCGCCCGCGCGCACGACGTCACGCCCGCGCAGGTGGTGCTGCGCTGGCACCTCCAGCTCGACGCCCTGCCCATCGCGAAGTCGGCGGACCCGCGACGCCAGCGGCTGAACCTCGACATCTTCGGCTTCGAGCTCGGCGAGGACGAGATGACCGCCGTCGCCGACCGTCCGCACCGGCGCATCGGAGGCGACCCGGACAGCCACGAGGAGTTCTGACCCCGGCCACCGCTGCCGGGCCCGGCCTCTCGACCGCCGGAAGCGGGTCGCAGACCCGGACGACGAACAGGCGCCCTGTCGATGAACTCATCGACAGGGCGCCTGAACCGCGAATATCACTGGTGCGCGATACTGGGATTGAACCAGTGACCTCTACCGTGTCAAGGTAGCGCTCTCCCACTGAGCTAATCGCGCGAGGCGGAGGCGGGAATCGAACCCGCGTACAGGGCTTTGCAGGCCCTTGCCTAAGCCACTCGGCCACTCCGCCGTGCCTCGGATCCAATCCGAAACGGGCTGGACCTGACTCATCCAGAGCGGACGACGGGACTCGAACCCGCGACCCTCACCTTGGCAAGGTGATGCGCTACCAGCTGCGCTACGTCCGCCTGCCTGCGGCTTGCCGACTTCGATCTCGAATCCCTGGTGTGGGTTCTCGATCTCCGGCCGTCCGCCGCGTTGCACGAGAAACTTTAGACCACGCCGCCAACGGCGATCGAACCGGGGTCCCGCTACCCGGTCTTGAACAGCGTCGGACCTGGCCAGACCCAGTGCGGGCCGGTCAGGACAGGTCGTGCGGCAACAGGCGGGTGAGCGCGTCGTCGACGTTGACCCACAGGTTCTCGTTGCCGGGGACCACCACGTCGTAGGTGCGGTCCAGAAAGTCGGCCAGCTCCTGCGCCGAAGCCTCGAACACGGCGTGCCCGGAGGGGGAGCTCAGCTCGATCACCACGACCTCGGGGTCGTCGACCGCGGGGCGGATGGTCACATCGCCCACGCCCGCGTGCGCGATGAGGCCGTCGGCCAGCAGGTCGCGCGCGAAGACCCATTCGACCCAACCCGCGCGGCCGGTGCGGAACGCGGCCACCACGGCGTAGGGGTCGCGAGTGTCGTAGCGCAGCTCGACCTGCACCGGCACGGCCGGCGTCTGCGGGGCCAGCAGATCGAACACCGCCGTTGAACGGAGTGTCACGTGATCGTTACGCATTGTCCTCGCCTTCCTACTACCTTTCGGTCCGCTTATCGACCGAGCAACACAGTTGTGACGCCTTCCTGGGCCCGATGGCTCGCAACTCGCGGATAGATCACCCGTACGGGGCAGGCCCCAATTCGCTGGGCAACCAAGGCAATGCGCAGCGTGTTCACCCGCTCTTTTCAAACCGGACCCGCCAACGGGTCCGCCGCCCCCGGTAAGCCCTGCCGATCCCCTAGCGCCGGATGGGCCGTCCGCCCTCCGGCGGACGCCGCCCGGAGCCCGTGCCCCGGCACCACCCGGCGATCGGCCACTGGCAGTTCCCACACGCCACCGCATGCGCGGTCGCGCCCGGGAGGAACCCATCGCGTTCGTCGGACAACGCCGCCCGGCGAGATCGAATTCCCGCTCTCCGGCCCTGTTCCGGCGACCCCACCAGGATAAGCGATGAACTCCGCGTCCCCCCTGTTCCGCACGCGTCCGCTGAGACGCTCGCCACGCGCGTTCCCCGAGTCGGACCAACCGCTCCGCCCGGTCGCCTCCACCGCCACGCGTGCCCGCTGAAGCACCACCGAGACAGGCGTCACAGTGTGACCAGGATCGAAGCCGCCCGACAGGGCCGAAGGACTCCGGGCGCCGGCGAAATCGCATGATTCACGTCACAACCCGTCGGGAGGCCGTCTCCGGCTCACCGGCGGCGGTGTCCGCGATGACCGGATCGGAGCCGTATTCTGGCCGACAGCGGGCGCCGCAGAGGCTCAGCCGTCACGACGCCGAACCGCCGCCCGGTAGAAGTCCAGCGAACCAGGCAACCGGCAGGTGGGTCCCCTGAGCAACAGAGCCGAATCGCGGCCGCGCTCCGCGGAGGCGACCGAGGAGAAGCGATCATCGTGGCGCGCCCGGGTGCACGCCTGGCGGGAGAGGCTGCACCACCGCCGCGAGTCGATCCGGGAACGGCCAACGCTCAACGCGACCTACCGGATCACCCTTGGGGCCTTCGGCGCCGTCGTGCTCCTGGCGGGCATCGCGATGATCCCCTACCCCGGCCCCGGCTGGCTGGTGGTGTTCGCGGGACTGGGCATCCTGGCCACCGAGTTCCACTGGGCGCACCGGGTCAACCTCTTCGCCAAGCGCCACTACCACCGCTGGATGGACTGGCTGTCCCGCCAGCACCTGGCCACCAAGCTGGCGGTCATGGGCGCCACCGGGCTGATCGTGCTGCTCACGCTGTGGCTGCTCGGCCTGTTCGGCACCGTCGGCGGCTGGTTCGACCTGCACTGGCCGTGGCTGCGCTCCCCCCTGTTCGGGGACTGAAAACGATCGTGTATTGTTCTTCTCGTCGCCGGGAACGGCGGCGGAAGACGGGCGATTAGCTCAGCGGGAGAGCGCTTCGTTCACACCGAAGAGGTCACTGGTTCGATCCCAGTATCGCCCACAGGCAAAGGGCCTGGCCAAGACTCCGAATGGAGATCGCGGCCAGGCCCTTTTCGTTGTTCCGCGAGCGTTGCCGAAGTCCGCCGCTCCACACACCCGCCTTCCGGCTCTTGTGCGGAAAGGCGGAGGAGATCGGAGCAGCCGCGGGAATGGCCTATCGCGGTGGCGGCAACGCTCCGGCGGGCCTCACCCGCCCTCCCCCTTCGCCGCCGTCGGTCGCGCTGCGCGCACGCGACCGGGACGGGCGGACGAGGACCGACTGCGGGCGCACACGGCGCCGCTGGAGCCTCGGACGCGCAACCTCGCCCGCGACACGATTGCCAACGCCCCGCGGAGGCTCCTCGGCCATGCCTCGGCCCGGCGGAGCGGCTGCCGCGGCGGAAGTCCCCGCTGGACTTCGCAACGTCCATCCGGTAGGGACACCCACGGCCGGGGACAGGCTCATCCACATCGGAGCCACATCGGACCCCGATCCGGCAAGAGCGCGGCAGGATCCATCCGGTCACCGGAAGATAACTCCCCGATAAATTCTCAATCCGACGATCGTTGCGACTCGCCGGCATCCGCCCGCCAACCATCCCATACACGGCGCGTGACATTGAAGTCGGACTTTGAGTGCAAGATCACCCCTACGGCGGGTATCAACTCCCAGTTTAGCCCATTAGAGTGACCGGTCGTAGTTGCCGATTAAACCGGATCCCCCCTCCGGTTCAGCACCACAGATCGGAGCCGCCATGCGCGCTGCCGGTGTCCCGCTTGGCGAATACATAGCACACCAGGTCAAAAACCTCTGCGGCGTGCTCGGAATCGACGACAACGGTCCACTCGAGACCATCGACATGCTGCTCGGCCCAGCCTACTTCAGGCCCATTTCGGAACCGCCGTTATGGCCGAGCGATGTTGCCGACGACGAAACTCCGGTAGAATTGTCGTTCACCCTCGACGACGACGCCGGTCCGCGAATGCGAATTCTCGGTGAGCCGCTCGCGACCAACCCCGGACCCACCAGCAACCTGCACGCCGCACTGCAACTGCTGGGCGCGCTGAGCGAGCGCTACGCGCCTTCCCTCAACCGTTTCGACACCGTCTCCGACCTGTTTCTCCCCGGTGAACCGCAGGGCAAGTTCTCCCTGTGGATCTCCTTCATCTTCGGGTCCGACTCGCGGGACCCGACGCTGAAGATCTATTTCAACCCCAACGTGCGGGGGGCCTCCGAGGCGCACCGGCTGGTCGCCGAGGCGCTGGAGCGGCTCGGCTTCCCCGGAGCGTTCGACTGCGTCTCCGAATACGGCCTCACCCGCGGAAACCTCGACCGGCTCCCGTTCTTCTCGCTCGACCTCGAACCCGGCCCGCGAGCCAGGGTGAAGGTCTACATCATGCACGACGACGCCCAGGCATTGGACGCGCAACGGGCGGCCGAGGCCGTCGAGGGAATCGACTCCGAGCACATCCGGCGATTCTGCGAATCGCTGGCGGGCGACGTTCCCACATTCTCCAACCGTCCCCTCACCACGGCTTACGACTTCGTCGAAGGCGATGGCGCACGCCCCAGCTTCCACACACTGCACCTGCCGATCCGGGACTACGTCGCAAACGATTCGATCGCCCGCCAGCGACTTCTGCGACTGCTGCGCGACCGCGGGGAGGACTCGACGCTCGCGGCTCGCGCCATCGAGGCCGTCTCCACCCGCCCACTGGACGCCGGATCGGGACTGATCTCCTACATTTCCCTGCGCTCGGGACCCCAGCAAAGCGGCACCACGATCTATTTGTCGTCGGAAGCCTACAGCTACAAACCAGCGCTGGCCGAATTCGCCCGCTGAGACCGGAGCGTTTCGAACCAACACCCAGGAGAAGCTCAATGCGAGAACTCAGGCCTTACGTGTCGGCGGTCGTGCGCCCCATTCCGATCACCACCAGGGAAGAACGCGAACGAGAACTGGCCCGCGCCGGATACAACCCGTTCAACATCCAGGCCGACAAGGTCTCGATCGACTTCATGTCGGATTCCGGTACGGGTGCGCTTTCAATCGACCAGCAGGCCTGGGCACAACGCGCCGACGAGAGGTACGCGGGCGCGGAGTCGTTCTACCGGTTCCGGGAGTCGGTGGCCGACCTGGTGCCCTACCCGCACATCCTGCCGGTCCACCAGGGACGAGCCGGCGAACGAATACTCTTCGGTGCACTGCTCAAGTCCGGCCAGATCAGCGTCAGCAACACCCATTTCGACACCACTCGGGCCAATGTGGAGCTGCTCGGCTGCCAGGCGCTGGACCTGCCGTGCCCGGGAGCCGCCGACCTCGACAGCGATGCCCCGTTCAAGGGCGACATCGACCTGGACGCGCTCGAGCGGCTGCTGACCGGCTATGCCGGCGGCCGGGTCGGCCAGATCCTGATGACCATCACCAACAACGGCGGTGGCGGCCAGCCCGTGTCGATGGCGAACCTGCGCGCGGTCAGCGAGCTCGCCCGCCGGCACGGCGTGCCGTTCCTCCTCGACGCGGCGCGGTTCGCCGAGAACGCGTGGCTGGTGACCCGCCGGGAGGAGGGGTACGAGAACTGGACCCCGCGCGAGGTCGCACGCGCCGCCTTCGAGCTCGCCGACGGGTGCGTGGCGAGCCTGAAGAAGGACGGACTTTCCCACGTCGGCGGCTTCATCGGGTTGCACGACACCGGGCTGGCGACCCGGTGCGAGGCCCACGTCATCGCCGGGGAGGGCTTCCGGACCTACGGCGGGATGACCGGACACACCATGGAAACCCTCGCCCAGGGCCTGCGGGAGGTGGTGGAACCCAGCTACCTGGCCGACCGCGAGCGCGAGGCGGCCTTCCTCGCCGACGAGGCCCACCGCGCGGGAGTCGACACCGTGCGGCCGTCCGGTCTGCACGCGATCTACCTCAACGCGGGCAGGCTGCTGCCGCACCTGCGACCGGGCGACTTCCCGGGCCACGCGCTGGGCTGCCAGCTCTACCTGGAAGGCGGCATCCGGGCCGTCGAGCTCGGCTCGCTCTACCTCGGCAAGCTCGACGACGACCACTCCCTGGTCTCGCCCGCGCCCTACGAGCTGGTCCGGCTGGCCATCCCGCGCCGGGTCTACGACCACAGCCACCTGGAGTACGTCGGCGACGTGCTGGCTTCGATCGCAAAGGAGCCGGAGCGGGTCCCGGGCTACCGGATCACCCACGCGCCGGAGCTCCTGCGGCACTTCCACCTGCGCCTGGAGCCGGCCGCGCGCCGCTGACGGCCGCGCACGACGAGGGGCGGGTGGTGGTCACCGGGTCGCCGGTGACCACCACCCGCTCCTGCGCGCCTCGCTACTGGGCGGCCGGGACCTCGCTGTCGACCGGCTCGCCGTCGCCGGCGCCGGCCTCGCCCTCGGTCTCGTCGAGCCGCCGGATCGAGTACTCGATCAGCTCGACCAGTGCGTTCTTGGCCGCCTCCCGGTTGCGGGCGTCGGAGACCACCACCGGCACCTCGTCGTCGATGTCGAGGGCGTGGCGGACCTCCTCGGCCCCGTAGGGGATCGAGCCGTCGAACTGGTTCACCGTGACGATGAACGGGATCCCGCGGCTCTCGAAGAAGTCGATCGCCGGGAAGCTGGCCTCGATGCGCCGGGTGTCCACGATCACCACCGCGCCGATCGCGCCGCGGGCGAGCTCGTTCCACATGAACCAGAACCGGTCCTGCCCGGGCGTGCCGAACAGGTAGAGCACGAGCTGCTGGTTGATCGTGATGCGGCCGAAGTCGAGCGCGACGGTCGTGGTGTTCTTCTCCTCGATGCCCGCCAGGTCGTCGACCCCGGCGCTGGCCTCGGTGAGCACCTCCTCGGTGCGCAGCGGCACGATCTCGCTCACCGAGCCGACCATCGTGGTCTTGCCCGCGCCGAACCCGCCGGCGATGACGATCTTCACCGCTGTCGGCGCGGTGAGCGTCTCGGACATCGAATCCCCCTTGGGCGCTTGGTCAGAGCCTGCGGACACCATCGAGCACCGCCTGGAGTAGTTTTCGGTTCGGCATCTCGGCCGTTCTGGACGACGCCGAGCCCGCGATGAGGTCGCCGCGCTCGATGAGATCGCCCACCAGCACCTTCCCCACCACCAGGGGTACGTCGAGGTAGGAGGCCACTTCGGCGATCGACAGCGGCCGCTTGCAGAGCTCGAGGATGTCCAGGTGTTCCACCGACAGGCCGGAGCGGTCGGTGGTGCCGCGGCGGGCGGTCACGACCTGCGTGACCATGTCCAGTTCGGGGCTTGTCGGACGGGTCCGTCCCCGCGTCATCGCATAGGGCCGGACCAGCGGGCCCGCCGCCTCGTCCAGCCACACGTCGTCCTCGCGAGCCATCATCGTCGGGCCTCAGCCCTGCTTGAGGTCGACCGGCTCGCCACCGCGAGGCGCGGAGCTGAGGTAGTTGCCCACGCGGACCACGAGCAGGTTCATCTCGTAGGCGATCATCCCCACGTCGGCCTCCTCCTCGCCGAGCACCGCCAGGCAGGCGCCGCTCCCGGCGGCGGTGACGAACAGGAACGCGTGGTCCATCTCGACGATGGTCTGGCGGACCTTGCCGCCCTTGAAGTGCCTGCCGGTCTCCTTGGCCAGGCTCTGGAAGGCCGAGGCCATCGCGGAGAGGTGCTCGGAGTCCTCGACCGACAGTTCAGCGGACTTGGCCAGCAGCAGGCCGTCGGAGGAGAGCACGACTGCGTACTGCGCCCCGACGACCCGCTGGACCAGGTCGTCCAACAGCCAGTTCAACTCGGCGTCTGAGCCGACCTTCTCGCTCATGCACACACTGCCCCTTCGGTCACTGGAGAGAATCACGGTCGGAACCGTCGTCGCTGCGACGTGCCTTGCGGGTACCGCGCTGGAAGGCGGTCATGTTGCCTCGGGTCCGCTCAGGCGAATGGTCGACCTGGTACTCGCGCTCCTCCTGCTGCTCCAGTGGTTCGTCGCGCAGCTGGGGAACGAGGTTCTGCTGCCGTCGCCGTCTGGGCAACGGCGGCCTTCCGTCCGGGTCCACGGAGGGGAACTCCGGCTTTTCGTTCTGGGTTTCGGCGGGCACCGAAGGTTTGCGCCCGTTCCTGACCACCGGCTCGACCTCCCTGCGGGGTGCCGGAAGATCGCGCTCGGTCGCGGGTGTGCTGCCCTCCCGGTTGCGGGGAACCATGGGCGACAGCTGGTTGGCCGCGGCCACGCGCATCGTCTCCGGCGGATCCTCGTGCCCCTTCTCGGACACCACGATTTCGGAGGGCAGCAGCACGAAGGCCACGATCCCTCCCTCGGCGGACTCTCGGAGATCCACTTCGATGCCGCGCCTCGCGGCGAGCCTGGCGACCACGAACAGGCCGAGCCGGGAGTCACCGCGCAGGGTGATGTCCTCGAACCTCGGGGGGTTCACCAGGAGTTCGTTGGCGTCGTCCCTGGCGGCGGGACGCATGCCCAGACCCTGGTCCTCGATCTGCACCAGCACGCCGCGCGGGGTGTCGCTGCTGTGGACCTGGACCTGGGACCGCGGGGACGAGAACGCGGTGGCGTTCTCCATCAGCTCCGCGCACAGGTGGATGACGTCGCCGACGGCGGTGCCGTGCACGGCGACCTCGGGCACCTGGTTGACCCGGACCCGGTGGTACTGCTCGGTCTCGGCGACCGCGGCGCGCAGGACGTCGACCAGGCGGACCGGCTTGCGCCACTGCCGTCCCGGCTGCTCGCCGGCGAGGATGATCAGGTTCTCGGCGTTGCGCCGGGCCCGGGTGGCGAGGTGGTCGAGCTGGAACAGGGTGTCCAGCCGCTCGGGGTTCTCCTCCTCGCGCTCCATCTTGTCCAGCACCTTGAGCTGGCGGTGCACCAGCCCCTGGTTGCGGTGGGCGATGCCGAGGAAGACCTTGTTGACGCCCTCACGGGCCTGGCTCTCCTTGACCGCCGCCGAGACCGCGGTGAACTGCGCGGTGTTGAAGGCGTCGGCCACCTGGCCGATCTCGTCGCCGCCGTAGTCCAGGGCGGGCAGCTCGGTCTCGATGTCGACCTTCTCGCCGCGCTCCAGGCGGGTCATGATGTCGGGCAGCCGTTGTTGGGCCAGGGTCAGGGAGTCGGTGCGCAGGTTCGCCAGCCGGGTGACCAGCGCGCGGTCGACCAGCCTGCGGGAGTTGCGGATCGCCAGCACGATTCCGAGGATCACCGCGAGCAGCGCGACCGCGCTGCCGATGATGACCTCGAAGTAGCGCGCGTTGCCGTTGGCCAGCACCAGCTCGACCGCCTGGGTCGAGTGCGAGATGACGATCCTGACCAGCTCGTCGGCGACCTGGTTGCTGGCGTCGAGCCACTGCTGCTCGGTGACGCGCAGGTCGCCGCTCTGTTGCGGGGGGTGCGAGATCAGCTGGTTCTCCAGCTGCTGCAGGTTGCGCCACGCGTCGCTGTTGAGCAGCTGCTCGTACTCGGCCTTGGCCTGCGGCTGCAGGTTCGGCGCGTCGGTGATCAGCTTGGAGCGGTAGGACCCGACCAGGCTGACGAACGTCGTGTGCTGCTCGGGGGTGAACCGCCCGGCGGCGACCGCGTTGCCGCCGAGGGAGGCGACCCTGGACATCTGGTCGGCGGCCCGGAACAGGTCGGTGGCCGTCAGCGCGCCCTGGATCGACTCGCCGTCGGGCACCAGCCGCGACTGGGTCTCGAACAGGTTGCCGCCGGCGTCGAGCACGCTGTTGTAGTAGTCGAAGACCTCTTCGGGGCTCGCGGTGTGCCCGTCGATGCGGCCGCGCTCCTGCGGGAGCTGGTCGAGCAGCGACACGAGCTTGTCGGCACCCTGCACGATGTTGTCCGGCGCACCGGAGAGCAGGCCCTGCATCTTGGACTTCATCTGGTCCACGGCGCGGTCGGTCTCGGCCCGCTGAGCGGGCAGCGTCGCCGTGGCGGCCGGGCTGTGGCCCAGGCTGAGCATCGTCAGCTGGCGCTCCTTCTGCAGCGCCACAAGGCTGTTGACCGCGGGGATCGAGGCTTCCTTCACGCCGAGACCGACGGTGCGCAGGTAGAAGCCCTCGAAGATGGTGTAGGAGGAGAAGACCGCCCACATGACCAGCAGCACCACGCTGGGCAGGATGACCACCCTGGTAAGGCGTGACCGGATGGTCCTGTAGTCACTACTCTCGGAACTGCTTGTTCGACTCACAGCGCTCCAGAACTATTGAACCGCCCGAGGGCATGCCGACCGGGATTGACTTGCGGTGGGCGAGGGCGACCGCGTCTCACATCGGGAAAGGTCCGTGGGCGACCCCGGTGCGGAGCGAGTGAGCTGCCGGGTCGCCGACGCCTCGGACGAGGTGTGCCCGTCGGCGTGGCCATTGAGTCGCACCTTCGTTTCGCAGCCGGACCACTACCAGTTCCCGCCTCAACGCCGCTGTTGCGACACCACCCAGCAGGATGATTCGGACCTTAGCACAATGTGATCATGGTGCCCTTCGGAGGATCTTATCCGATCACATGAAGGCTTTTCGGGTGAGTCCCTTGGTCCGATCTACCTATTTCGGGGCATCCGTCTGACCGCCGGTAGCGCGCGGCGGCAACGGGGAGCGAGCCTCGCTCACCCGAGGTCGTAGCGCGGCCGTTCGCCCAGCAGGCAGGAGAGATCCGCGCCGGCGGTCAGCTCGCGGGGTTCGGCTCCCCTGGTGAACAGCCGGGCGCCCGCGGCACCGCCGAGCTTGGCGCGCTCGCCGCTCACCCGCACCCACGAGCCCTCGCGCACTCCGAGGACCGGGACGTCGTTCTCCTCCAGGAACTCGGCGATGCGCTCCTCCCGCGTCTCCCCCATGTGCGTGCCCGCCGGGTCCGGGTCCAGGTAGTGCGGGTTGATCTGGAAGGGCACCAGGCCGAGCGCGTCGAACGACGGCGGCTGCACGATCGGCATGTCGTTGCTGGTCCGCAGCGTCGGGCAGGCCATGTTCGTCCCCGCGCTGGAGCCCATGTAGCGGGTTCGGTCGCCGACGGCCTCACGCAGCGCCGCCACCAGGTCGCGCGCGTAGAGGGCCGAAAGCAGGCGGAAGGTGTTGCCACCGCCGACGAACACGGCTTCGGACTCGCGCACCGCCGCGACGGGGTCGCCTGCCCGGTGCAGCCCCTCCACCCGGACGCCGAGCGGGCGGAGCGCCTCCCGCACCGCATCGGTGTAGGCGTCGTGCTCCCGCTTGGCGTAGGGCACGAAGACCAGCCGGTCGCGGCCGTCCAGCCACCGCGACACGGCCTCCAGCGCGTAGCCGAGGAAGGTGCTGGTGTGCGTCGTCGAGCTGGAGAGCAGCAGCAGTTCCACGTCCTTGCCCTTCCGCGAGAGGCCGGCGGCCGGTTCCAAGCTATCCCCACTCCCGGGCCACGCGCCCGGGACGGCACTGGAACCGGCCGGCCGTGGCGGCGAGGATGGCGGCCATGACGGCGACCAACGACGTGACCATCATCGGCGGCGGCATCGTCGGGCTGGCGACCGCGTTCGCGCTCGCGCGCGACGGGCGCGAGCGGCGGATCGCGGTGATCGACAAGGAACCGGCCTGGGGCGCGCACCAGACCGGCCACAACTCCGGCGTCATCCACAGTGGACTGTACTACCCGCCTGGCAGCGGCAAGGCCCGTCTGGCCAGGGCGGGCGGCGAGGCGATGTACGCCTTCTGCGCCGAGCACGGGATTCCCGTCGAACGGACCGGGAAGGTCGTGGTGGCGACATCGGACGACGAGCTGCCGCGGCTGGCCGAGCTGGCCAGGCGGGGCGAGGCCAACGGCGTTCGGGTCACCGAGCTCGACCCCGCCTCGCTGCGCGAACGGGAACCGAACGTGCGCGGCATCCGGGCCCTGCTGGTGCCCGACGCCGGGATCACCGACTTCGGGGCGGTCGCCCGCCGGCTGGCCGGGCTGCTGGCCGGGCTCGGGGTCGAGCTGCACCACGGCACCGAGCTCGTCGGAGTCCGCACCGACGGGGCGGAACTGGTCCTGGAGACCACGACCGGGGAGATCCGCAGCCGGCACGCGGTCAACTGCGCCGGGCTGCACAGCGACGTCGTCGCCGAGCTCGCCGGGGCCGAGCCGCCCGCGCGCGTCCTGCCGTTCCGCGGCGAGTACTTCGAGACCACCGGTGCCGCCCGCGACCTGGTGCACGCGCTGGTCTACCCGGTGCCCGACCCGGCCTTCCCGTTCCTCGGCGTGCACCTCACGCGGATGGTCGACGGCAGCCTGCACGTCGGCCCCAACGCGGTGCCCGCGCTCTCGCGCGAGGGCTACGACTGGCGCTCGTGGTCCGGGGCGCACCTGCGCAGGCTGGCGACCGACCCGGCGCTGCGGGTGCTGGCCAGGAAGTACTGGCGGACCGGCGCGGGTGAGATCGCGCGGTCGGCGTTCAAGCCGCTGTTCGTGCGCGCAGCCCAGCGGCTGCTGCCCGGCCTGCGCGGCAGCGACCTGCGCCGGGCGGAGGCGGGCGTGCGCGCGCAGGCCGTGCGGCCCGACGGCACCCTGGTCGACGACTTCCTGGTGGTCGAGGACCGGCACTGGGTGCACGTGCTCAACGCCCCGTCCCCCGCGGCCACCGCGTCCCTGCTGATCGGGGCCGACATCGCCGAGCGGACCCGGCGGTCGCTGGACGCCGCGTAGGTTCCGCCCGGAGCCAGAGGGCGCCTGAGTGCCTGTCTTTGGTCTTTGAAGCGGCGAAGCCGCTTGGCCCGTCCTCGCAACCGGTTCCGCCACCGGAACTGCCACTCAAGCTGAGTTCGAAGACCGCTTCTCAGGCCGGCCGGTCGAGTTCCTCCGCCTGCTCCCACAGCACCTCGGTGTAGCGCTGCAAGGCCCTTCCCAGGGCGAAGCTGCCCGCGGGTGTGACCATCGCGTAGGAGTCGTCGGGCACCTCCGGGACCACGGCGACCCGGCCGGTCGGCGAGTGCAGCACCTCGATCTCCGACGGCGCGCGCAGCAGCGTGCCGTCGGACCGGCACAGCGCGATCCCGATCCGCGCGGTCACCTCGTCGGCCTGACGCAGCAACGCTCCCACAGCCCTGGCGTCGTCCGGAGGGACCTCGCGCAACCGGAGCTCGTAGGCCAGCCAGTCGACCTGGTCGTCACCGCGCCCGGCGGCCTCGGCACGCGCCTCGGCCAGGATCCGGCTCGGCAGCGTGACCTCGCTCCCCACTGCAGCCGCCGCCTCCGGCAGCGCGCCCGTCAGCGCAGGCCACGGCGCGTCGGGGCGGACCTGGTCGGCCGTTACCTCCTCGCCGCGCACCACGACCCGCACGGCGGTGGCGCGCTCGACGGCCACCAACACGCGCGTCTCGTCAGCGCCGGGTTCGGTGATCCGCAGGAACCCGTACACCGCGCCGCCCGCCAGCGCGGTCAGCACGTCCTGCCAGCGGGCCTCGAGCCGGTAGGGCATGCTCGGCGGCCCGGAGCCCGGCCTGCCGGTCAGAAAGGCAACGGCCTCCGAGGCACCAGCGCGCGTGACGCCTGAGCTGGCGAGGGCTTGGAACTCCCGGAAAGTGCAGCGCATCCCCGACTCCGGCGACTGGTTTCGAGCAGTTGAGGATAGTCGGCCGATCACCGCGGCGTCCGCGCCCGCACCGACCGACCACTCCAACGGCCGCTCCGGCCGGTCCCCGGCGCGCTCAGAGGCTGTCTACGACTCTTGGAGCGGCGAAGCCGCTTGGCCCGCCCCCGCGCGTTCAGCGCCTTTCAGACCCTCGGCCGCTCCTCGCCGGGGGTTCGCGCCCGCCGGACGACGCCATGCAGCGCGCTGCTGACGATCGTGATGATCAACGCGCCCCAGAACGCCGGCCAGAAGCCGTCGACGTGGAACGGCAGGCCCAGCTCGCCTGCCAGGTAGCTGGTCAGCCAGAGCAGCAACGCGTTGACCACGAGCCCGAACAGGCCCAGCGTCAGCACGTAGAGCAGGCAGCCCAGCGTCTTGGCGATCGGCTTGAGCACCACGTTGACGAGCCCGAACACGACCGCCACCGCGAGCAGCGTGAGGATCTGCGCCGGGGTGTCGTGCCCGCCGAGCGTGATCCCGGGCAGCAGCGTGGTCAGCCACACCGCGACCATGGTGATCAGGATGTGCACCAGAACGGCCACGTCGCGACCTTCCTGACTAGACGGCGGTTGACCCTTTCGACGCTACTTGTTCCGGGGATCTTGCGCCGGTTCTCGGCAGTGCCCGGTTGGCAGGGACGGCCTTTCCGCGGCGTACGGCTGTACGTGAGAGAAAGATCCCGGAGGGTCTGCACCGAAGCGGGTGCTCAGGTGAAGATCTCCGCCGACGCCGCGTGCAGCGTCTCTCCGGAGACCCCGCCCGCCCGCTCGCACGCCTCGGCGAAGCGGAAGACCATGCCCTCGCGCAGTCCCCACGGGCAGATCTCAAGCTGCTCGAGCCCGATCGCGTCGAGGATGACCTCGGCGACCACGGCACCGGCCAGGATGCGTCGCGCGCGGGTGCGCGACACACCGGGCAGCTTGGCGCGTTCGGCCTGGCTCAGCGAGGCCAGCTTCGGGATCCAGCTCTCCAGGTTCGCCCGTGCCAGCCGGTCGGGGTGGCGCACGGCGCGGACTCCGGAGCTCTCGGTCAGCACCGCGAGCTGGCGCAGCACCTTCGACAGCGCGACCGGGTGCCCCAGCTCGGTGCCCGGCAGGTGGCGCAGCGACCGCCGGACGTCGCCGCGGATCGCCGACACCAGCTCCTCGACCTGGTCCGGGCCCGGCGGGTCGCCGGGGAGGTACTGGCGGGTCAGCCGTGCCGCGCCGAATGGCAGCGAGACGACGTCGTCGGGGTAGGGCCCGGCGCCGGTGGCGACGTCGCTGGTACCGCCGCCGATGTCGACGGTGGTCATCGTCGCGCCCGCGCGACCGTGCCAGCGCCACGCGGCGTGGTAGGTCAGGGCGGCCTCGTCGCGCGGGGTGAGCACGCCGATCCGCACGCCCGCCACGTCGCCGAGGCACCTCCTCAGTTCGACGCCGTTGACCGCGTCGCGCACCGCGGAGGTGCCGTAGGCGACCAGCACGTCCGGCGCCTCGGTCCGCGCGGCCCGGACGCACTCGCGCACGGCGCGCTCGGCCTGCTCGATGCCGAGGGCGGTGACCACCCCATCAGGTGTGGTGTTCTCGGCGAGCCGGGTCCGCGCCTTGTGGCTCCAGGACGCGCGCGGCAGGCGGCTCCTGTCGAGGTCGACCACCTCCAGGTGCGCGGCGGCCGATCCGACGTCCAGCAGTCCCAGCCTCATCCGATACCCGTTCCCGATGCGGCACCTGGGCAAACGCGACGCACCGCGTTCGCCCGCGCACGGCAGGTGACGGACCGGAAGCAAGGCTGAGATAGGTACATGTGTCCCATTATTCCGGATCGACCCACCCGGGCTCCCGGGCACGTGGCCGCCTTCACTCCGGGCTTCACACCGAAGTGGGGCGCGACGAAGGCGCCCGGGGACTCCCGAAACCCGCTTACCCGGCGGTAACCTCTGGGCACCTCGGCGGCGGAGCCGGAACGCGTCGCCGCGGGCCGCAACGGAGAGGACCACCATGCGCATCGGTATGCCGCTCAACTACAGCGGCGGGTTCAAGGAGACCGTCGACGAGCTCGCCGGCTACGAGAAGGCCGGACTTGACATCGTGTACGTCCCGGAGGCGTACTCCTTCGACGCGGTGAGCCAGATGGGCTTCATCGCCGCCCGCACCGAGCGGCTGGAGATCGCCTCCGGGATCCTGCAGATCTACACCCGGACGCCCACTCTGACCGCGATGACCGCCGCCGGGATGGACTACGTCTCCGGGGGGCGCTTCACCCTCGGCATCGGCGCGTCCGGACCGCAGGTCATCGAGGGCTTCCACGGCGTGCCCTACCACGCCCCGCTCGGTCGCACCCGCGAGATCGTCGACATCTGCCGCCAGGTGTGGCGGCGGGAGAAGGTGGTGCACGAGGGCAAGCACTTCCAGATCCCGCTGCCCGAGGGCCAGGGCACCGGCCTGGGCAAACCGCTGAAGCTGATCAACCACCCGGTGCGCGAGCGGATTCCGGTCATGATCGCCGCCATCGGCCCGAAGAACGTCGCGATGGTCGCCGAGATCGCCGAGGCGTGGGAGCCGATCTTCTACGTGCCGGAGAAGGCCGGGGAGGTCTGGGGCGACTCGCTGGCCGCGGGCAAGGCCAAGCGCGACGCGTCCCTGCCCGAGCTCGACGTGGTGGCGCAGGCGCCACTGGCCATCGGCGAGGGCCTCGACGACTACCTCGACGGCATGCGCCCGATGCTCGCGCTCTACATCGGGGGCATGGGTGCCAAGGGCCGCAACTTCTACAACGACCTGGCCACCCGCTACGGCTACGAGGCCGAGGCCGAGAAGATCCAGGACCTCTACCTGGCGGGCAAGAAGGACGAGGCCGCCGCGGCGGTCCCGAAGGAGCTGCTGGTCAAGACCTCGCTGATCGGACCGGAGGGCCACGTCAAGGAGCGGCTGGCCGCGCTGCGGGAGTCCGGCGTGACCACCCTCAACGTCACCCCGCTGGCCGGCACGGCGCAGGGCCGCACCAACCTCATCGAACGCGTCCGCCGGCTCGCCGACGAGCTCTGACCCACCGCGTCCCAGCCCCTGTCCGGCGCCTGGCGGCCGCCGCCAGGGCACTGCCCACCGAAGGAGACCATTGATGACAGCCGCACAGGCAGCGGTGCTGCGGGAGATCGGCGGCGAGCTGCGGGTGGAGGACGTCGAGCTGCCCGCTCCCGGTCCCGGCCGGGTCCGGGTGAAGCTGGCCGCGACGGGGGTCTGCCACTCCGACCTGTCGCTGGCGACCGGCGTGCTGGCGCACCCGGCGCCGGTGGTGCTGGGCCACGAGGGCGCGGGCCGGGTGGTCGAGGTCGGCGAGGGCGTGGAGGGGCTGCGCCCCGGCGACCCGGTGGTGCTCAACTGGACGCCGCCGTGCCGGGAGTGCTGGTTCTGCACGCACCAGCAGCCCTACCTGTGCCCGCACGCGAGCGACGCCATGGGCCGGCCCTACGGCACGCTCGCTGACACCACCCCGGTGTACCCGGGTCTGGGCACCGCGGCCTTCGCCACCGAGACCCTGGTGGGCGCCAACGCCTGCATCCCGCTGCCGGAGGACGTGCCGCTGGAGCAGGCCGCGCTGCTCGGGTGTGCGGTGCTGACGGGCGCCGGAGCGGTGTTCAACGCCGCGCGCGTGCGTCCCGGTGAGAGCGTGGTCGTCTTCGGGCTCGGTGGCATCGGGCTGTGCGCGGTGCAGGCCGCGCGGATCGCCGGGGCGGGTCCGATCATCGCGGTGGACCCGGCGGTGGAGAAGTTCGACCTCGCCCGGCGGCTCGGTGCGCCCCACGCGCTGGAGCCGTCGTCCGACCTGAGCAAGCGGATCCGCAAGCTCACCGAGGGCCGCGGCGCGGACCACGCCTTCGAGTGCGTGGGCCGGGCCGAGACCATCCGGGGCGCGTGGTCGGCGACCCGGCGCGGCGGGCAGGCCACGATCGTCGGGCTGGGCTCGGTCTCCGACGAGGTCACCTTCAACGCGCTGGAGATCGGCCACTTCGCCCGCACGCTGCGGGGCTGCATGTACGGCAGCACCGACCCGCGGGTCGACGTCCCGGTGCTGCTCCAGCACTACCGGGACGGGGCGCTGGACCTGGACTCGCTGGTGTCGCAGCGGATCGCGCTGGAAGACATCGGTGAGTCCTTCGCGCGGATGAAGGCCGGGCACGGGGCCCGCAGCGTGGTGGTGTTCGAGTAGGGACGTCGCGAGAACGGGGCGGTGCGGGCTTTCCACGCACCGCCCCGTTCAGGCGATACGGGAGAGGAACCCGGGCCAGCGGGCGCCTGAAGTTCCGCCACCGGAAGTAGTGCGAACCCGGCGACGGCTGGCGGGCGGTCCGCACCGCCCGCCAGCCGTCGCGGACCGCTACGCCTGCGCGACCCGGGCAGCCGCCGGGTCGGTCGCCGCGGTCGGCCGCGTCTCTCGCAGCCCCCACGCCGACAGCAGGGTCACCAGCGCCATGGCGAACAGGAACGCCGCCACCGACGCCGAGGTCCCGGTCGCGGCCAGCAGCGCGGTCATGATGAACGGGGTGCCGCCACTGACCAGGATGGCGGCGAGCTGGTAGGCCAGGGACGCGCCGGAGTAGCGGACCCGCGGCTCGAACAGCTCGCTGAGGTAGGCCGCCAGCGGCCCGTAGGTCAGGCTCGACCCGACGCTGCCCACCGTCGTGGCGATGGCGACGCCGAGCAGGGTCGCGGTGTCGACCAGCCAGAAGAACGGGAACGCCCAGACCAGCAGCAGACCCGCGCCCGCGAAGATCAGCGGCCGCCTTCCCCACCGGTCCGACAGCGCGCCGCTGAGGAAGATCGTCGCGACGCCGACCGCCGAGGATCCCAGCGCGAGCAGCAGCAACGCGTTGCGGTCCATGTCCAGCTCAGTGGTCGCGTAGGCCAGCAGGCCCGAGATGCTGATGTAGAACACCGCGTTGGTGGCGAACAGCAGCCCCGAACCCAGCAGCACGGTCCGCTTGTGGGAGCGCAGGACCTCCATCAGCGGTGCCTGCTCGACCCGCGCGGCCTCCTGCTGCTTGCGTTCCTTGAGCTCCTGGAACACCGGGGTGTCCTCGACCTTGAGCTGGATGAACAGCACCACCGGTGCCAGTGCCGCGCTGGCCAGGAACGGGATCCGCCAGCCCCACGACAGGAACGCCTCGTGCGGGACGGTCGCGCCGACCAGCAGGAACGCCGCGTTGCCGAGGATCACGCCGAGGGGGACGCCCATCTGGCCGAAGGTGCCCGCCCGGCCGCGGCGCGAGCCCGCGGAGTTCTCGGTGAGCAGCAGGATGATGCCGCCCCACTGCCCGCCGACGGCGATGCCCTGCAGGAACCGCAGCGCCACCAGCAGTACGGGCGCGAGCACGCCGATGGTGGCCGCGCCGGGCAGGACGCCGATGAGGAAGGTCGCCCCGCCCATCATGATCAGGCACGTCACGACCGCGGGCTTGCGGCCGATGCGGTCGCCGAGGTGGCCGAAGACCAGGCCGCCCAGCGGCCGGGACACGAAGCCCGCCCAGAAGGTGGCGAAGGAGAGCAGGATGCCGATCAGCGGCGTGGAGTCGGGGAAGAACAGCGGCCCGAAGACCAGGGCCGCGGCGGTGGCGTAGATGAAGAAGTCGTACCACTCGATGGACGACGCGATCAGCGCGGCGATCATCAGCTTGCGGGAGGCGTGGTCGCGGGTGCCCGCCTGCTCGCTCAAGGTCATCGGCTGTCTCCTCGGTTCGGCAACAGGTCCAGACCGACTGGTTGGTATGACTGTGAGCTACGTCTCTTCGACCGTCAAGGACGCTTTCTCTGAGCGGTAGCGGGGCCGCGCGGATCACCGACCGCGCATCCGGCCGGTCAGCGCGGGGGCCGACCGGCCGGCAGGACGCGGCGTCAGCCTTCGTTGAGGACGCGGACCGGCGCTCCCTCCAGGAACGCGCCGATGGACTCCACCGTGTCGGTGTAGAAGGCCCGGTAGGTCCCCTCGGTCACGTACCCGAGGTGCGGGGTCAGGACCGTGCGCGGCACACCGCGCCACGGGTCGTCGGCGGGCAGCGGCTCGCGCTCGAAGACGTCGATGCCCGCGCCCGCGATGCGCCCGGCGTGCAGCGCCTCCCGCAACGCGGCCTCGTCGACGATCGGCCCGCGCGAGGTGTTGATCAGGTAGGCCGTCGGCCGCATCAGGGCCAGTTCGGCGGCACCGACCAGCCCGCGCGTCCGGCGGCTGAGCACCGTGTGGATGCTCAGGATGTCGGAGGAGGCGAACAGCTCCTCCTTGTCCACCCGGCGGGCACCGGCGGCCTCGGCCGCCTCGTCGGTGAGGTTCTGGCTCCAGGCGATCACCGGCATACCGAACGCCCGCCCGATCGCCGCGACCTGCGTCCCCAGCCTGCCCAGCCCGAGCAGCCCCAGCGTCCGCCCGCCGAGCTCGACCCCGACGGTGCGCTGCCAGCCGCCCTCGCGCAGCGCCCGGTCCTCCAGCGGGATGTTGCGGGTGACGGCGAAGATCAGGCCCCAGGTCAGCTCCGCGGTCGGCTGCCAGGAACGGTCCGCGGACCCGCTGCCGCCGGTGCCGGAGACGGTGATCCCGAGCTCGGAGGCGGCGGCCAGGTCGATCGACGCGTTGCGCATCCCGGTGGTGACCAGCAGCTTCAGGTTCGGCAGCGCCTCGAGGACCTCCCGCGGGAAGGGTGTGCGCTCCCGCATCGCGGCGATCACCTGGAACGGCTGAAGCCGCCGCACGAGCTCTTCGCGGTCGGCGACGTGGTCGTGGAAGAACTCCACCGACGCGGGCAACGAGTCCCAGTCGGCGTAGTCCCGCGCCACCCGCTGGTAGTCGTCGAGCACGGCCACCCGAACTGCCATCGCTCCTCCTCACCTGGACTTCGCGGCCCGACGATCCTATGCGGCGCGAACGACCGCGCGGCGGGCCGCCGACGGCCGCCGCTGATCTCGGCCTCTCGGGGGACGCCGCCGGGCACCACCCGTCAGGGACACTGTCGTGGTGACTGGATCGACGCTGCTGCACCTCATGCCGTTGAGCGCGTTCCGCGCCGACCCCGCCGAGCCGATCACGGCCGCCAGCCTGGCAGGCGAGGGGTTCGTGCACTGCTCTCCGGACGTGCCGACCACGCTCGCGGTCGCCAATGCGCTCTACCGCGAGGCCGACGAACCGATGGTCGCCGTGGAGCTGGACCCGTCGCGGTTGTCGGCGCCGGTGCGGTGGGAGGCCGCCGACCCCGCGCCGCCCCCGGGCGTCTCTTCCGACGTGCTGTTCCCGCACGTCTACGGGCCCATCGAGCGGGCGGCGGTCATCGGCCTGCGGTACGCGCGCCGCGACGTCGCCGGAACCTACCTGTCGCTGGAGACCCGCAGCCGCACCGCAGAGGAGTTCGACCTGCTGCCCCACCCGGAGGGCGGCTGGTTCCGGCGCACCTGGGCCAGCGGCGTCGAGGTCTCCCGGTCCGCCGAGGTCCGGCCGACGGCCACCTCGATCTACTTCCTGCTGGCCCCCGGGCGCACCTCGGAGTGGCACGCCGTGGCCTCCGACGAGCTGTGGTTCTGGCACCGGGGCGGTCCGCTGACGCTGTCGCTCGGCGGGACCGGCGAGCGGCCGGGCGAGGAGCCCGGGACCGTCGTGCTGGGCGGCGGCGCCG
Organism: Saccharopolyspora erythraea; assembly: GCF_018141105.1. Lineage (NCBI taxonomy): Bacteria > Bacillati > Actinomycetota > Actinomycetes > Pseudonocardiales > Pseudonocardiaceae > Saccharopolyspora > Saccharopolyspora erythraea. Next base: position 2,634,419 of record NZ_CP054839.1, on the reverse strand, counting down.
GGCAGGTGCCCCAGGCAGTGGTCCCCGGCGGGACCTGGCAGCGCGCGACCGCGTCGGCGACGGCGGAGACGCTGGTCAGCTGCGTCGTCTCGCCGGGGTTCGACTTCGCAGACTTCCGGACCCTCTGACCTGCGCGGACCCGATCCCGGGCGAGGCCGTGACGCCGATACCGCCCGGCCGGGAGCTCCACCGCCTCCGGGTGGTCGCGGCGTGGCGGCCGGGGCGGGCCGGTGTGCGCGCCAGCGGACCCGGCCCGATCGCACCGAGCCCGGCCGAAACGGTGCTGGCGAACAGCGCCACCAGGACCAGCAGCCCGGAGAACGCGGGCACGCCCAGCCGGGCGATGCGGGGCATGGCCGGCTCGGCCCACCGATGCCGGGGCACCGTCCCGCGCGCCGGTGCGGCGGCCGGGACGGGTTCGGCGGCAAGGAGAGGTCTGGCGGTCGGGGCGGAGATCGGCGCGGTTGCCCTGGCCTGATCCGGTACGGCCGCGGCGGAGCCGGCCGGGACCTCGCCGACCCGAGCCGGTGCGGCGGTTCCGGCGAGCACGGCCGCGGAGACCGCGGGCACGCGCGGTCTCCTGCCGACGAGCTTCCGCTCCACCCAGCACATGCCCAGCAGCGACCCCATGATCACCGCTATCCCCGTCGTCGCCGCGACACCGAACACGGCCAGCGTGTTGAACACCGGCACACCACCCCCGCGCTTGAGCAGCCCGCGATGATCCACGCGTTCCCCTGAGCGCGGGCCGCCGACGCACAATTCACGGCTCCTGGCGCGGGCTTCGTTGTCCCAACCGTAGGACCGGCGCGGAAGAACCGCTGGCAGAGGACTCGACACGCCCCCGATCAGGTGATGAACGACTCACGTCGCCGACACGTGGAAAAACCCTTCGCCCCGAATTCGCACAACCCGTCTTGATCGGGCAAACCGCGCGCATCGCGGGCTACCATCGGGGCCGGGAATCCGCGTCGCACCGGCGGCCCTTGCTTCGTTGGTGTGACGTGGCCCGCTCCCGGACAACCCTCCGGCCCCGTCCAGGCGTCTTCCAGTGACCCGGGTTGTCCTGGGCGGACCGGGCTCGCCGGGCACGCGGCACGCGCGTCGCGTCGGCGGGTTCCGCCGAACACGCCGGGGACCGGGCACGACGAAGCGGTCAGGAGGTGTCGATGACGTGAGGGGCTACGGCGTACACCTGCTCTTCCACCTGCTGGCCGTCGTCTCGGGCGGCGCTGCGGGAGTCGCGGCGGGCCTGTGGTGGTTCGCGGCGAACGCGGTGGCGATGTGGATCGCCACCGCCGCGCTGGTGGTGGGCATCATCGTGCTGATCCTCGAGGGGCTCTACATCTCCGGCGTGCAGAACCAGGGCAGACCGCCGCGGCCGGCACGCCGCCCCCGGCGGCCCGATCCGCCCACCTACGGGCGCCCGCCCGCCTCCCCCTCCGTCGCGGCGCACGAGCCCTCGTACCCCCAGCAGCACCGCTCCCTCGGCTCCCACCCGCGGGTCCTCGCCGGTCCGTTGCCGGAGAACGAGCCGCCACCAGCGCCGCAGCCGGACGAGGAGCGCTACCGCAGCGGGACCCGGGCCGACTACGAGCCCGCCGAGCCGCCCGCCGTCGGCGGCGACACCATCGTGCAGCCCCCCTCGCCGAAGGATGCCGACCAGGAGACCAGGAAGTCGGCGGCCGACGCCCTCAAGGAGTGGAGCGCCAACCACCGCTCCTGAGTCCCGGGGCCGGCACATCCGGGCTCAGGGCGTGGCCGGCCGGTGAACCCGCCTCACAGGTCCGCTGTCGCGCGGACGCGGCCGTGACCGCGCTGGTCGGCCCGCACCGCACGCGCAACCCTGCCAGCCCGCACTGCGCATCTGCTCCAGCAGGGCGAACATCGGCGCCGTTCCTGGCTCCGCGGCGCCCGGCGTGCTCGAATCGTCCTCTCCCCTTCTCGCGGATCGCGGCCACCGACAACCGTGCTCGGAGAGGACGGCTGCCATGTCCAGTTCCCCTTTCCCGGCGAGGTTCTCGCGTGCTGCGCAGGCACAACACGCTCGACGTGGTGGTCGACGGCTCCTTCCGGCCCGACGTGCCGCCGAACCACGGCCTGGACCGCCCGAGCAGCGCCGTGGACTTCTGGCAGCCCGCCGGCCTCTACCGCGAGGTCGAGCTGGTCGGCGTGCCGGTGGTGCACATCGCCGACGTGTTCGCCAGGCCCTACGACGTGCTCGGGCGTCCCGGCCTCCGGGTGCTCTGCGAGCTGGACCTCGGGCGGGCCGCCACCGGCCTGCGCGTGGACGTCGAGCTGCGGCGCAACGGCACGGCGATCGGCTCGGCCACCACCCGGCTCCCTCCCCTCCCATCGGGAAGGCACGCGGTGACGCTCGACGTGCCGGGCCTGACCGGGGTCGAGCTCTGGTCGGTCGAAGCTCCCGCTCTCCACGACGTGGTGGTCACGCTCTGCGAGCAGGAACGGCCGGTCCACGACCACTCGGTGCGCACGGGGTTCCGGGAGGCCCGTTTCGAACGGTCCGGCTTCTACCTCAACGGCGAGCGGCTGCAGCTGTTCGGCCTCAACCGGCACCAGTTCCACCCGTTCGCCGGAGGCGCGATGCCCGCGCGAGTGCAGCGCAGGGATGCCGAGATCCTGCGCGACGAGCTGAACTGCAACATGGTCCGCTGCTCGCACTACCCGCAGCACGAGGAGTTCCTGGACGCCTGCGACGAGCTCGGGCTGCTGGTGTGGGACGAGCCGCCGGGCTGGCAGTACCTGGGCGGCGCGGACTGGCTGGACCGCGCCTACCGCGACGTGCACGACATGATCGTGCGCGACCGCAACCACCCGTCGGTGGTGCTGTGGGGCGTCCGGCTCAACGAGACGCCGGGCAACGCCGAGTTCTACGCCCGCACGCAGCGGCTGGCGAGGTCGCTCGACGACTCCCGCCAGACCACCGGTGCGATGCACGGAGCCGACCACGGCACGACCGACTTCCAGCACGACGTGTTCGGCTACAACGACTATTCGGCGAGCACGGCCCGCGACGGCGGGTGGCGCCCCGAGCTGGCACCACCGCGCGACGACCTGCCGTACCTGGTGAGCGAGGCGATCGGCACGCTGTCCGGGCCGTCCAGGTTCTACCGCCGCACCGACCCGCAGGACGTGCAGCAGGGCCAGGCGCTCGCGCACGCCCGGGTGCACGACCGCGGCCGCTCCGACCAGCGCTACGCCGGGGTGCTGGCGTGGGCGGGCATCGACTACCCGTCCGGCAACGGCAACGTCTTCCTGGGCGTGAAGTGGCCCGGCGTGGTCGACCTGTTCCGGATTCCCAAGCCGGGGGCGGCGATGTACCGCGCGCAGGCCGATCCGCTGCGGCGTCCGGTGATCGAGCCCTCGTTCTACTGGGACCTGGGACCGCCGAGCCCGGTTACCGGTCTCGGTGCGCGGGCGGCGATCTGGTCGAACCTCGAGCGGCTCGAGCTGTACCTGGACGGGACCCACCACGCGACCCTGGCACCCGCGCGCGAGGAGTTCCCGCACCTGCCGCATCCGCCGTTCTTCGCCGACCTGTCCACCGCGGGTGGTGCGGTCGAACTGCGGGTGGACGGCACGCTCGGCGGTCGCGTCGTGCTCAGCCGCAGTTTCTCCGCCGACCGCGCCCGCGACCGGTTGTCGCTGCGGCTCGACGACGACTCCCTGCGCAGCGGCGGGACCGACGCGACCCGCGCCGAACTGCGGGCCGTCGACGAGCACGGCGCTCCCCGCCCGTACGTTTCCGGTGCCGTGGCCCTGGAACTCGACGGCCCGGCGGTGCTGGTCGGCAGCAACCCGTTTCCCCTGGAGGACACGGGCGGCGCGGGGGCGGTGTGGCTGCGCAGCACCGACGGCACCGGCACCGTGCGCCTGCGCGCCCACCACCCCACCCTGGGCGCCGCGGAGGCGACGCTGGTGGTGGGGGCGGACGCTGGTTGAGCAGGCTCTACGGCCTCATCACTGGATGGTCGCGAAAGCCCGTACGGGGAAGGTCGCGAGCCCGCTCACGGCCGGAGGCACGGCGGTGAACCGGGCTCCTGTCGCGGGGAGGGCGCCCAGGCCGGTGAGGTGCTCGACGACCGGCACGTCGGCGCCCAGCAGGACGGTGTGCGCGGGCCGGTCGCCGGTGCGGGTGTCATCGATGTTGACCGAGTCGATCCCCACGAGCGCGGCACCGCGATCGACCAGGTACCGGGCACCGGCTTCGGTGAGGTGCGGGTGCTCCGGGGCGCCGTAGCGGTCTGTGCCCCAGTGCCGGTCCCAGCCGGTCCGCAGCAGCACGGCGCACCCGCCGACCTCGACGCCCTCGAACGCGTCGGGACCGATGGCGCTGTCGCCGCCGTCGACGACGGCAGCGGGCAGCATCGCGCAGCGTTCCAGCGGCAGCCGGCTCAGGTCGTCCCCGTCGCGGAAGCGGTGCGCGGGAGTGTCGAGGTAGGTACCGGTGTTGGAGACCATGCTGATCCGCCCGATGGTGAACTCCGTGCCCGCCGAGTAGTGCGAACGCGAGTCGTCGAAGCTCAGGTGTCTGGAGATCTCCGGCCCCGGCAGGCCCGGGTAGGTGACCATCCCCGGCTCGATGACATGGCTGAGATCGACCAGACGCATCGGCTCATCATCGCAGCCGGTGAGGGCTGTCGCCCGGGTGCGGAGACGGCGCCGCCCGCCGCGGCGGTGCGCGGCGGGCGGTCGCGGCAGGACTCGACGTCGGAGCCCGGTCAGAAGTTCGTGCCCGCGGGAACCCGGAGCGTGACGTTGACCCGGTTGAACATGTTGGTCACGCCGATCCAGAGGACCAGGGCGGCCAGTTCCTCCTCGTCGTAGTGTTCGGCGGCCTCGTCCCAGATCTCGTCGGGCACCGCGCCGGGGTGGTCGGCGAGGCGGGTGGCCGACTCGGCCAGCGCCAGCGCGGCCCGCTCGGCGTCGGTGAAGTAGGGCGCCTCCCGCCAGACCGCGGTCGTGGCCAGGCGCTCGTCGGTCTCCCCCGACTTCTTCGCGGTGCGCACGCCGTAGTCGACGCACGCCGCGCAGCCGTTGATCTGGCTCGTACGCAGGTGGACCAGCTCCAGCGTCCGCTCCGGGACCCCGCCCTGGTGCGCCGCCTTGATGAGGGACTGGATGGCCTCCATGACCCCCGGGAGCAGCGTCGCGGGGTTGTTCATCCGTGCCTGCATGGTCTCTCCTCGTTCCTGGTGGAGTTCGTCTTCACCTCCATGACGAACCGCCGGGAGAGGATGTGACAGCGACGGCCGAAGTGCGTGTCAGGCCTTGGTCGTGGCGTCATCGCCTGGCGCCTGCTGCGCCGGGATGCCCTCGGCCGCGACGACCGGCGTTCCGGTGCCCTGCGCCGCCTCGCCCGCCATGGCGGGGACGCGCTCGCCGGACTGCTCACCCGACTCGTCCTCGGACTGCAACGCCTTCGAAGACGCCTCCGGTGTGGAGAGGACCTGCCGCGCCTGGTCCTGGTCCAACGCGTTGTCCCACTTGGACACGATGAAGGTCGCGACGCAGTTGCCGAGCAGGTTGGTCACCACCCGCATCGTGTCCATGATCCGGTCGGCGCCGAGCATCAGGGCGACCGCGGCCACCGGGATCACGCCGACCGCGGAGGCGGTGGCCGACAGCGCGATGAACGCCGATCCGGGGACGCCCGCCATGCCCTTGGAGGTCAGGATGAGCACGAGGACGACGGTGATCTGCTGCCCGATCGTGAGGTCGACGCCCACGGCCTGCGCCATGAACAGCGTCGCCAGCGACAGGTAGATGGACGCGCCGTCGAGGTTGAACGAGTAGCCGGTCGGCACGACCAGGCCGACGGCCTCCTTGCGGCACCCGGCCCGCTCCAGCTTCTCCATCATGCGCGGCATCACGCACTCGCTGGACGCGGTACCGACGGCGAGCGCGAACTCCTCGCGCGTGTAGCGCAGGAACCGCACGAGGCTCAGCCCCGTCAGCACCCGCATGAGGATGCCGAGCAGGACGATGAACAGCAGCGCGGACCCGTAGCACGCGGCGATCAGCTTGGCGTAGGTAGACAGGGACGAGAGCCCGTACTGGCCGATCAGGTAGGCCATCGAACCGAACACCGCGATCGGCGCCAGCCGCATGACGTAGCCGATGACCTTGAAGATGATCTCGCCGGCCTGCTCGATGAAGTTGAAGACCTGGGGCGCGCGGTCGATGCCGACGTGCAGCAGTCCCGACGCGAACAACACCGCGAACAGCAGGACCTGCAGCAGCTCGTTCTCCGCGAAGGCGCCCACCGCGCTGTCGGGGATCATGTGCAGCACGAACTCGGCGGGGCCGGGCATGTGCCCGCCCTGGGTCTTGGCCTCCACGCCCGAGGTGTCGAGCGTGCCGGGGTCGACGTTGAGCCCCGCGCCCGGCTGGAACACGTTGCCTGCGATGAGGCCGAGTGCGAGCGCGGCGGTGGTGACGACCTCGAAGTAGATCAGCGCCTTGAAGCCGATCCGGCCGACGGAGCGCATGTCGCCCGCCTTGGCGATGCCGACGACGACCACGCAGAAGATGAGCGGGGCGATCACCATCTTGATGAGGCGGATGAACCCGTCTCCGACCGGCTTGAGGGCTTCGCCGAAGTCGGGCCAGAAGTGCCCGGCGATGATGCCGATGACCGCGGCGATCAGGACCTGGACGAACAGCGAGGACAGGACGTTCCTCAGCCGTGTCTTGCGCAGGGGAGCGATGACTTGGGACACGAGCAGCTTCTTTCGCGATGCGGAAGTTCACTTTCGTTATGTGGGACCTGAGTGTGAGTCGGGGCACTCATCCCGTCAAGCAAGCTTCCGCGAGCAGAATTCACAAATGGTCTCGGATTTGTTTCCGACCAGGAAACTCAACAAATTGTTGAGAACAAGACTGGAGCGGATCCATTCTTTTCCGGGCCCGATCGCGGAACCGCGGATTGGGCCACCGGGGCGCGTCAGGCGACGACGGCTTGCCGGAGGACCCTACGCCAACCGGCGGCATGCCAGGTAGGTCGCGAGCCGGCGGGCTGGCAACGAGAAGCCCTTCTGCGCAGCCTGAACGCGCCAGGCTTGACGTGGCGCGGGGCGGCAGCCTAGCGTCTATTTCACTACACAGAATTCTTTTTCCGCAATACGAAACTACGCGCGCCGTGCAGGCGACCGGGAGAGATTTCCATGACCACTGTTGCGTTCCTGGGGCTGGGCATCATGGGTGGGCCGATGGCCCACAACCTCGTGCGAGCCGGGTTCGACGTGATCGGCTTCAACCGCAGCCGTCCTGCGGTCGACCGTCTCGTCGAGCAGGGCGGCCGGGCGGCGGACTCGATCGGCGAGGCCGTGCGTGCGGCGGACGTCGTCGTGACGATGCTGCCGGACTCGCCGGACGTCGAGGAGGTCGTGCTCGGCGAGGGAGGTGTGCTCGCCGGCGCGAAGGAGGGCCTGCTGCTGATCGACTGCAGCACGATCCGCCCGGAGACGTCGAAGTCCGTCGCCGCCGCGGCCGAGCGGTTCGGCGTGCGCGTGCTCGACGCTCCGGTCAGCGGCGGCGAGCAGGGCGCCATCGACGGCGCGCTGTCCATCATGGTCGGCGGTGCGCCCGAGGACTTCGAGGCGGCCCGGCCGGTGCTCGACGCGGTCGGCAAGACGATCGTGCGCGTGGGTCCGGCGGGCGCGGGGCAGACGGTCAAGGCGGCCAACCAGCTCATCGTCGCCGGGAACCTCGAGCTCGTCGCCGAGGCGATCGTGTTCCTGGAGGCCCAGGACGTCGACACCGAGGCGGCGACGAAGGTCCTGGCCGGCGGCCTCGCCGGCAGCGCGATCCTCGACCGCAAGTCCGCGGGCATGCTCGCCCGCGAGTTCACGCCCGGGTTCCGCCTCGCCCTGCACCACAAGGACCTGGGCATCGTGGAGTCGACCGCCCGCGAGTCGGGCGTGGTGCTGCCGCTGGGCGCGGTGGTGTCCCAGCTCGTCGCGGCCCTGGTCGCGCGCGGCGACGGCGGCCTCGACCACTCCGCCCTGCTGAAGCTGGCCGAAGAGCTCTCCGGTCGCGGCCGGGAATCCTGAGGAGAGACGACCGAACATGCCCAAGATGACCGCCGCCGCGGCGGCCGTGGAAATCCTCAAGCGCGAGGGCGTGGACCACGCGTTCGGCGTCCCCGGCGCCGCGATCAACCCGTTCTACGCCGCGTTGCGCGCCCGCGGGGGGATCGAGCACACGCTGGCCCGCCACGTCGAAGGCGCCTCGCACATGGCCGAGGGCTACACCCGGACCGCGCCGGGCAACATCGGCGTGTGCGTCGGTACGTCCGGCCCCGCCGGGACCGACATGGTCACCGGCCTGTACTCGGCCTCGGCCGACTCGGTCCCGATCCTGTGCATCACCGGACAGGCTCCGGTCGCCCGGTTGCACAAGGAGGACTTCCAGGCCGTCGACATCTCCTCGATCGCGCAGCCGGTGACCAAGATGGCGGTCACCGTCCTGGAACCCGCGCAGGTGCCCGGCACGTTCCAGCAGGCCTTCCACCTCATGCGCTCCGGCAGGCCGGGCCCGGTGCTGATCGACCTGCCCGTCGACGTCCAGCTCGCCGAGATCGAGTTCGACCCCGACACCTACGAGCCGATGCCGCTGGCCAGGCCCGCGGCGACCCGGGCCCAGGCCGAGAAGGCGCTGGCGATGCTCGCGGCCGCCGAGCGCCCGCTGATCGTCGCCGGTGGCGGGATCGTCAACGCCGATGCCGCCGATCTCCTGGTCGAGTTCGCCGAGCTGGTCGACGTCCCCGTGGTGCCCACGCTGATGGGCTGGGGCACCATCGCCGACGACCATCCGCTGATGGCGGGCATGGTGGGGCTGCAGGCCGCCCACCGCTACGGCAACGCCACGATGCTCGAGGCCGACTTCGTGCTGGGCATCGGCAACCGGTGGGCGAACCGGCACACCGGCGGCGTCGACACCTACACGCGGGGCCGCACGTTCGTCCACGTCGACATCGAACCCACCCAGATCGGCCGGGTGTTCGCGCCCGACTACGGGATCGTCTCCGATGCCGGAGCGGCGCTGGAGCGGTTCGTCGAGGTGGCCCGGTCGTGGAAGGCCGAGGGGCTGCTCCCCGAGCGGACGGGATGGGTGGCGCGGTGCCGGAGGCGCAAGCAGACCCTCCAGCGACGCACCCACTTCGACGACGTTCCGATCAAGCCCCAGCGCGTCTACGAGGAGATGAACCGGGCGTTCGGGCCCGAGACCCGCTACGTCAGCGCGATCGGGCTGTCGCAGATCGCCGCGGCCCAGTTCCTGCACGTGCAGCGGCCCAGGCACTGGATCAACTGCGGCCAGGCCGGTCCGCTCGGCTGGACGGTGCCCGCCGCGCTCGGGGTGCGGGTGGCCGATCCGGAATCCCCGGTCGTCGCGATCTCCGGCGACTACGACTTCCAGTTCATGCTCGAAGAACTGGCCGTCGGCGCGCAGTTCAACCTGCCCTACGTGCACGTCGTGGTGAACAACTCCTACCTCGGGCTGATCAGGCAGGCACAGCGCGGGTTCGACATGGACTACTGCGTGCAGCTCTCGTTCAAGAACATCAACGCCCCCGAGCTGGGCGCCTACGGCGTCGACCACGTCAAGGTCGCCGAGGGCCTGGGCTGCAAGGCGATCCGGGTGCACGAGCCCGGCGACCTGCTTCCCGCGTTCGAGAAGGCCGGGAACCTCGCCGCGGAGCACCGGGTTCCGGTGGTCGTGGAGGTCATCCTCGAACGCGTCACCAACATCGCGATGGGCACCGAGATCGACGGCGTCGCCGAGTTCGAGGCCATCGCGGAGGTCGCTGCGGACGCCCCCACCGCCACCGCGCCGCTCATCTGACCCGCCGTCCCGCCCGGCGCGCCCCCGTTCACCCCGGGCGGGACGGCCCCCCAATCCTGGTCGTCCGCAACGGCGCGGTCCCTTCTCGTCACATCCGGCGCACGCCGTCCGTCAACACCTGTGACGGACCGCGCCGAGAGAATGTGACGCAGCGATGGACGACAACGAGTTCCTGGCCGACCGGTTCGAGGCGCACCGCGCTCACCTGCGCGCGGTGGCCTACCGGATGCTCGGCTCGCACGCCGAGGCCGAGGACGCGGTGCAGGAGGCATGGCTGCGCCTCAGCCGCTCCGACACCTCCGAGGTGGCCAACCTCGGCGGCTGGCTGACCACGGTCGTCGGCCGGGTCTGCCTGGACGTGCTGCGCTCGCGGCGGTCGCGGCGCGAGGACCCGCGGGGCGTGCACCTGCCCGACGAGGTCGCGCGCGAGCGGGACCCCGCCACGCCCGAGCAGCAGGCCGTCCTGGCCGACTCGGTCGGGCAGGCGCTGCTGGTCGTGCTGGACACGCTCGAGCCCGCCGAACGGCTGGCGTTCGTGCTGCACGACATGTTCGCGGTGCCCTACGACGAGATCGCCCCGGTCGTCGGCCGCAGCACCGCGGCCGCGCGCCAGCTGGCCAGCCGGGCCCGCCGCCGGGTGCAGGGCACCTCTCCCGCCGGCGGGGCCCGCACCGCCGAAGGCGACACCGCCCGCAGGCGCGAGGTCGTCGACGCCTTCCTGACCGCCGCCCGCGGCGGCGATCTCGAAGCCCTGCTCGCGGTGCTCGACCCGGACGTCGTCCTGCGCGCCGACGGCGCGGCGGTGGCGACGGCCGGGGCGAGCCGGGCGCAGGGCGCTCCGCTGCTGGCCGGCGAGATCCGCGGGGCCTCTGCGGTGGCCGACACCTTCTCCGGGCGCGCGCGGGGGGCGCAGCCCGCGCTCGTCGACGGCGTCCTGTCGGCGACCTACGCGCCGGGCGGGACGCCGCGCGTGGTGTTCGGGTTCGCCGTCGAGGACGGCCGGATCGTCGGCATCGACGTCGTCGCCGACCCCGCCCGCCTGGCCGAGCTCGACGTCGAGCTCCTCGAGCCCTGACCTGCCCGCACCGGTCCGCAGGTCTTCCGGGTTGCCATCGCAACCCGGAAGCCCCGGCTACGACACCGGGCTGAACGGCGTGCGCGGGCGCTGCTGGGGTTCGCCGTCGACCGTGATGTCCACGCGTTCGTCGTAGAAGCAGGCCAGCCCTGCGATCTTCTGGCTCTCCGGCAGCGGCACGGGGTAGGACCAGACGATGCCCGCGTGCTCGGTGTCGCCGATGACGACGTCCCAGTAGCTCGCCGTGCCCTTGTACGGGCACTGCGTCCGGTGGTCCGACGCGCGCAGCAGGTCCATGCGGACATCGGGGATCGGCAGGTAGTACCGCGGCGGCAGGCCCGTCTCGAACAGGATGTGCGGGCGGTGCGAGTCGGCGACGACGACGTCGCCGATGCGCACCACGACGTGGCGGGAGCTGGCCAGCACGTCGACGCGCTTGTGCGGGTCGCGGGGGTGCACGTAGACCGGTTCGTCCTCCTCGAACCAGTGGTCCATGGCCTCCCACGCGATGCGCACGAGCCCGCGCAGCTCGCGCACCGGCGACTCCAGGTAGCCGATGGCGGCCGCTTCGGCGACGGCGTCGGCCGCGCGCACGTCGTAGACCGTGCCGTCGCCCAGCCTGCCGGAGTGCCGCGTGGCACCCGTCGGTTCGAGCCGGGCCCGCACGTCCTCGGCCGGCAGGTAGTAGGTCGGGTAGTACTGGTGCTCCCACACCAGGACCGGACTCCGGGTGTCGGCCACGAGCCGGCCGCGCAGGTACGCGCGCACCCGCTTGTGCGAGGTCTCGGTCGGTACGTCCTGGCTCGGGTCACTGCTCATGCTGACCTCCGAAACGTCGGGTTCCAGGGTCAACGCCGGGCGGACCCGCCTGCTTCCCGCGGGTGGCCCCACCGCGGCGGGCGGGGCCACCCGGCGGTCAGGACGTCACCGCGCACTGGCCGCGGTCCTCGCGGGCCGGGCCCGCCGCACTCGGCCGCACGTCGAAGTCGAAGATCGCCGTGGGCAGGTACAACGAGCAGCACGCGTTGGGGATGTCCACCACGCCGCTGATCCGGCCCTCGATCGGAGCCGACCCGAGCAGCAGGTACGCCTGCTCACCGCTGTAGCCGAACTTCTTGAGGTACTCGACGCCGTTCAGGCACGCGCGGCGGTAGGCCACCGAGGCGTCCAGGTAGTAGTTCGTGTCGGTGTCGTGGTCCACCGAGATCCCGATGAAGGTCATGAACTCCGAGTAGCGCGGCTCGACGTTGCCCGGCATGAACACCGGGTTGGTGCTGATCCCGTAGGTCTCCATGCCGCCCTTGATGAGGTCGACGTGGAAGTCGATGAACCCGCCCATCTCGATCGCACCGCAGAAGGTGATCTCCCCGTCGCCCTGGCTGAAGTGCAGGTCGCCCCCGGAGAGCTTGGCGTCCTTGACGTGCACGGGGTAGAACACCCGGGAACCGCGGGTGAAGTTCTTGATGTCGTGGTTGCCTCCGTTCTCCCTGGCCGGCACCGTGCGGGCGCCCTCGGCGGCGATCCGTTCCGCGTCGGAACCGCTCGCCTGCCCCGCCAGCGCGCCCGCCGCCGACGGCGGCAGCCCGAGCGGCGGCACCCGGTTCGGATCGGTGTCGATGAGCGCCTGCTCCCGCCGGTTCCACCGCTGCAGCAGCTCCGCGGAGGGGGCCGTGCCGAACAGGCCGGGGTGGGTGATGCCGGTGTAGCGGACCCCTGGCAGGTGCCGGGAGGTCGCCACCTGGCCGTGGAAGTCCCAGATCGCCTTGTAGGCGTCCGGGAAGTAGTCGGTCAGGAAGCCGCCGCCGTTGACCTTGGCGAAGACGCCGGTGTAGCCCCAGCCCTGGCCGGGGGCGTCGCCCACCTCCTGCGGCACCGGGCCGAGGTCGAGGATGTCGACCACCAGGAGGTCGCCGGGCTCGGCGCCCTCCACGCCGATGGGGCCGGAGAGCATGTGCGTGACGTCCAGGTCGACGTCGCGCACGTCGTTGGCGGAGTCGTTGTTGCCGAGCTGCGCGTCGGTCCACTCCCGGCACTCGACGCGGAACTCCTGGCCCGGCCGGACCATCACGGCCACCGGGACGTCCGGGTGCCACCGGTTGTGGCCCGGTACCGCCTGCTCCCGCATCGACTTCGACTGGTCGACGCTGAACACCACTTCTGGCATGGAAATCATCTCCCGCTGATGCGTGTGCTCCGGCTGGGCCGGGTCCCGGTCTCAGTGCGCCGGGGTGGGCGGCGGGGCCGCCCGGGGTCCGCGCGCCGCGCGATGCGGCACCGCGCCGCTGGTGAACAGCCAGATGCCGGCGAACACCACGACTCCGAACACGGCCAGGGCGACAGCGATCCGGTCCGGGTACACCCAGTAGCCGGTGAGGGTCAGGAAGGCCGGGATCGCCGCGGTGACCCACCCCTCGATGGCGGCGACCCAGCCGGTGTAGGTGGTCAGTCCCTCCATCTTCAGCCCGAGGAGGAGGAAGAACAGCAGCCACAGGAACGACCAGTAGAGCCAGATGACGCCGAACGGGGCGTCCCCCAGCAGCCGGAAGTTCGCGAACGAGTAGCCCAGCGCCATGATCGCGACGAACAGCGAGAACCATCCGACGCCGGTGCTGTCGAACTCCCCGATCAGGCCGATGCCGACGTAGAGGTAGGTGAAGCCGAACAGGTAGATGCCCGACGCGTTGAGGATGGTCACGGGGTCGTTGAGGTTGGCGGCGATCAGGATGGTCGGCGTGACCACCTGCAGCGCGCCGACGAAGATGTTGAACACCCCGATCGACTTGGGGTCGGCCTTGCCCAGCAGCATCACGCCGTTGAGGAAGAGCACCGCTCCCACGTAAAGCAGTCCCACGAATGCCACCGATGACACCTCCTATGCCGCGACGGTGGTGACGAGCCGGGCGAGTACCGGTCTCACGGCCGGGGAAGGCGGCTGAGCGCCGGGTGCGGGGCGGGCGGGGGCCTGCCCGGTACCTCCGAGACCACCGCGGGCTCGTCGGCGCTGCGTTCCTCGATCGCACGCGCCCGGCGCATCGGCGCGCTCGTGGCCACCAGGTGGGGCGCCGAGAAGATCCGGCGCGCCTGCCCCCGGCATCCCGGGCACTCGTGCGTGTCGGCCGCCGTGCCGATCGGCTCGTGCGCGTCGAAGCGGCCGCAGTCGGGGCAGTCGTACTCGTATGTGGCCATCGGTGCCCCCTCGGACCTACCGGCCGGCCATCGGTCGTGGTCGATGGCCCACCACCCAGAACACGCCCGTGCCTAGTGCCCTGTCCAGGGACTCCAGTCCCGGTCAGCCGTTGACCTGGCGGGCGGGGTTTGTTTTCGTAGGGCACCCGTGAGCCGGCCCCCGAACCCAGTCGGTTCTCCCCCGTCGACGATTCCCCGGTGATCCCATGAGCGGCCCCCGACAGCACCCCGGTCACGTGGTCGTGACCGCGTGGACGTGCCCGGACTGCGACGTCGCAGGGCGCACCCCGCCCGAAGCCTCCCCCGCGTGCTGGAACTGCGGTGGCCCCGTCGTGGTCACCGCCCGGCCGACGGTGCCGCAGGCCGAGACCCCGGTGCGCTGAAACACCACCGCCCGGCGGGCGAGCGCGAGGTCGTCGCGCCCGTGCCCGCCTGCAACCTCCTGCCGTCCCGTACGTCCTACGGGGACGAGATCAACGGCAGAGGAGTACCGGATGGCGGAAGAAGATGCCGGAATCCTGGCGAGGGAGGTCCGCAGGCGTTTCGGCTCGGTCGAAGCCGTGCGCGGGATGGACCTCACCGTGCCGCACGGGGAGGTGACCGCGCTCGTCGGCCCCAACGGGGCGGGCAAGACGACGTTGCTGCTGATGCTGGCCACGCTGCTGGCCCCCGACTCCGGGGAGTTACGCATCGCCGGCCTGGACCCGGTGGCCGACCCCGGCGCGGTTCGCTCCCGAATCGGCTGGATGCCCGACACCTTCGGCGTCTACGACCAGCTGATGACCCACGAGTACCTCGGCTTCTTCTGCGAGGCCTACCGCGTTCCGGCCTCGGCCGCGCGGGACCGCGTCACCGAGCTGCTCGACCTGGTGCACCTGGCCGAGTTCGCCTCGCAGCCGGTGCACGTGCTGTCGCGGGGGCAGAAGCAGCGCCTCGGCGTCGCCAGGGCGCTGGTGCACCGGCCGAGCGTGCTGCTGCTGGACGAGCCGGCCTCCGGGCTCGACCCGAGGTCGCGGGTCGAGCTGCGCGACCTGCTGCGCGCGCAGGCGCGCGAAGGCACCGCCGTGCTGGTGTCCAGCCACATCCTGACCGAGCTGGAGGAGATCGCCGACCGGGTCGTGTTCGTCGACCGCGGTACGACCGTCAGCGAGCACCGGATGGCCGACCTCGGCGGTCACCGCTCCACCTGGCGGATCCGCGTGCTGGAGGGCGATCTCACCGGCGCGCTGCGCAGCCGCGGCCTGACCCCTGGCGGGCAGACGCCCGCAGGGGTCGACGTCGAGCTGGAGTCCGAGCACGCGGCTGCCGACCTGCTGCGAGACCTGCTGGCCGACGGGGTGCGCGTCGTCGGCTTCGGCCCGGCGGGCAACCACCTGGAATCCGCTTACCTCGCACTCACGGAGGACCGACGATGACGCTGGGTGGGGTCACCACCGTTGCCAAGCAGGAGTTCCGAGTCCGGCTGCGCACGGGCCGCTGGCGGTGGTTGCTGGCGTCCTGGTTCGCCGTGATCGCGGCGTTCGCGGTGTTGCTGCGCATCGGGCTGCTGGTGCTGGACGAGGAGAACGTGCGCCCGGGGATACCGCTGTTCGGCGGTGTCATGCTCTTCGTGCTCGGGTTGTCGCTGCTGGTCGCGCCTGCGCTGACCGCACAGTCGATCAACGGCGACCGCGAGCGCGGCACGTTGGCGACCGTGCAGGTCACCCGGCTGTCGGCGGGCGAGATCGCGGTCGGCAAGCTCGCCGCCGCGTGGGGCACCGCGCTGGTGTTCCTGGCGCTGACGCTGCCGTTCGTGGTGTGGGCGGTCATCGAGGGCGGTGTCGGCCTGCTGCGCGCGGGGGCGGTCGTGCTCATCGTCGCGCTGCTGATGGGCGTGGTGTGCGCGGTCGCGCAGGCGCTGTCGGCGCTGTTCGCGCGGGGGATCACCGCGACGCTGATGTCCTACCTGCTGGTCTTCGCGCTCACCGTGGGCACGCTGATCTCCTTCGGCCTGGCCGTGTCGCTGACCGTGACAGAGGAGCAGCGGACCTACACGACCGAGCGGACCGACGAGAACGGCAACGTGCTGCCCGGACCGCCGGTGACCGAGACCTACCAGTCGGAGATACCCCACCCGGAGCTGGTCTGGTGGCTGCTGGCGCCGAACCCGTTCGTGATCCTCGCCGACTCCGCGCCCGAACCGCCTGTCCGGTAC
Organism: Saccharopolyspora erythraea; assembly: GCF_018141105.1. Classification (NCBI taxonomy): domain Bacteria; kingdom Bacillati; phylum Actinomycetota; class Actinomycetes; order Pseudonocardiales; family Pseudonocardiaceae; genus Saccharopolyspora; species Saccharopolyspora erythraea. Next base: position 2,618,097 of record NZ_CP054839.1, on the reverse strand, counting down.
AACCGGATCACCGAGCGGATGGAGCCCGAGACGTCGATGGACCCGCTGAGCGTGATCGGGTACCTGGTGCGCGAAAGCCGCCAGCCGACCAGCGAGTACGCCGGTTTCGCCCCGGTGCCCGAGCCGCCGGCGGTGTGGCCGTGGGGACTGGGGTTCCAGGTGCTGCTCGGCGCGGGTTCGGTGTGGGTGAGCGCCCGGCGGCTGCGCACCCCGGTGCGCGGTCTCACCAAGGGCGTTCGGATAGCTTGACCCAGGCGGCCGGCGTGGCATCCACGCCGGCCGCCCGAGCCGAGCAGGAGGTCGGGACCATCGAGACGCCGGTGGAAGCGGGGGCGGTGCGGCCGTCGGCCGCGGTGTTGCGCGGCCGGGTGCGCGAGTGCGACCGGCTGCTCCCCCGCCCGGGGACGGTCCCGCACTCCGACGTGCCCACCGTCGGATGGCGGGAGTTCTGCGACCCGGCCGGTCCGTGGCTGGGCCGCTGCGTCGAGGAGTGGCAGGAACGCGGCGGCTTCCGCCACCGGCGCGCGGGGATCGTGCTGGTGGCGTTCAGGTTCGGCTGGCTCGCCTGCTGCGCCACAGTGCCCGAGTACCACCTCGGCGTCGAGATCCCGAGCCTCGAAGGACTGCGGGTGGTCGTCTCCGGTGAGGGCCGGCTTTCGGCGCTGCGGACCACTGGCGCGCTGCCCGCCGAAGCGGGCCCGGCCGACTGGTGGCGGCAGCTCAGCGATGCTTTCACGCCGCTGGCCGAGGCCCTGCACGCGCTGGGCGGCCCCGAGCCCGGGAGCCACGAGTACTGGGGCAACCCGGTCGGGTCGATCGCGACGGTGCTGTGGCGGCTGCAACGCGGCGGGATGCCCGGCGACGTGGTGCGCTCCGCGCGGGAGCTGCGCGCCGCCACCGGCCGGGCCGAGCTGCTCGACATCGACCCCGACCGGGACGGGCCGTGGATGCGCCGGCGCACCTGCTGCCAGTGGTGGCGCGGCACGGGCGGTTACTGCGACGAGTGCGTGCTCTGGGACTCCTCAGCGCGCAAGCGCTGAAGCGGCGAGGAAATCCAGCACCAGTTCCGCGACGGCCTCCGGGTGTTCGGCCACCATGCCGTGGCCGGCCTCGACCTCGGTGACGCGCACGTTCGGCCTGCGTTCGCCGAGCGCCGCCAGGTCGCGTCGCAGCCCGGCCCGGTACCCCGCCATCAGCTCGGCGAACTCCGCGGGCAGGCCGGGCAGTTCCCGCCCGGCGAGCACGACCAGGAACGGGCACCCGACCTGCTCGAAGACCGGGATGCAGTCGGCGAACTCCGGGGCCTCCCGCAGCGCCGAGGCGACCTCGGGGCCAGGCCTGCGCAACGACGATGACTGTGCGGAGAACAGGGCGTTGAGGCGTTCGAGCTGGAGGTGCACCTGCTCCTCGGGCAGTCCGAGGTAGTGCCGCGGCTCGGTGACGCTGGAGCGGTGGCCGTCGAGGCTCACCACCGCCGGGCAGCCGGGGCGGCGGCGACCCCACATCCCGGCCAGCATGCCGCCCAGCGAGTGCCCGACCACGTGCGGGTTCTCCAGGCCGAGGCCGTCCACCGCGGCCGCGATGTCGTCCAGCACGGCGTCCCAGTTCCACGGCCCGTCACCGGACTCGCCGTGGCCGCGCAGGTCCATCGCCACGACCCGGTGGGCGTGGGTGAGCAGCGGGGCGAAGGCGTCCCACGCGGTGAGGTCGCCGCCCGCGCCGTGCAGGAGCACCACCGGTGCGCCCTCGCCGTCGTGGTCGCGGACCCGGATCGGAACCGCACCGCCACGCACCACCAGGTCGGCAACCATGTCTCTCCTGTCTTCGGACCGGATTTCCGGACGCTCATGCCGCGAGTGCGCGCAGGCGTTCCCGCACCGACTCCGAGTCGATGCCGCCGTCGGGGTGCCTCCGCAGCTTGCCCCGGCTGACCAGGTCGTGCACGCCCTGGCGGGTGATGCCGAGCATCGCCCCGGCCGTCGCGAACGCCACGCGGCGCCGGGCCGGGTGCCCGACGCGCCGCGCGGTGACCCGGCCCAGCGGCGTGCGCCACCAGCTCTCCGGCGGGTCGAACGGCTCGTCACCGGGGTAGAGCGCGGCGAGCAGGCGGGCGACGAGCGCGACCGCGGGCTCGTCGGCGGGCCCCAGCAACCGCGCCGCCCACATCTCGGCGTCGGCCCGGACCCGCTCGCGCAGCGGGCCGGTACCGGCCCCGTCGAGCAGGATCTCCAGCGGGTCGAGCAACCTTCCGCCCACCAGCCGCACCAGTTCCCCGGCCAGCTCGGCGTGCACGGCGGTCGAGTCCTGAGCCACGGCCCACCTCCCTGCTACTTGACACAGAACAGCAAGTACTTGACATCCGCTGTCAAGCAGCGAGTGCTGCCCGGGTCTGCCGCGCGATCTCCAGGTCCTCCCGCGCCGAGACCACGACCGTGCGCGCGCCCGCGTCCGCACCGCTGATGTCGGCGTCGGCCGAGACCTCGTCGTTTCGCGCCTGGTCGACCTCCACGCCGAGGAAACCCAGCGCCTCGCACAGCGATGACCGCACCGGAGTCTGGTGCTCGCCGACGCCGCCGGTGAACACCAGCAGGTCCAGCCCGCCCAGCACCGCGACCATGGCACCGGCGTGCCGCACGAGGCTGTGCGTGAAGACGTCGAAGGCCAGCGCGGCGTCCCGGTCGCCCCGGCCGCTCGCGGCGAGGACGTCGCGCAGGTCCGAGGAGACCCCGGACAGGCCCTCGATCCCGGAGCGCTTCTGCAACGTCTCGAACACCTCGCCGGGCTCGACGCCCGCGACGTCGATCAGCCACTCCACGAGACCGGGGTCGGTGGAGCCACAACGCGTGGCCATCACCAGTCCCTCGGCCGGGGTGAAACCCATCGTCGTGTCCACGCACCTGCCGTCGCGCACCGCCGCGAGCGAGGCCCCGGCACCGAGGTGGCAGCTCAGCACCCGGCCCTTCCCGGGCTCCAGGCCGGCGAGCTCGGCGCCCCGGACGACGGCGAAACCGTGCGAGAGACCGTGGAACCCGTAGCGGCGGATCCCCCACTCGCGGTTCCACTCGCGCGGCAGCGCGTAGGTCGCGGCGGCCTCGGGCAGCGTGGTGTGGAACGCGGTGTCGACGCACACCACCGACGGCGTGTCCGGCGCTTCCTCCAGCGCCGCGCGGACACCGGAGAGCGCCCGCGGCTGGTGCAGCGGCGCGAGGTCGGTCAGCGAGTCCAGGTACTCCAGGACCTTGTCGTCGACCACGACCGGCCCGGTCACCTCGGTACCGCCGTGCACGACCCGGTGCCCCACGGCGTCGGCCCCGTGCTCGTCGATGAACTCGGCGATCGGTTCGCGTTCGCCGTCCCACCGCTGGACGTCATGGCTCGCGACGACCGAGTCCCCGTCGAGCACGCGCAGCTTCAGGCTGCTGGACCCGGCGTTGACGGTCAGCACCCGCATCACGACCGCCACGCCCAGTCGCGCACCTCGGGCATGTCCTCGCCGTGGGTCGTCACGTGGTGGCGGTGCTCGATGAGCTTGCCCTTGAGGTGCTCTCGCGCGTAGGCGGCGCGCGGCCCGAGCCGCGGCACCCGGTCGATGACGTCGATGGCCAGGTGGAAGCGGTCGATCTCGTTGAGCACGCACATGTCGAACGGCGTGGTGGTGGTGCCCTCCTCCTTGTAACCGCGCACGTGCATGCCTTCGTGGTTGTGCCGCCGGTAGGTCAGCCGGTGGATCAGCCACGGGTAGCCGTGGTAGTTGAAGATCACCGGGGTGTCGCGCGTGAAGAGGCTGTCGAACTCCGCGTCCGACAGCCCGTGCGGATGTTCGCGCTCGTCCTGCAACCGCATCAGGTCCACCACGTTGATCACGCGCATGCGCAGGTCCGGGAAGTGTCCGCGCAGGATGTCGACGGCCGCCAGCGTCTCCATCGTCGGCACGTCCCCCGCGCAGGCCATCACCACGTCCGGGTCGCCGCCGGAGTCGGTGCTCGCCCAGTCCCAGATCCCGATCCCCTTCTCGCAGTGCACGATCGCCGACTCCACGTCCAGGTACTGCGGTTCGGGCTGCTTGCCCGCGACGACGACGTTGATGTAGTCGCGGCTGCGCAGGCAGTGGTCGGCCACCGACAGCAGGGTGTTGGTGTCCGGCGGCAGGTAGACCCGGACGATCTCGGCCTTCTTGTTCACCACGTGGTCGATGAAACCCGGGTCCTGGTGGGAGAAACCGTTGTGGTCCTGGCGCCACACGTGCGAGGTCAGCAGGTAGTTCAGCGACGCGACGGGCCGCCGCCACGGCAGGTGCCTGCTGACCTTCAGCCACTTGGCGTGCTGGTTGACCATCGAGTCGACGATGTGGGCGAACGCCTCGTAGCAGGAGAAGAAGCCGTGCCTGCCGGTCAGCAGGTAGCCCTCCAGCCAGCCCTGGCAGGTGTGCTCGGACAGGATCTCCATCACCCGCCCGCCCGGGGCGAGCGACTCGTCGTCCGTCTCGGTCTCGGCGACCCAGGCGCGCGGGGACGCCTCCAGGACGGCGTCGAGCCGGTTGGAGTTGTTCTCGTCCGGCGCGAACACGCGGAAGTTGCGCTGCGCGGAGTTGAGCCGCAGGACGTCGCGCAGGAACCGGCCGAGCACCCGGGTACCCTCCGCCTTGTCGGCTCCCGGCGCCTGCACGGGAACCGCGTAGTCGCGGAAGTCCGGCAGCCGCAACCCCCGGAGCAGATGACCGCCGTTGGCATGCGGGCTCGCGCTCATCCTGCGGTCTCCCACGGGACTGCCCGCTCTGATCGCCTCGACCGGACGGCCGCCGGTGTCGAACAGCTCATCCGGCCGGTAGCTGCGCAGCCACTCCTCCAGCAGGCGCAGGTGTTCCGGGTTGTCGCGCGGGTCGCTGATCGGCACCTGGTGCGAACGCCACGAACCCTCCAGCGGCTTGCCGTCGACCGTCGCCGGACAGGTCCAGCCCTTGGGCGTGCGCAGCACGATCATCGGCCACCTGGGACGGTGCGGGTGCCCGTCGCCGCGCGCGCGGCGCTGGATCGCGGCGATCTCGTCGAGGCAACGGTCCAAAGTGGCCGCGAACAGGTGGTGCATCGGCAGCGGCGAGGAGCCCTCGACGACGTAGGGCTCGTAACCGAACCCGCGCAGCATCGACAGCAGCTCGTCCTCCGGGATGCGCGCCCACACCGCCGGGTTGGCGATCTTGTAGCCGTTGAGGTGCAGGATCGGCAGCACCGCGCCGTCGGTGGCCGGGTCGAGGAACTTGTTGGAGTGCCAGCTCGTGGCCAGCGGCCCGGTCTCGGCCTCGCCGTCACCGACCACGCAGGGCACGATCAGGCCGGGGTTGTCGAAGGCCGCGCCGAAGGCGTGCGAGAGCGAGTAGCCGAGCTCACCGCCCTCGTGGATCGACCCGGGCGTCTCCGGGGCCACGTGGCTGGGCACTCCGCCGGGGAAGGAGAACTGGGTGACCAGCCGGCGCAGACCCTCGTGGTCCTGGGCCACATCGGGGTAGATCTCGCTGTAGGTGCCCTCCAGCCACGCCGCCGCCACCAGCGCGGGGCCGCCGTGGCCGGGACCGATCACGTACATCATGTCGAGCGAGCGCAGCCGGATCGCCCGGTTCAGGTGCGCGTAGACGAAGTTCAGGCCCGGCGTGGTCCCCCAGTGCCCGAGCAACCGGGGCTTGACGTGCTCGGGGCGCAGCGGCTCCTTCAGCAGCGGGTTGTCCATCAGGTAGATCTGCCCGGCCGACAGGTAGTTCGCCGCGCGCCACCAGAGCTGCAACCGCTCCAGCTCGTCCTGGCCGAGGTGCTCGGCCACGTCGGTTGAGGTGCTCCAGGTGTCGGTGGTCGTCATCGGCGAACTCCTCAAGCCGCGTCGGCGTACTCCTCATCACGCCGTTACCCAGCATGTCGCGATCCCACGCCCACCTCTCAGCGTGGGAAGCGGGCGCGGGATCGCAACTCGGGCCTGGGGGTCGCAGTAGCGCTCGGCTGCGCTCAAGCGCAGGCGGCGATGCCGGAATCCGACCGGATTTGTCCTGTTCGAACAGGGAGAACCGGAGTGCGCCGCACCCGCGAGCCGCTGTTCGCCCTGACGCGGCAGGGTCGTTCAGCCCTCCTGAACCAGCCGTTCGACGGTGCCGTTCTCGGCCGAACGGCGGGCGGCCTCGATGATCTCGATGCCGGCGACCGAGTCCCGCGGATCAACCGGCAGCGGGCCGCCGTCGCGCAGCGCGGACACCACCGCGTCGTAGAACGCCTGGTACCGCCCCGGCTCGGTGGGCACCGTCCGGCTCTCGCCGACCGTGCCGAGCTGACCCCAGAGCTCCTGCGGCTCCTCGCCCCAGCCCGGGTCGGCCGGGCCGCCGCCCGCGCCCATCGCGGCCTCCTGCGGGTCGAGCCCGTACTTGGTGTAGGCGGCGCGGTCGCCCAGGACCCGGAACCGGGGACCGTGCTGGGCGGCGAACTTGCTCATCCACAGGTGCGAGCGGACCCCGCCGGTGTGGGTCAGCGCGATGAACGAGTCGTCGTCGACCTCCACACCGGGCCTGCGCCGGTCGACCTGGGCGTAGACCGACTCGACGGGACCGAACAGCAGCAACGCCTGGTCGACCAGGTGGCTGCCGAGGTCGTAGAGCACGCCGCCGGCCTCCTCGGCACCGCCCGACTCCCGCCATCCCGGCTTGGGCGTGGGCACCCAGCGCTCGAAGCGCGACTCGAAGCGGTGCACCGGCCCCAGCTCACCGGCCTCGATCAGCGCCCGCACCGTCAGCAGGTCGTTGTCCCACCGCCGGTTCTGGAACACCGTCAGCGGCACGTCCTCGCGCGCGGCGTGCTCGATCAGCTCACGCCCCTGCTTCGAGGTGGGCACGAACGGCTTGTCCACGACCACCGGCACCCCGGCGTCGACGAGCGCCCGGGTCAGCTCGTAGTGGGTGCGGTTCGGGCTGGCGACGACCACGAGGTCCGGCCGGCGCTCCAACAGCGCGTCGAGGTCGTCGACGACCGCCGTGCCGGGGTGGTCCTGCTCGATCTTCGCCCGCCGTTGCGGGTTGGCGGTCACCACCGCGTCGAGCCGCAGGTTCTGGTTCGCCGCGATCAGCGGCGCGTGGAAAACGGCTCCCGCGATGCCGTAGCCGATCAGGCCGACCTTCAGTGCACTCATGCCCTCATTACATCAACCGGGTCAGCCCGCCGACTCGCGCCGGCACTGCACCGGCGGCATCGCCCGCTGCCCGGGGTGCACCAGGCCCGTCTCGTAGGCGGTGATGACGAGCTGGGTGCGGGAGTTCAGGTGCAGCTTCTGCATGACGTGGTAGAGGTGCGACTTCACGGTCAGCTCGGCCAGCCCGAGGTTGCGGGCGATCTCGGCGTTGGAGCCGCCCTTGGCGACCTCCAGCAGCACGTCGCGCTCCCGGTCGGTCAGGCCGCTGAGCTCGGTCCCGGCGTCGCGCACACCCAGCGACGCGAAGCGCTGGAGCAGCCGCCTGGTCACCCGCGGCGCCAGCAGCGCGTCGCCCGCGGCGACGGTGTGCACCGCGCGGACCAGCTCCTCCGGCGGCGCGTCCTTGAGCAGGAAGCCGCTCGCGCCCGCGCGCAGGGCCGCGTAGACGTACTCGTCCAGGTCGTGGACGGTCAGCATGATCACCGCGGTCTGCCCGTCGGTGATGTCGATGATCTCGCGGGCGGCGGTGATGCCGTCCACCCCCGGCATCCGGACGTCCATCAGCACGACGTCGGGCCTGCGGCGCTGCACGGCGGCGACCGCCGCCTGCCCGTCGGCGGCCTCGGCCAGCACCCGCAGGTCCGGCTCCGCCGAGAGCAGGGCCACCAGGCCGGCGCGGATCATCGCCTGATCATCCGCGACCACGATCGTCGTGTCCGAAGGCTGCATCGGCGGCCCCCCTCCGATCAGGCCCGGTGCCGGGTGGAGTTCCGACTCAGACCAGGTCCGAATTTTCCGCGCACGGTAGCACGGCTTCCAGGTGGAACCCGCCTTGTACCGGATGGGCGGTGAACGTTCCGCCGACCAGCGCGACGCGTTCGCGCAGGCCGATCAATCCGTGTCCGGACGAGGTCCCGCGCGCGCCGTTGCCACGCCTGCGGCCGCCGGTGACGTGGTTGGTGATCTCGATGCGCAGCGCCGCGGTGCCGTATTCCAGCAGCACCCGGGCGTATCCCGGCCCGGCGTGCTTGAGCACGTTGGTCACCGCCTCCTGCACGACGCGGAACGCGGTGAGCTCCAGTCCCGACCCCAGCTCGCGGATGCTGCCCCGGCGTTCCAGCCGCCACGACACGCCCGCCTCGCGCAGCGACCCGATCAGGTCCTCGACCTTGTCCAGTCGCGGCATCGGCTGCAGGTCGGCGTCGTCGGTGACGGCGCCGGCGCTGGTGTCGGCGCGCAGCGCGCCCAGCATCGTGCGCATCTCGCTCAGCGCCGCGCTGGAGGTCACCTCCAGGTCGCGCAGCGTCTCGCGGGCGTGTCCGGGGTCGCGGTCGACCAGCGCGCGGGCGACCCCGGCGCGAAGCGCCACCACCGAGAGGTTGTGCGAGACGATGTCGTGGAACTCGCGGGCGATGCGGGCCCGCTCCGAGGCCGCGGCTTCGACCGCGAGCTGGTCGCGGGCCTGGTCGAGCAGCGCGACGGTGCGTTCGAGCTGGGCGGCGCGCAGGCTGCCGACCCTGGCCGCGTAGCCCCAGCCGACCACCATGAACAGGTCCACCCCCGCGTAGACCACGCTGGCCACGCCCTCCATCAGGGTCGGCGCGGGGAACGAGTAGAAGAACGGCCAGACCATCGCCACCATCGCCGCGACCGTCGAGCCGAGCGGTCCGCTCGTGCGGCAGACGGAGTAGACCGAGAACAGGATCGGGAAGCTGGTGGGGCCCCAGCTGAGGTCGAGCAGGGTGAGCACGATGGCCGCCGAAGTCGTGGTGACCAGCGGGATCCACGGCCAGCGCCTGCGCAGCATCAGCGTGCAGATCGCCGGGCAGCTGAACAGCAGCGTCCACCACCCCGACATGCCGGGAGGACCGGGCTCGACGAGGACCGCCAGCACGTAGAGGCAGCTGAACAGCACGACCACCGCAAGGTCGAAAAGGACCGCCCGCCTCGTCTTCGCCATCAGCACCCGCCCTCATGTGTCCCTCGACCGGGGGATCGTAGACCAGCCTCCACCGCGGCTGATCCCGCCGATGCCGCCGGTCGGCGGCGGTGTCGGCCGGCCGCCGGCGGCGCGGTCGTCCCCCGATTCCTCTTCGTTCCACCTGCCGACGGCGCCGGTCGCGCGGGTTCGCCCGTGCCGCTCCGTCCGTCGTCGGGTCGTCGCTCGTCCCACCGGAGTCCGCCGCCCGCGTCCGCCCGCCGAGTCCCGCCGCGTGGTTCGGCCCCTGCCACCGGCCTGCGTCCCACCGGGTGAACACACTCTGTCATGGGTCGATTACGGTACGATTACACGAGGAGTAGTGAGCAGCGGCATGCCGGGGGTCCCCCATGGTCGACACGCAGCGCCTGATGTCCCGCAAGATGGACATCGACCGCCCCTGCGCCGCGCGGATCTACGACGCGTTCCTCGGCGGCAGCCACAACTTCGGCGTCGAGCGCCGGTTCGTCGAGCGCGCGGAGGCCGAGCTGCCCGGGATCACCGAGGTGTACCGGGAAAACCGGGCGTTCGTCCGCCGGGCCGTCGAGTACCTGCTGGCCCACGGCGTGCACCAGTTCCTCGACCTGGGCTCGGGCATCCCCACCATCGGCCACGTGCACGAGGTGGCCCGCAGGCGCACCGGGGAGTTCCGGGTGCTCTACGTCGACAACGAGCCGCTGACCGTCGCCCACAGCCGGCCGCTGCTCGACGACGAACCGCGCGCGGCGATCATCGAGGCCGACTGCCGCGACCCGGAGTCGGTGCTGCGGTCGCCGGAGGCGGCGGCGCTGATCGACTTCGACCGCCCGGTGGCGCTGCTGATGTCGGCGGTGCTGCACTTCGTGCCCGACCGCGACTCCCCTGCGGCGCTGGTCGAGACCTACCGCAAGGCGCTGGCGCCGGACTCCCACCTGGCGATCACCCACCTCACCGCCGACCACGACCCGGCGACCGCGGGCACCCTGGAGCGCTTCTACGCCGAGACCGCCGACCCCCTGGTCGCCCGGCCCGCGAAGTGGATCGACGCCCTCTTCGGCGACTTCGAGGTGCTGCCGCCGGGCACCAGCCACCTCACCGACTGGCGCCCCGATCCCGACCAGACCTCGGCCGTCCCCCGCTACCGCGTCGTCCACGGCGGCCTCGCCCGCAAGCCGGAGTAGGCCGGGCGAACCGGGCTCCTCACCCGCCGCACGAGAACCATGCGCGGCGAGAAGCGCCGGACATCCGGCCGGGAAGCCCGGCTCAGGTCAGAAGACCCCGGGCTCGACCCGCCCCATCGCTTCGAGGTAGCGGAAGGCCACCCGCTTCGCGGGTACGACCTCGCCCGCTTCGAAACTTGCGACGTCGGACTCCGGCACCCCGGCCGCCGCGGCGAGGTCCGCCTGCATCCAGCCCTGCTCACGGCGGGCGAGGGACACGAGCCGCACCAGGTCCTCGGTGTCGTGGGGATGTTCGCCGGAACCGCCCGCATCCGCTGCCGAGCCGAGCTGATCACCATGTCCAGTCGTGCGTTGCACCTCGACATCTCTCCATGTTCCGGGTGGCGTCCAACCCTATCCCGCACACCTTCCCCTGATGCCGGTGGACGCCATCGGATGACCGGTGCGCTCGTGCGGGCATCGCGCCCATGCAGGCCCGATTCCACCGGGGCCGGGCCGGAAGCGGGTGGGTGACGTAGTCCCCTGTGGAACCGGCTGGCCGGCGTGAAGCGTGGGGTGGTGTCGAGGTCAGGCCGAGGACGTGCACGGGAGGAGAGGCGTGCGAGTTCGGCAGTGTCCGTCCGCAGCTCCCCGAGCCTCCTTCCGCCGGCATCGAAGGAGGCGTCGCATGGGCACCATCACCAGCAACGACGGCACGAAGATCTACTACAAGGACTGGGGCTCCGGTCAGCCGATCGTGTTCAGCCACGGCTGGCCGCTCTCATCCGACGACTGGGACGCCCAGTTGTTGTTCTTCGTGCAGCAGGGCTACCGGGTCATCGCACATGACCGGCGCGGCCACGGGCGGTCCAGCCAGGTGGGCGAAGGCCACGACATGGACCACTACGCCGACGACCTCGCGGCGTTGACGGCGCACCTGGACCTGACCGACGCCGTCCACGTGGGGCATTCGACCGGCGGCGGCGAAGTCGTGCGCTACCTGGGCCGGCATGGTGCGAGCCGGGTGGCCAAGGCCGCGATCATCAGCGCGGTACCGCCGCTGATGGTCAAGACCGAGGCCAACCCGGGCGGTCTTCCCAAAGAGGTCTTCGACGGGTTCCAGACGCAACTCGCGGCCAACCGCTCGAAGTTCTACCGCGAACTGCCCTCGGGACCCTTCTACGGCTTCAACCGGCCGGGAGTGGAGTCCTCGGAGGCCATCATCCAGAACTGGTGGCGCCAGAGCATGATGGGCGGCGCGAAGGCGCACTACGACGGCATCGTCGCCTTCTCGCAGACCGACTTCACCGAAGACCTGAAGAAGATCACCGTGCCCGTCCTGGTCATGCACGGCGATGACGACCAGATCGTTCCCTACGCCGACTCCGCGCCGCTGTCGGCGAAGCTCCTGCAGAACGGGACGTTGAAGACCTACGAAGGCTTCCCGCATGGCATGCCGACCACGCACGCGGACACGATCAACGCCGATCTGCTGGCCTTCCTGAGGTCGTGACCTCGGCCACCGTTCACGGAAGCCGACAGCCTCCGCCCGCGACACCGCCGAGATGCGGGGGCTGATCACGGACCGCGACCGCGCGCACTCCCCGAATGCCGGTTGACGCCCGTGGTCGGCGGGTCCAATGTGGGCCAACGTGGGCATCGCACCCGGGGCAGGCCTGCCCTCCTCCCGCATCTCTGACCTGGTGCTGCTGGACGCCGTCGAGCTGTCCTGGCTGCTCCGCCGCCGCGAGGTCTCCTGCGTCGAGGTCATGCGGACCTACCTGGACCACATCGACCGCTTCAACCCGCTGGTGAACGCGATCGTGTCGCGCGCCGACGACGAGACGCTGCTCGAGCAGGCCAAGCAGCGGGACGAGGAGCTGGCGCGCGGCGAGTGCAAGGGCTGGATGCACGGCTTCCCGATCGCGGTGAAGGACCTCGCCGACGCCGAGGGGTTCCCCACCAGCAAGGGTTCTCCGATCCTGGCCGGGCAGACCGCCGCCGACGACGAGATCGCCGTGCGCAGGATGCGCGACGCGGGTGCCATCGTGATCGGCAAGACCAACGTTCCCGAGTTCGGCCTGGGTTCGCACACCTTCAACCGCGTCTTCGGCACCACGGTCAACCCGTTCGACCCGTCCCGGTCCGCGGGCGGCAGCAGCGGCGGTGCCGCGGCGGCCCTGTCGCTGCGGATGCTGCCGGTCGCCGACGGCAGCGATTTCATGGGGTCGTTGCGCAAGCGGTTTGCCGCCGAACCACAACGCGCTACGCTGCGGGAATGACCTTGCGCGTCCTGGGAGCCGTCCGTCTGTCCCGCCTCACCGACCAATCGACCAGCCCCGAGCGCCAACGAGAGCGCGTCGAGTGGTGGGCGTCCGGCAACGATGGCCGCGTGGTCGATGTGGCAGTTGACCTCGACGTGTCCGGCTCCGTCTCACCGTTCGAGCGCGACGACCTCGGACCCTGGCTCACCCGCCGCGCCGGCGAGTGGGATGTCTTGGTCGCGTGGAAGCTCGACCGCCTGTCCCGCTCCGCGCGCGACACCCTCGACCTCCTCGGATGGGCGCAGGAGAACGGAAAGCGAATCGTCGCGGTAGACGACAACCTCGACACGGCCACCCAGATGGGGCGAGTCTGGATTCAGCTCGCCTCGATCTTCGCTGAGGTTGAGCGAACGAACATCCAAGAGCGCGTATCCGCGGCCCGGAAGTACCTCCGGCAGGCGGGCCGTTGGGGCGGCTCCAAAGCGCCGTATGGGCACCGTGTCGTGGGCCGCCCCGAAGGCGGTAAGCAGCTCGCCCTGAACGAGGCGGAGGAGCCTGTTGTCGTCGAGATCGTGGGCCGCGTGCTGGCCCGGGAATCGCTCGTCGACATCGCGCGGGACCTGAACGACCGCCGAGTCCCCGCCCCCTCGGGTAAGGTCGGCTCCGGTTGGACTCACGGACAACTACGCCGGATGCTGCGCCGGCCGTCTCTCCGCGGTCTCGCAGAGCACGACGGACGCCTTGTACGAGACTCAGAAGGGGTCCCCGTGGTGTACGGCCCGCCGTTGGTGGACGGCGAGACGTGGACGCTGCTTCAACGTGAGCTCGACACCCGTCAGGAAACCCGCGCCCCGTACCGCGCGGTTGGGTCCGCCGGTTTCCTCCTCGACGTCGCGTTCTGTGTGTGCGGTCGAAAGATGTACGCCACGCCGGCGAAGAACAAGAAGTACGACGCGAGCATGTACCGGTGCGCGGGCTACCGGGCGGGCTACGGACCTCGATGCACGGTCAGCGCCGGCATGCGGTCGGCCCGCCTCGAAGAGTTCGTCGAGGAGAAGTTCCTCGCGGCGGTGGGGCGCCTTCCGATCCGGGTCCGGACCGACACGCCCGCGGTCGACCGCTCCGGGGAGCTCGCAGACATCGAGATGTCGCTCCGGGAGCTTCGAGAGGACCGGGCGGCCGGCCTGTTCCGGGGTCCGCGGGGAACGTCGGAGTTCCGCGCGGCGTACTCGAAGCTGGAGGACCGGCGGGAGGAGTTGCTCGCGCTGGCGTCTCAGGAGACCGCTACGGAGTGGTCCGACACGGGGTTGACCTTCGCAGCGGAATGGGCCGTCGCGTCGAACCAGCGAAAGCGAGAGCTCCTACTCGACTGCGGCGCGCGAGTCGAGGTCGGCCCGGCGAAGAGTCGGGGCGCGAAGAACTGGCGCGATCGGCTGCGCTTCGACCTTCGCGGCCCAGAATGGTTGCTCGAACTCGGAACGGATGACCCGCTGATCTGGGATTAGTTGTAACGATCAGGTCACGCACGGAAACTCCAGGCAGTTTTCCGAGGTTCCGTGAACCACGCGTACCAACTATATAGGTGAAGAAACCTGAGTTTCTCCGCGCGGCACTTCGCCCGCGGGTAGTTGTCCGTTCACGCCCGTAAGACCCTCTTGTCGTCTCATGGTGGGCCGCGGTGTGGACGGATTCTCGTCCGGCGAGTTGATCCGGGTATGCAGCAGGGCCGCTCCTCCCCGCGCATTTCCGTTCCTCGCCGGCTCGACCGGTCCGGGTCGAGTTCGTCTGCGCGGTGCCCTCTCCTCCACCGCTGCGATCGAGCTCCCCGGACCGGTCCTCCGTTCTTGCCGTCTGATCCACGGCACCCTGCTGGCTCTGGTCTGACCCACCATCCATGCAGGGCACGCCCGAAGAGGGCACAATCCCGCGACGGGTCCTCGCGGGCTTATGGCGCTGAATGTCCCCGTCACGATGATGACGGTGCGGCCCCTTCGGCGCAGGTGCGTAGCTCAACTGGCAGAGCCCCCCGACCACGGGGAGATGCGGGTTCGAATCCCGTCCGCACCACAGAGCCGATACGCCACTGACGTGGGCCGCACAGCCAACACGTCACGCGGACTCGGCTATTGCCCCGTAGGCCGTGGGGTGACTGGCGTCCGAGAGAGACGCCGAAAACGGCCGCCCCCGGGCGTGTGCGCGTCGCGGGTTGGAAATGGAGCACGGTGCACCTGGGGCAGACCGGGACCCGTGCTCCGCCTGGGTTCCTGTTGTAACGGTAGCAGTGCCGGTCTCCAAAACCGGCGGTCGAGGTTCAAATCCTCGGGAGCCCGCGCGGCGAGCTACGCGCTTGCTTGCTTTCTCAATTCCGCGATGGAAAGGACCGGCGAGATGCCGAAGGAACGAATTCACTCCAGCGACCTCCGGTACCCGGATGTCACCGTGAACTGGGGGCGCGGCGAAGGTTTCGCCACGGTGCGCCTGCACACAGAACACACCATTCTCGACGAGAACCAGCTCGATCGACTGGCTTCGATCCTGAAGCGTGCTCGTCGCCAGGTGGACGAGCCCCGGCTTCCCGACCTGTACCTATTCGCCAACGCGGGCGAGACGTTCCAAAAGGGTTGGGTCCGAGACCTCGCGGTGTGTGTGTCGAACGTTTACGCGCTTGAGGGCCTCACTATTCGTGATGCCTACGTGACACGAAAGGCCGTCGCACACCCAGACTTCCCCAAGGCCAACGACATCGTCCGGCGCACCTTCGCCAAGACCCCGGGGGCGCACGCGCTCCACATTATCGACTGAGAGCGTAGGAGCGCCCGTGTTTCAGTTTGCCCTGCACCTGCTCGGCCGTGAGTTGCTTTCCTTCGCGGTCGGTTTCGAGAAGCCGGAGACGGTCGTCGTCGACAACTCCGGGGGTTCGTTTGAGCTCCCGTTCGGCTTCGCCTCAGCCACCGTCGAGGAGGAAGACGAATGACGCTGGAGATGAACAAGTCCAACGGCCAAGGCCGCGTGAAGCCCGGCGGTAAGAAGGATGGCCGAAAGGCCGGCCGTGGCCAGAAGCCGGGACCGAAGCCGGGCAGCAAGAACCGAAAGTAACGAAAAGTAATTCCCGGTTGCGAAAAGTAATTCCGGCCCTTCTGGAGGTGTCCCACATGAGCGCTGCACTGCTGGTAGGGCTGCTGGTACTCCTCCTGCTGGCCGCATCAAGGGTGGATCGCTGATGCCGGGTGGGTGGACTACCAATCGTGTTGACCCGCTACCCCGTGGTTGGCGCACAACACGCGCCCGCATCATCGAGCGGGACAAGAGCACATGCCGTCTGTGCCACGCGCCTACGCCACGCCCCGAGGTCGACCACATCGGGGACCGCAACGACCACAGCGACGCGAACCTTCGTGTCCTATGCCCGCCGTGCCACGCGAAGCGCACATCTTCACAGGGTGTAGCAGCACTCCGGGCACGGTCCGCAAGACGATACAGGCCACCGGAAACCCATCCAGGCTACGTTTCGTAGCGTTCCATACGCTCTGTAGCCACTGTTTCTGCTGGTCAGAGCCCCCCGGGGGTCCCACCCCCCCCGGGGGACCTTCCTCATCGGGGCCCATACGGCCGACAGTTCCGCCCGGAACATCAGATTTCACTTTCCTCTGTTCAGACACACACAGTTACAGCGCCGGAAGGAGGCGACATGCCCGGAGTACCCGGAAAGGGTGGTCGCGTCCCCAAACGCGCGGACCAGCGTCTCGGACACCGAGCGAAGGCGGAGAAGGAGGCCGTAGAGTCCCTCGACATCACTGGCCCGGTCGACCCGGGTGAACTACTCGTCGAGGCCCCGCACCCGATCGTCCAGGAGCTCTGGGACGCAGCCCTCGCGAGCGCGCAGCGTCGGTTCATGGAGCCTACGGACTGGGCGCAGCTCCAGCTCGTGTTGAACGAGATACAGGACTACCTCAACGCCCACAAGAAGAACGGCCAGATCCTCGCGACGCTGATGTCTGCTCTTGGCGACCTGCTGTTCACCGAAGGCCACCGTCGCCGCGCCCGTTTGGAGATCAACCGCGACGGCGAGAAGCCGAAGGCGCCCGTGATCGACATGGAGGCCATGCGGAAGGCGATGGGTGGCTGATATGCAGGTCGAGCCGATCACTCACGGGCCGACGTTCCAGCGTGACCCCGAGACCGGCCGGTTCGTCCTGCCGAAGTCCACGATCGGCCCCTACGTCGTCCACTGGATCGAGAGCACCCTCGTCCAGCCGGACGGCGAGCACGCCGGCGACCCGATCAAGCTGACCCCCGAACAGATGCGTTTCATTTGGTGGGTCTACGCGCTGGACGAGAACGACAAGTTCAAGTTCAACGACATGACGATGGTCCGGATCAAGGGCGCGTCGAAGTCGGGCATGGCCGCGATGCTGTCGATGGTCGAGTTCGTCGGCCCTTGCCGACCGGCTCGCGACGAGGCCGGAAACCTGATCGCCGTCCCGCACCCGAAGCCGCTGATCCAGATCGCCGCGGTGAACTACGAGCAGACGAACAACACGTTCGCCTACTTCGGCGGTCTGATCACCGAGGCTGTCAAAGAGCAGTACGGGATCACCCTCGGCAAGGAGATCGCCTACAGCGAGGCCGGCGGAAAGCTCATGGCGGTCTCGTCGAACTATCGCGCGCTGGAGGGTGCCCGCCCGTCGTTCGCCGTTCTGGAGGAAACGCACCTCTGGGTCGAGGGTTCCACGCAAGGCCCGAAGATGTTCGAGGTCATCAGCCGAAACCTGGCGAAGTCCCCGGACGGATCGGCTCGCTCGCTTCAGGTCTCCAACCAGTTCGACCCCTCGGAGAACAGCGTTCTCCAGGCGACATGGGAGGCGTACCAGGCGATCCAGACGGGCCGCTCGAAGGCGTCCGGGGTGCTGTACGACTCGATCGAGGCGCCGCCGGACATCGACATCACCGACCCGGACCAGCTTCGCGCGGGCATCAACGCCGCCAAGGGTGACGCCTTCTGGCTCGACGTCGACCGCGTCATGCAGGAGGTCTTGAACACCCGAATCCCCGTTTCAATCTCTCGGCGCTTCTGGCTCAACCAGCAGACCGCGAGCGAGGATTCGTTCGTCTCTCCACAGGAGTGGGGCGCGCTGGCAGTCGCCGGCCGGACCCTGAAGCCGGGTGACCCGATCACCCTCGGTCTCGACGCCTCGGTCTCCGATGATCACACGGCGTTGGTCGCCTGCCACGAAGACGGCTTCCTCCAGCTCCTTTGGCGCTGGGCACCTGACCCCCGGGACCCGGACGCCAGACTACCCCGCGAGGAGCTCGACGAAGCGGTTCGCCACGCCTTCGCGACGTACAAGGTTCAAGCGTTCTTCGCCGACCCGTCGTTCATCGAGGCGCATGTCCTCGCGTGGAACGCGGACTTCGGTCGTGTGCTCCGCGTCAAGGCGACCGGTCGCGACCCGATCGGCTTCGACCTCCGAGGAAAGAAGCAGGACTTCACCCGCGCTGTGGAGCTGTTCCAGGACGCCGTTGTGAACGGTCATGTCTCGCACGGGGCCGATCCTCAGCTCTCCTGGTACGTCCTGAACGGTCGACGTGTGGCCAACCGTTACGGCTACTCCGTCGCGAAGGTCACCCCGGATAGCTCGCGCAAGATCGATGCGCTGATCTCCGCCATCCTCGCCTACCGCGCGTGGGCCGAGATCAAGAGCTCCACCAAGGGCCGATTGGTCCGCCGCGGCGCGATCCGCCTTCCCCGATAGCCCCCGTTCCGGGGCGCACGCCCCTATCTGAACGGAGTGACGATGCCTGACGCACTGGTGTCGAAGATCGAGGAGCTGGAACACCGGCACGACGACAAGTCGTATCGGCTGTACGACACGTACTTCCGCTCCCAGTTCCGCCCACAGGCTCTTGGCCTGGCGGTCCCCCCGGAACTCGAGCACCTCCGCGTGGTCCTCGGTTGGCCGCGGCTGGTCGTCGAGGCTCTGGAGGAGCGGTTGACCGTGACCGGATTCCGCACCCGGTCGAGCAGCGACCCGAGCAACGAGGAGCTGGGCCGAATCTGGCGAGCCAACCAAATGGCCCAGTGGTCCACGGTGGCTCACACGGAGGCTCTCGTTCAGGGCCGCGCGTTCGTGTGCGTCGGCCCCAACGCCCGGGACCCGAAGACGCCGCGCATCACGGTGGAGTCCTCGCGGTACATGACGGTGGAGATTGACCCGCGCACGGGTGACATCGTCGCCGCTCTCCGCCTGTACGGGGAGGTCGACGACAAGCCGAACGCGGGACCCGAGTACTGCGCCCTGTACCTGCCCAACGTGACGCACTACTTCCGTCGCGGTCACGGCGGGTGGGTGCGGGACGGCGACCCGTTCGTTCACAACCTCGGAATGCCGGTCTTCCAGCTCACCAACCGCCTGTCGCTGGTCGACCGCAAGGGCGCCTCCGAGATCGCCGACGTGATCGACCTCGTGGACGCCGCCTGCCGCACCTTGACCAACCTGGGCGCCGCGGTCGAGACGTTGAGCTACCCGCAGAACTGGGTCCTCGGCGCGACTGAGGACGACTTCACGACCGCTGACGGCGAGCCGCTGTCGGAGTACGACGTTCGGATGGGGCGTCTTCAGCTTCTCACCAACGATCAGGCGAAGATTCAGCAGCTCTCCGCGGCCGACCTCCAGCAGTTCGTTGCGGTGATCTCGATGTTGGCGAAGCAGCTCGCATCGGTGACCGGCCTCCCCATGCACTACATGGGCGCTACGGGCGAGACCAACCCGACGTCGGCAGACGCGATCCGCTCTGGCGAGGCTCGCCACGTCAAGCGCGCGGAGCGCCGCATTGCCTCGTTCGGCGCGACCTGGACTCAGGTAATGGAGCTGGCGGCCCGTATCGCCGGCGTCCCTGCCGATGACATCGAGGTCACGTGGTCGGACCCGGCGACCCCGACCGTCGCCCAGCAGGCCGATGCCGTCGTGAAGCTCGTCGCCACCCGCGCCGCGGACGGCCGTTCGGTCATCCCGCTGGAGTTCGCCCGTCGCCGCCTCGGTTACACCCCCGATGAGATCGAGGAGATGGCCGAGCTCGAAGGCAACGACCCGCTGTCCCGCTTCCTGGCTTTGAGCGGCCCGGAAGTTCCCGCACCGACGACCCCTGAGGGTGACACGACCGAGGAGGCGTGATGAGCCTTTCCTCGTTCTACAGCGCACAGCGCGCGATCCTCGGCCCCCTGATCGACGCGGCGTTGCGGCTTCTCGGCCTGTCTGCTGGGAAGCCGCTCTCGCCCCAGCAGCGGCGCGACCTCGTGACGATCCTGACGGAGTCGGCGAACGGCGCCCGAGACAAAGCGTCCGCGCTCGCCTTCGAGCTCTACGAGGAGCTTCGTCCCAGCGACGCGGACCCGTTCGGCCGGCCGCCGGTCATCAACCCGATGCCAGAGCGCTACTTCGAGAAGGTTCTCTCCACGTACCTCGATGACCTGGAGTCCGAGGACAACAACCGGGCCGCGGTCACCCGCATCACCCAGGCCGCGGCGAGCACGGTTGAGAACGCCTCTCGCGAGACGATCCAGGCTGCAACTCGCATCGACCCCGTGGCTGTGCGCTGGGCGCGCGTCCTGACCGGCGTGGAGTCGTGTGGCTTCTGCGCGATGCTTGCTGCCCGCGGTGCGGACTACCGGACCGAGACCTCCGCCGGCGGCAACAACGACTGGCACCCCGGGTGTGACTGCCTCGTGGTCCCGGTCTTCCGCGGGCACGAGACCGAATGGCCTGGCTACGCGGAGTCTCAGAAGCTCGCCCAGTTCTGGGCTGACAAGACCTCGGGGCACCGAGGCAAGGACGCCTTGCGCGAGTTCAAGCGCGTGTTCGCCTCCGAGGACCCGACTTCGTACTCCCCGATCACAACTGAAGGGACCGCCCGATGACCGCCCCCGTTCCCGAGTGGGGTACCTGCCGCATCCGGGGCCAGTGGGTTGACCTCACGGGCAACCCGATCCAGGGCCGAGTGACCTTCACTGCGAGCCCGAGCGTCCTGCTCGCCGTGGAGTCTCAGAAGATCATCCTTCCGGTCCCCCGCACGGTCGACCTGGACTCGTTCGGTCGGATCGACGTCGTCCTTCCCGCGACGGATGACCCGGACATCAATCCGGTCGACTGGACCTACACAGTCCAGGAGATTTTCACCGCGGCCAAGGGCCGCACGTACTCGATCGCTGCACCGGTCGACGGGGACTTGAACCTCGTCTCGGTCGCCCCCGGTTCACCGTCCAACGGCTCGACGATCATCGTCGGACCCAAGGGGGACAAGGGGGACGCGGGCGACTTCCTCGGCGAGCGGATCACCGTCGCCGAGTGGGAAGCGACCCGCCCGTCCCCGTACTTCCTGGCGCACCGCGGTTCCGGTGACATCTACCCGGAGAACTCTCTCGAAGCCTTCGAGCACGCGATCCGCTCCGGCGCCACGGCTATGGAGGTCTCCTGTGGGATGACCGCAGACGGCCACCTCGTCGTCATGCACGACCTGAACTTCGACCGCACGACCAACGCCACGGGTCCTGTGTCGTCGGTGCCCAGCACCGCATTGCCGGCGGTTCGCATCACGAAGATGACCCAGACCGGTAGTTGGACTGCGGACAATGCCCCTCGCGTGGTTCTCCTGGAGGACGTCTTTCGCCGGTACGGCGGGCAGGTTGTCATGTTCCTCGAAGCCAAGCTTGACGCCGCGTACCCCGCGATGATGGAACTCGTCGAGCGTTACGGACTTCAGGACTACACGGTGGTGAAGGCGTTCTACACCTCCGGGCGCATCGCCGCGGCGAAGGCTGCCGGGTACAAGGTGTTCGGCTACTTCGGCACGAAGGCCGAGATGACCGCCGGCAATATCGATTCGCTGGTTCAGGCCGGCGTTGACTACCTCGGAGTCCCGTACTTCGACGGGAACATTCTCACCCCGATGCCTGACGAGGTCGTGGCGTCCGCCGTTGACACAGGCATTCCGGTGCTCATGTACCCGCTTCACCGCCGTTGCGACGTCGCTCCGAACGCCGCCCGCGGTGTCGCCGGCTTCATCACCTCCGGGTACGGCTACGTCAACACCCATGACGCGATCACGACTCGCGACGCATGGTGGTCGGGCCGCACGGAACCGGGGCAGCTCACGCTGGACCAGTCAGGAGCGGCCTACGCCCCGAAGTGGGTGTCGCCGAACGTTCTCCGGCTGGACCGGGTCGGGCGCCACTTCATCAGCCTGGGCCAGATGTCCCCGCTCGACAACGCCACCGGCAGCTACCAGATCGACTTTGAGGCGTGCTGGTCGACGCTGCCAGCGGACCTGACGACCAATCTCACGTTGGCGTTCGGCCGTGTGGATGACGAGTACTACGAACACCAGTACGCGCACGGCAACGGATACCACGCCGTTCACCGCCCGAACGGGCAACTCCAGCTCTACAGCCACGTGCACGGCTCCGCCGGCGGAACTCAACTCGGGTCCACCGCCACCACGGCCGCCGCTGGCGCGGGCACCTGGATGCAGTTCCGTCTGAACGTGACCCCGACAGGGATCACTTGGCAACGCCTCGACTCGGCCGGCTCGGTCACCTCGACCAACACCGATCACCGCGGCGGATACCTGCACATCGGCAAGAGCTCCACTGACGGAGTCCTGGACTTCCGGAACTTCGTCATCACCTGATCCATCTTCCCCGCGCCGGACGCGGGGGTTCGCACCACCCAACAACGAGCCCTCCGGGAGGGACGTAGCGCTATGTCCGAAATCAACGAAACCCCCGTCGAGTCTGCCGGACAGACCGAGACGACCAGCGGCGACGAGCGGAGCCCCGAGTTTTACGAGCGGGAGCTCGAACGCGCGCGTAAGGATGCGGCCAAGTACCGCGAGCGCGCGAAGACCGCCGCTGAGGAAGCCGAGACCAAGCTCCGCCAGGAGTTCGCCACTCGCGAGGGCGAACTGACCGCGCGGATTGAGGAGCTGACCGCCCAGGTTGGCGCCGCTGAGGTCAAGGTCTCCGAGACCGAGCGTGCAGCGACGAAGCTGCGCCTCGCGGTCGAGAACGGCGTACCTGCCGACAAGATCGACGTGTTCACGAAGCGCCTGGTTGGTGACAACGCCGACGAGCTCGCCGCGGACGCGAAGTCGCTCGCGGAGTTCTTCGGCCCGGCGAGTGTGCAGGAAGACCGCTCGCAGGGTAGCGGCGCAGTGCCGCTGAACAGCCCCACGCTTCTCCAGATGATCGAGCGCAAGCTCGGTTCGCGCTGATCCACGTTCTGACACAAACGCGGATCACTCCCTCCCGAGAATAGGAACCCCCGCATGTACACCTCGGACTTCTCTGAGTTCCTGAAGCCCGCCGAGATCGACGCCATCTTCGAGCAGACCCGCCGCAAGAGCGTCGTCCAGCAACTCGCCCGCCAGGTCACCATGGGCCAGCACGGGACCAACATCCCCGTGTGGACCGGCAAGCCGACCGCCGGTTTCGTGGACGAGGGCGCCGTGAAGCCCACGAGCGAGGTCTCGGCGACCGTCAAGAAGATGGTCCCGCACAAGATCGCCGTCATCGTCCCGGTCTCGGCCGAGCTCGTGCGCGCCAACCCGCTGGGTGTCATCCAGCACGCCCAGGCCGACATGGTCGAGGCTCTAGCCGTCGCGTTCGACAACGCGGTTCTGCACGGCGTCAACTCGCCGTACGCGAACGACCTGTCGGACGTCACCCAGACCGCGGAGATGGACACCAACGGAGCCGGCGCTTACGCCTCGTTCAACGGCATCCTGCGGACCCTGGTCACCAACGGCAAGAAGCTGACCGGCTTCGCGCTGGACTCGGTCGTCGAGCCGGACCTGAACATCGCCGTGGACGGCACCGGCAAGTCCATCTTCGTCGAGTCCGCCACTGACGTGAACGACGTGGTTCGCCAGGGTCGCCTGCTGGGCCGCCCGACGTTCCTCAGCGACAACCTGAAGAACGCCGCGGGCACCATCGTGGGCTTCGCCGGCGACTGGTCTCAGATCATCTGGGGTCAGGTGGCCGCGATCCAGGTTGACGTCACCGACCAGGCCACCATCGAGCTGTCCGGCGCCGGCGGGACTCTGAACCTCTGGCAGCGCAACATGCTCGCGCTCCGTGCGGAGGTCGAGTACGGCGTCCTGATCAACGACCTGAACAGCTTCGTGAAGATCCAGGCCAACGACCCGGCGACCCCGGCAGCCTGACCTGACTGGCAGGGGGCGTCTTCGGGCGCCCCCTCGCCCTGAACCTTGGAGGTAATCCCGTGAAGCGACTTCGCTACGCGGACGGGGCGACGGTCACGGTCTGCGAAGAGTTCGCCGAACGCATGCTCCGCGCAGGCTGGCAGGAGGTGACCAATGGCGACGGCGACCCCGCAGGACGTAGAGAGCCGGCTCGGAAGACCGTTCGAGGACGGCGAAGCGGAACGAGCGGCGACGCTCCTAAGCGACGTCGAGCTCCTGATTCAAAGCCGGCTGAGTGACCTGACGTCGGTTGACCCCGGCTTGCTCGTCATGGTCGAGGCGACCGCAGTCGCCCGAGTTCTCCGCAACCCTGACGGAATCCGCGAGCAGAACGCGGAGTCGTTCGGCTACACGCTGGACACCCGCGTCGCGAGTGGCTACCTGACGGTGCTCGATACCGAGTGGCGCCTCCTGGGCGTCCGCCGCGGGTACGGCTCCATCCCGATGAAGTTCCGGACGGTGACCGATGCGCCTTGCACATGGTGAGACCGTCACGGTGACCCGCTACGGCACCAACCCGCACGGCGAACAGACGGTGATCTCCGAGCATGAGGTCCCGCACTGCGCGATCGTCATCCGGTCGAGCGCCGAACCGCTGAACCTTCGGTCCGAAGTCGTGACCACGGCGACTCTCCTCGCCCCCTACGGCGCGGATATCCGTGAGACGGACCGCGTCACGCAGGCGAACGGCACCCGGTGGGACGTCGTCGGAAAGCCGGCGGACGTCAAGTCCCCCTTGACCGGGTGGCGCCCGGGTCAACGCTCGACGCTCCAGCACGTGAGCGGGTGATCGCGTGGCCCGATACCGCCCCAATCACAAGGGGATCGCCGCGTACCTCCGCAGTTCGGAACTCGCGGACGTCACGAAGGCCATCGCCGAAGACGTCGCCCGCCGCGCACGCGAGAAGGCGCCCCGCTCGAACAACCCCGAAGACGGCCATTACGCGGACGGAATCACTGTCGAACGAGACGACTCCGCCGGCGCCAAGGGTGACCGGGTCGGCTTCAACGTCGTGGCGACGCAAGGTCACCCGACGCTCGTGGAGTGGGGCCGCAAGCCTGGCAACGGGAGCCCCGGCTACCCGGGCCAACACGTCATGCGCGATGCCGCCAAGGAGGTGACCGAGTGAAGACGTTCCCCGACGTCGAGGAATGGCTGATCGCCTACCTCGGAGACGTTGCCCCGGTCTACACGGTCACCCCCGCGCAGATCAACGGGACGGTAATCCAGGTCAACCGCGTAGGCGGTTCCTCGGACCTGATCACGGACCGCCCCCGCGTCGAGATCGCAGTCTACGTCCCGGAGGGCGCCGAGTCCTCTGCTCGCGCGGAGGCGTGGCGCATCACCGAGATCATCCGCAACCGCATCGACGAGGCTCGCGGGAAGGTCGCCGGCGGGAAGCTGTGCGACAACGGGCGAATCGACAACCCGCCCCAGCTCCGCCCGGACGCGAACACCTCTCTTCGGCTGGTCGTGACGACGGTTCAACTGTCGTTCCGCCGCCAGTAGTCACGTTAAAACACAAACGCGTTCCGGAAGGGACCTTTCATGTCTCTCGACACCATCAAGCAGAAGCAGTCGGATCTGATCCGCAAGAGCCTGGACGCCGCGGTCTTCGTCGCGCCCTACTCGGCGACCCTGCCGACCGCTCTCACCGACGCGACCGGCGCCATTCAGCCGCTCCCCGCCGGGTACGTCGACCTGGGCCACCTGTCCCAGGACTCCGGCGCCTCGTTCGCGCGTGAGTCGGAGGTCTCCGAGGTTCTGGCCCTGGGGTCGCTGACCCCGGTCCGTCGTGATGTCACCTCGAACAGCTCGACGCTGACCGTCGTCGCCCTGGAGACCAACAAGACCACGCTGGAGCTGTACACGGGCGTTGCCCTGGACTCCGTCACGGGCGCGGTCGGCAGCGGCGAGGTTTCGTTCGCCGAGGCGAACCGCCCGGCGCTGAAGTACTACCGCGTGCTGACCGTCGCGCAGGACGGCGACACCGGCAGCGAGATCTATATCGGTCGCCTGTTCACCCGCGCCTCGGTGACTGAGGTCGGAGAGGTCACCGCGTCCGCGGAAGACCCGATCCAGTACGAGATCACGTTCGCCACCTCGCCCGACGACGAGGCCGGTTACGCCGTGAAGCACTTCTTCGGCGGCCCCGGCTGGCTGGCCCTGCTGGAAGACGCCGGTTTCACCCAGGCTGGCGCCTGACGTCTTGAGGGGGTCGGGCATCCGGGCACCGACCCCCTCTTCTACCTCGCCCGGAGAGAACGGAGATCCCGCGTGAGCATCGAAGTCCGCCGGATCGCTGACGGAGCGGTCATCCCCGTGGCCACCCCGTCCGCGGCCAACGACCTGGTTGCCAACGGCGTTGCCGTCCCGGTGGCCCCGAAGGTCCGCACGCACAACCGCCCCAAGCGCGCCGAAGAGGCTCCCGCCGAGTCGGCCGAGTAATCACCCCACAAAGTCCCGGAAGGCTTTCAACATGTCCAAGATCGGCAAGCTGTCCGAGCTCCGTAAGTCCGCCGCTGCGAAGGCCGGCGCGAAGGTCCACCCCTACACCCTCGACCTGGGCGAGGAGACCGTCACCATCAACCCGCCCGGTGCCCGTGCGCTGGTCATGCTCAAGCGTGCCTCCGAAGACCCGATGGAGGTTCTCGAGCTGTTGGCCGGCGAGCACGCGGAGAAGATCCTCGACGCGATTGCCGATGACGGCATCGAGGTCTTCAACGCCCTGCTGGACGACATGTTGAAGTCCTTCGGGATGAGCAACGGCGAGGAGTCGGACCCTACCGAGCGGTAAGCACCTTCTGTGAGGCTGCTTACCTCCTCGACCGGTACGGGGCAGAGCTGGAGTACGACTTTCTGACTCTGCTCCGTATCGACCTCGCTGAGTTCTTCAACGGCGAGCGCGGGTGGCTTCAGTTCCTCCGACTCGCCTACGAGCTCCCCCGCGACTCCCGCTTCATGGCCGCGTGGCACTCCGACCCGGAGGCCGCCCGCGAGTACATCCGTCAGCACCCAGAAGTGCTGGACTCAGAGTCCAAGAAGCCGGGCGCCGCCGTCCGCGATCTGTCCGACTGGTCCCCCACCGTCGAGTTGCTGACCACGCTCGTGAACGAAATCCGCGGGTACCGGGCCGACTACGCCTTCGTCAGTGCGCAGGGCAAGGGTGGCCGGCGAAAGCCGGACCTTCTTCCCGGACCCCGTTCGGCGCTGGAAGCGGAGATCGCACGCCAGAAGCAAGACCGGCTTGCCCCGATGCGGCGAGCCTTCGTTCCCGTTCCCCCTGTCCGGAAGGACTGACCCATGTTCACGACCTCGCCGGAAAGGGGGTGATTCCAGATGGCTCGTTACACCGCTGGCACCGTCGAGGCCCGGGTGACTCCTGACCTCGACGGTTTTCACAAGACGATGGCGAAGGCGACCCGGGCCACGAAGGTAACCGTCGACATCGACACGTCCGCGGCTCAAGCCAAGATCGAGGCGCTGACTCGAGCCCACAGGGTGAAGCTCGACGTCGAGATAGACACGGCGAAGACGAAGACTCGACTCGCGGGCCTGGTCCGCCAACTCGACGGTCCCACGCGCAGCCTCCGAACGCTGGTTGCCGCGGCCTCGCAGGCCGCTGTCGCGCTCGTTGCGCTGGGCGGAGCCGCAAACGCGATCGGCGGTCTCGGTGCTGCTCTCGCCGCCGCCTCCGGCGCTGCTCTACTGCTGCCGGGAGCTATCGGCGCTGGAATCGCCGTCGCCGGAGCCCTGAAGTTGGCGTTCGCCGGCGTCGGTGACGCCATGAAGGCCATCGTCGAAGGCGACGCAAAGAAGCTCGAAGCGGCCCTTGCGGGTCTCGCCCCGTCCGCCCGCGAATTCGTTCGCGCGGTCGCAGAGATGCGTAGCCGCTTCGTCGAGCTACAACAGAGCGTCCAGGGCGCCGCGTTCCGCGACCTCGCGGCCCCGTTCCGAGAGATGGCGACCGCGGTCCTGCCCACCCTCAAGACCGGACTGACCGGCATCGCGGAGGAGTTCAATACGATCGCTCGCCGGTCGCTGCTGTTCTTCACGCAGACCGGCGTCATCCGCGACATGGGCGCGATGTTCGAGAGCACGCGAGTCATCGTGCGCAACCTCGGCGACGCCTTCACCCCCATGTTGCGCGCCTTTACGACCATCGCTGCTGTCGGCCTCCCGATCCTCGCGGAGCTGACGGGCGGTCTCGGCGCCTCGGCTCGCGAGTTCGCGAGCTTCATCGCGCAGGCCGGCGCAAACGGTCAGCTCGAAGAGTGGATTCGCAACGGCCTGTCTGCCCTTCAGATGATGGGTCAGGTTCTCCAGAACATCGGCGTCATCATCTACGAGGTCTTCAGCTCCGCGACGACGAACTCCGCGTCGTTCCTGACAGTCCTCCGGGACGCCACGGATCAGATCCGCCTGTTCGTCCAGAGCGCGCAGGGTCAGGAGTTCCTGAACACGATCTTCACGGCTCTACGGGACACGGTTCACGCGCTGGCACCTGGTGTGGCTGTCCTCCGAGACGTCTTGGTCAACCTGGTCTCGGCTGTCGGACCGAGCCTGCCCGGCATCGGAACCGCGTTCAGCAACATCGTCAACGCGCTGAAGCCGTTCGCGGACATCCTCACTGGGCTGGTCTCGTTCGTTCTCCCCGGTCTGACCTGGTTCCTGACCAACGTTGGCCCGTGGCTGGCTGCGATGCTCGTACCGACGCTGGCCGTGATCGGCGCCTATAAGGCGTGGATCGCGGTCACCACGGCGTTGAAGATCGCTCAGGTGGCGCTGAACGCCGCCTGGACGGCCAACCCGATCGGCCTGATCATCACCGCGATTGCCGCTCTGGTCGGAGCCCTGATCTACGCGTACAACAACGTCGGGTGGTTCAAGGACTTCGTTGATGCGGCCTTCAAGGTCATCGGTGATGTTGCGGTCTGGCTGTGGGAAAACGCCCTTAAGCCCGTGTTCGGGTGGATCGCTGAGGGCTGGGACCTGCTGATGATCGGAATGAGTTGGGTCTGGGAGAACATCCTTCGACCCGCGTGGGACGCGATCAGCTCGCACGTCACGTGGATGTGGGAGAACGTGCTCCGGCCGGTCTTCGACTTCATCGGTCGCGCGTGGGAGGCTCACCTCCTCGCGATGCAACTCATGTGGGAGACGGTTCTCCGTCCCGTGTGGGACGCCCTGTCAGCCGCGGCTCGGTGGATGTGGAACAACGTTCTCAAGCCCGTCTTCGACTCGATCGGCTTCGGCTGGTCCGCCTTGCTGAACGGCATCCGGTGGGTCTACGACAACGTTCTGAAGCCCTGCTTCGACGCCGTAGGCCGCGCCGTCCACGAAGTCGGAGTCGCGTTCGATCGTGCGGTGAAGTGGATTGGCGACATCTGGAACACGATTAAGGGCATCCTGGCGAAGCCGATCAACTTCATGATCGATGTCGTCTACAACGGCGGCATTAAGCGTGCATGGGACACAGTCGCCGGCTGGCTGAACCTCCCGCCGCTCCCGAAGCTGGAACGCATCCAGGAGTTCGCAACCGGTGGTGCCGTCCGCGACGCTACGGGCGGTGGCCGGGTTCCGGGGGTGGGCAACAAGGACACCGTTCCTGCGATGCTCATGCCCGGCGAGTACGTGATCTCCAAGAAGGTCGTCCGGCAGTGGGGTATAGACAACATTCATGCCGCCCACTCCGCGGCCCGCGCCGGCAGCCGGGTTGGACCCGAAGGTCTTATGCAGCGCTTCGCCACTGGCGGCCGTGTCGAGGAGGCGAAGAAGTTCGCCCGCTCCCAGCACGGCAAGCCCTACCAGTGGGGTGGCACCGGCAACCCCTCGTACGACTGCTCCGGCTTCATGTCGGCGATTCACAACGTGCTCGTCGGTCGCCCGCCGAACTCGCGCCGCTACACCACGGCCGCGTTCGCCGGCGGTCGCCCTGCCGGTGGCTTCGTCCGCGGCCTGTCTTCCGCCTTCACCATCGGCGTCCAGACCGGCCACATGGGCGGCACGCTCGACGGGATGAACGTCGAGTCGTCCGGCGGCAACGGCGTGCAGGCCGGCGGGCGAGCCCGCGGTACGACCTCGTTCCCGTGGCAGTTCAGCCTGCCGGAGGTCGGAGGACAGTTCGTCGACGGCGGTCAGGGTGGCGCGTTCAACCCGCTGTGGTGGATCGTCGACCTGATCAACGGTGCGCGTAACGTCGCCAAGGGCGCCGTCTCCACCTTGGTCAACGGCTTGATGCCGGGTCCGGAGTCGGGATGGAAGCTCGCCGCCAAGGGCGTTCCGAACAAGGTCATCGACGGCATCGCCGATTTCGTGATCTCGAAGGTTGGCCCCGCGGGGTCCGCCGGCGACGTGAGCGGGATCAGCGGCCCCGTGGTCGACCAGGTCCGCCAGGTCGCCGCCCGCTTCGGGTGGGACCAGGGTCCGGAGTGGGAAGCGCTCGCGAGGATCATCCAGAAGGAAAGCTCATGGAACCCGAACGCGGCGAACCCGAGCTCCTCGGCTCGTGGTCTCTTCCAGAAGATGACCAGCGTCCACGGTCCAGTCGAGTCCACCGCAGCCGGTCAGGCCGCGTGGGGTCTTGACTACATCCGCGGTCGCTACGGCTCTCCGTCGCGCGCGTTGTCTCATCACAACGCGGTCGGCTGGTACGCCAAGGGCGGCCCGGTCGTGCGGCCCTCGCTGTTCGACAACGGCGGCATCCTGCCCCCGACGCCGAACGGCTACGGCCTGTACGCGAACCACTCCGGCCGTAATGAGGCCGTGCTCACCAACGAGCAGATGGGTTGGCTCCGCGGTGCTGCCGACAACGGCGCGAGCGGCCCCCCGGTGACGGTGAACAACAACATCGAAACCCGGGTCGACGCATCGCCGGAGGCAATCGCGCAGGCCACCACCCGTTACGCACGTCGCGCATTCCGCGGTGCGTAGTCCCGAGAGTGCGGGGTCGGAACACCACCGGCCCCGCACCTTCGCACCCGCGACAACGAAACGAGGCGCCTGTGTACGGCCGTAACGAATGGCAGCTCGATTGGTTCGTGATGAACCGCCCGCAGTCCAGCTATGAAGCCTGGCTTCAGTCCGAAGACGGCGGGTGGTCGTCCCCGCCCGCGGTCAGCACGAAGACGGGCAGGGTCAACGCTCACGGCGCGGTCGTCTCGCCCGTGTGGAAGGACGCCCGCTCGATCACCCTCGAAGGCCGCGCCTACGCCCCGAGCGACGCCGCGGTGAAGATGCTCGCCGCGTACCTCAAGGGCATCTGCGCCGACCCGAACAAGACATACCGCCTGAGCTCGAAGACCGAAATCGGCGAGATCGAGTGCCAGGTGAAGCTTGACGGCCCGGTCCTGATCGACTCCGGAGACGACTTCTCCAGCTCGATCACCTTCTCGATCCAACTCGTCGCCCCGGACCCGCGGCTGTACCGCTCCGAGTGGCAGACGATGGCGACCGGACTGCCTCGGGATACCACCGGCGGACTCGACTTCTCCGACCCAGGACTCGACTTCTCCGACCCAGGACTCCAGTTCGGTACGAGCAGCACTCAGACCGGTTTTGTGGTCCTGCGCAACACGGGCACGGCTCCCGCTCCGGTCGTCTTCACGCTCCGAGGCCCGCTGACCAACCCCTCTATCACGACCACGGTCGACGGCGAGTCGTACACGATGAAGTACAACGACACGCTGACCGAGGGCGAGTTCGTGGTCATCAACCCCGAGCACCCTTCCGTCCTGCTGGGCGGCACCGCGTCCCGTCGCGAGCTGCTCAACCCCGCTGACTTCCGGGGCTTCTACGTCCCTCCCGCCGTCCCCTACGGCCCGCCGGGTGAACTCCGCGTCGGCCTGATCCACGAGGGCGCGTTCACCGAAACCGGGACCCTCACCGCGGAGTGGCGGTCCGCGTCGTGGTGACCCCCTTGACTCAACCTCGGAGTGTGAACCCGTGCCAACCCTGAAGCAGACCGCCGTGTCCCCGGTCGACCCCTGGGCCGTGCAGGAGAAGATCAGTACGAGTGACGCGCGCTACGCGCTCGCCTCGACTCTGATGCCGGCGAGCGACTCGTCCTTCATCGAGTACGTGTCGGGCGTCATGGCGTCTGGCGACGGTGGCGACACGCACATGGCCGCGAAGGTCCAGCCGGCCGGCGGGATGAACGTCACTGTCGAGCCCGCCAACATCGTGATCAACACGGAGAACTCCGGCCCGTACATGGGTGTGGTCTACGAGCAGGAGACCCTGACCCTGGCTCCCGCGTCGTCTTCGGCCAACCGGATGGACGTCGTGATCGCCCGCATCCACGACGACCTGAACCCCGCACTCGGCAGCCCCGCCGGCGAGCGCAAGCTCACGATCGAGCTGTGGACCGGTGACGACGTGACCGGCGTCCCCGCTACCCCCACGCTGCCTGTGTCCGCCGGCTGGCACCCACTCGCCTACATCACGGTGAACTCGGGCACCACCACCATCACCGAGGCCATGATCCGCGACGCTCGCGGTCCGGGTCTGGTGACCCGTGGCGGTATCCGCCCGTTCTACGGTGCAGACGCCTCGACCGCCGGCGCGCACTTCTCGGCTCCGGGCGCCTACCCGGGCGAGCAGCGATGGATGCACACCAACGGGTTCCAGCACCAGATTTTCTACGGCGACAACGGCGACCCCGCCCGCTCCGGGTGGCGTGGCGTCAACAACATGCTGGTCTACAACGCCAACTCCCAGCGAGACCCGAACTCCTGGGTCCGCGGCTGGCAGACGCTCGCGACCATCACGTCCATCACGATCCCCTACCCGGGGACCCCGTTCATGGTCGAGCCGACCGGGCGCGTCGCCGCTGAAATCAGCATCGACTGCGCGATTGAGTTCGGTATCGCGGTGGGTAGCGCGGGTGGAAAGCGGATCAACTGGTCTCGCGTGTCGACCTCGCGGGACGGCCTGTCGCATGACCCGAACCTCGACACCTCGTGGTCAGTCACGATTCCCGGGGTCGTCTACGGCCCGTTCTACGACACCACGACGATCGTCCTGTACTCGTACAACTGGGCTGTGAACGGCTCCGCTCTCCGTGGCTGGTCGCACGGCGGCGTCCCGGCGAATCACACCCTGCTTCAGGTGAAGGTCACCCCCTCCACCGTGCAGCCGCCGAACGACTCGACGAACGACGGTTCGGGCGACGACCTCCCGGACAAGACGCCCTCTGGCCCGTAGCCGCTCGCGGGTGGGTCACCACATGGCCCACCCGCTCACGCCCGGAAGGCTCTCATGACCAATCTGAAGCAGTGGCGCGTCCTGGTTGCGCGCACCGTAGACGGGGCTGTCGTCGCCGACGTCCGCCCGTCCGAGTTCCCGACGTTCTCCCGCGAGATCAACGCCGCCGGCTCCTGGGGCGTGACACTCCAGCTCGACGACCCGAGCAACGTACACGTCGACTTCCGGTCGCTCGCGACCTCGGTCCGCTACTCGTGGGCGGTCTGCTACGGCGACTTCGTCTGCCAGGCCGGTCCCGTCACCACCTACGGCATTGACGAAGCCTCGCGCACGCTCACAGTGGGTGGCGCCGGCATCGGCGTGCTGTTCGATCGCCGGATCATGCGCAACCCCAACGGACACACGGCGATCGTGGACCCGAGTGAGGACATCGCGTACGCCAGTTACTCGATCCGCGGTCTCGTCCGCGACATGGTGGCGCTCAACATCGCGCAGCCTGGCTACGAACTTCCGATCGACATCGATACGGACTCGGTCACGGGCAACCACTCGGGCACGCACCACGCCTACGAACTGAAGTCGGTCGCCGACCTCATGGACCAGTTCGCCGACAACGCCGAACGCTGCGAGTACGAGTTCGCGCCCTACCTTGCCAACGGAGGAACGCACGTCCGGTGGGAGCTCCGGGTGAAGTCCCCGGGACTCGGTGACCCGGACACCCCCGCGGTCTGGGATTCTCACGGCGCCCTTGGCCCCGTCGCAGTCGACGGAGACGGCTCCGCTGCGACCGCAACTCGAGTGTGGGTCAAGGGGTCCGGCTCCGACCGCGGTCTGCTGACCGGCTTCGCCGAAGACGCCACCCTGTACGCAGACGACTACCCCGGTCTTGACTACGTCGACACAGAGCATTCCAGCGTGACCGAGCAGGCGACCCTGGAGTCTTACGCGGACACCGCGCTCGCCGCCTTCCGCTACCCGCTCGAAACGTGGTCGACGGACATCCGCATCGACGGACTGACCTCCGCCGGCGTGCGCGTCTCCCCCGAGCTCGGAACCTGGAACCTGGGCGACGCCCCGTGGTTCGCCGTGCAGGGGCACTCGTGGATTCCGGACGGCATGTACCGCCGGCGCATCGTCGCCTTCTCCAGCAGCAGCCAAGACCGGGTGAAGCTCACCCTCCAGGAAGAGGAGCCCGCCTGATGCCTCGTTGGACGCCCCCGGGCCAAGACGACGTCGTTGCCCGCCTTGCCCGCCTGGAGAAGCAGATCGCGGAGCAGTCCCGCGCGACGACCCAGCGGGACCGGATGAAGGTCGAGCTCTACTGGACGAATCCTCTCGCAGAGGGCGAGCAGCGAATCACCGCGGGGTCGTGGCACACCGCGCCCGAGGTCGACACCGCCGGCATGTACCGCTGGAACGTTGGCGGTGCCACGTACACGGAAATCCCTTACGCCGGCCGCTGGCGGGTCCGCCTCGACGTCGGCCTTGGCCGCCGGCCGGACGGACAAGACCGGTTGGTCGGTGCCTGGCTGAAGCTCAACGACAACACAGGAACGGTCCTGAACGCGGACACGATCGCCTACGACACGGTGTTTCGCCGGAACCCGCCCGGCATGTACCGGCTGATCGTCGAGGCCGACCGTGTTTTCTCCGCCGGCGATCATGTCTCCCCCGGCTTCTGGAACGAAGGAACCGGCGGTTCCCGCGTGCTGGGCATCTACGACCCGGTCACAGAAGACCCCGAGCCCGCCCCGAAGGCTCCCACCTACTTCACGGCCGAGTACATCGGCCCCAACTGACCCGGACATCCACATGCCGCATGACGAATACGAGGCAGTGATCACGTTGCGCGATCTCCACGAGGACATCAGGGCGATCCGCAACGACCTCACCACGGTCATTGCCCAGCTCTCCGCGACCACGACCACGCAGGCGGACCACGAGATGCGTATCCGCGAGCTCGAGAAGACCACCGCGTCGTCCGTTGAGGTCGCGAAGCACGAGGAGCGCCTCGACGCTCTCGACCGGAAGCACTGGTACGCCACGGGCGCGCTGGTGGTTCTGGGAATCCTCTTCCCCAACCTCGGGGAAATCGCCAAGCTCTTTGGAGGCTGACATGGCCTGGCGCGTTGCGCGCAGCCTTGACACGCTGCTCGCGCAGTTCAACGCCCGCTATCCGAACCGCTCGAAGGTTTCGGACGGCTCGATCGGCGATGCTGCCCACGCGAGTCGGAGCTCTGACCACAACCCGTGGTACGGCCCCGGCATCGTCACCGCGCGGGACTTCACCCACGACCCCGCCAACGGGATGGATATCGACCGCCTGACGGATGAGCTCGCCGCATCCCGCGACCCCCGGATCAAGTACATCATAGCGAACGGCTACATCCTCGACTCCCGTCCGGGCAACAACCCGTGGCGCTGGGTCCGGTACACGGGCTCGAACCCCCACACCAAGCATTTCCACCTTTCCGTGATGCCGAACGCTTCCGCGGACGACCCCCGCCCGTGGAACCTTCCGTCGTTCGGAAACGCTTCCCCCGCACCCGCTCCCGCCCCTGCTCCCGCCCCGACTCCGGAGGATGCCGACGTGCAGTTCCACGACACGTTTCCCAACAAGACCAACGGCAAGCCGATCAGCCTCGGTGACGCTCTCGGCTTCATCGACAAGAACAGCCACGAGACCCGCGGCATGGTCCAGGAGATCCGCGACGAGGTCCGCAAGGCCGTGTTCGAGCTGACCTACCGCCACCCGTCCCGCGTCGCGGGCAGCGAGTACGCGGACACCATGCTCGGCTACTCGGTCAACGCCGACAGGTACGGCTATGAGCTGTCGAAGCGCATGGACGCCTTGGAGAAGAACGTCGCCAAGCTGGTGGCCTTCGTGGAGGGTCAGGCCAAGTGACCAAGCTCCTTGTCCCGTTCGTTCAGAAGACCGTCCCCGCTCTCTGGGCTGCCCTGGTTACCTGGCTTGTCTCGGCTGGCGCTCCCGGCTGGCTGGTCGACGCGCTCGCCGGCGCTGAGGCCGTCGTCCTGGCGGTCGCCTTCGCCGCCGTCTATGCCCTGATCGAGGCCGTCGAGCCGAAGCTCCCGAGCTGGCTTCGCGCGGCACTGGTCGCCAAGAAATAGCACTTCCGCCCCCGGCGCTTCCGGAACTTCCGTTTCCGGCAGTTCCGGGGGCGTTTGTGTTTCACCGTGGTGTGCTACACTTCCGCTACCGGTTCCGGAAGTTCCGGAACCCCGGAAGTAGGAGCGGAAATGTACCGGAAGTTGGCTTCCGTCGCGGTCGCAGTCCCCGCCGTGATCGCCGCCGTGGTGAGCTTCGAGCACGTACGCGAGCTGGCGGAGTTCGCCGGCGAGGAGTGGCGAGCGTGGCTGCTCCCCCTGTCTGCGGATGGCCTGGTCATCGCGTCCAGCATTGCCGCTCTGACGGCCCGTCAGGCAGGCCGGAAAGTCCACCCTATGACGGTCCTCAACCTGGTGGTCGGCCTGCTGGTGAGCGTGGCCGCGAATATTCTCACCCCCTTCTTGGAGGACTTGACCCCGCTCGCGGTCGACGTCCTGTCCGCGTCCGTGGCCGCGTGGCCCGCCGTGGCGCTGGCGCTGGCCTTCGAGGAGCTCCTCCGGCTCCGGGCTTCCGCGAGTGCGGAACCGGAAACGGCGGAACCGGAAGCGGAACCCGTGTCGGAAGTTCCGGCGGAACCCGAGCCCGAGCCGGAACCCGTGGCGGAAGTTCCGGAACCCGTGGCGGAAGTTCCGGAGCCCGCGGAAGCTCCGGCGGAGCGGAAGCCGAAGCCGAACAGCGCTCGCGAGGAGGCAATGGCCCTGGTTCGCTTGGACCCCTCGATCTCCGGCGCGGCTCTTGGTGCCCGCTTCGGCCGAACGGACCGGTGGGGTCGCCTGATCAAGACCGCGGTGGCGGAAGAGGCGGTTACTCAAATCGGGTGAAGCCACGGTGAGACGTAAACGTGGTGTGCTGAGCTTGCAGAGCAAGAACGGAACGAACGAAGGAGCCCGACATGAACAACACCCACCCCATCGAGCAGGCCCCCACCGCCAAGGACCGCCCGATCGAGATGGACGAGCGCGCCGCCGGAGCTCTCCAGTGCGGCCGGGCGACCTATTTCGAGCTGGCGGACTACCTCAGCCCAGGCGAGGCCACGAGCGTCATGCTCCGCATCGTCCGGATGTCGCCACTTCTGACCAACCGGGACGTAGCCAACTGGGCCGAAGCGTACAGGCGCCAGCTGCAGGGGGGCGACGCGACGGACGAAAGCTGACCTGGACGAAACGCCTTCGGGCGTCGCGGGGAACGAGACCCGCCTGATGAGTCCCGCCGGCGCCCGCCGGTCGGTAACACCCGACCCGATCCCGTCGATACGTCAGCGTTGCAACACAAACGAGGAGAAGAAATGGCGAAGTACTACACCGACCCCGCCACCGGTCAGCGAGTGAAGATCCAGAAGTCCCACAAGATCCGCAATTTCGTGGTTCTTCCGGGCGTCGGATTGGTCGCCTTGATCGTGGTGATATCCGCGGCGAGCGGAGGCGGGGGTTCCGCCCCGACTGCCCCGGTCGTTCCGGCGTCCCCAGTTTCCGCGGAGCCGGCCGCCACTGGCGCCTCGTACGCAGAGGTCTTCGGCACTGGCGAGGCGATGGTCACGGTCATGACCGATGGCTCCTCGACGAACACGGTCAAGCTGCCGCACCGGGTCGACCTGCCGGAAGGCTTCGCCACCGTGTCGGTGAGCCGCGGCCCGAGCATGGAAAGCTACATGCAGAACGGCGGCCCGGACTCCGGCGAGGTCGGTTGCCGCATCGTCCGGGACGGCAAGGTCGTGGACGAGAAGAAGGCGTCGGGCCAGTTCGCCTCCGCCTCCTGCACGAAATTTATGTGATCGACGAGGAAAGCCCCCTTCCAACCTTCGGGTCGGGAGGGGGCTTTTTCGTTCCGGGCTACCGTCCGAGCACTGGCGCGAGCTTACCGAGCATGTGTGCACCGCACCAACGGGACTCGGAGTCGTGGGGGTCGACCACCTCCCGCGCAAGCTTCTTCGCGAGCTTACGAGGTTGAGGGCACGACGGGAGGTCGCGGGCGACCCGCCTCGACGTCGCCCAATCGAGCTGGAGCAGCCGCGAAACCTCAGACGAGATGCAGAGGTGCCGTACCTTCTCGTCCGTCTCCAGCACCTCGATCACGGCGCGTGCGTTCTCCTGCCCGGGTGTCTTCGCCAGGATCGAGAGCGCGTTCGTGCGCAGCGTCGCCGTCTTGCCTTCCACCATCCAGCGTCGGAGGTTCGCGAACGCGTCGGGGTCCGCCTTGTGCACGATCGCGAGGTCCGTCGCGTGGGCTGTGGGAGCCTTGGCGATGATGTCGGGATCACCTTCTCGGATGGCTTTGGTCAACAGCGCGATCTTCGCGCCCTTGAGCTTGATCAGCCCGGGGTGTGTGATGTCGCGGCGGAACACCTCGCCCCCTTCCTGCTCGATGGTGCGTTCGTAGGCTTCGATGATCCCCGCAGTAGCGGTACGCCGTCCAGTCTCGACGTGCCCCAGCGTCGACTTCGCGTAGTGGGTGGCTCGCGCCATCCGTTCAAGGCTGATCCCCACGCTTAGCCTGGCTTCACGCAGGATTGGCCCTATGTCAAGGTCGTCATCTGTAGACGCCATGTAGACCCCCGACCCCTACCCATCGCCCACCGTGAG
Organism: Saccharopolyspora erythraea; assembly: GCF_018141105.1. Lineage (NCBI taxonomy): Bacteria > Bacillati > Actinomycetota > Actinomycetes > Pseudonocardiales > Pseudonocardiaceae > Saccharopolyspora > Saccharopolyspora erythraea. Next base: position 2,579,391 of record NZ_CP054839.1, on the reverse strand, counting down.
CGAAAGACTACTTCACGGATGGTCCCCGTTGGCGTTGTTCCGTCCCCCGACCCCCGAACGTTGGCGGGGACCGTCCTTCCAAACCGGGGAGGTATTGGGTGTGGACACGTTTGGTGCAGTCATGGAGCGAAAGCAGCCGGCGTCGAGCGATGCGGCGCCGAAGGAAGCGGGTCCGGTTGTCTCCCGCGACGTCTGGACGGACGCGGTCGGCACGGTGCACGAGCGTCAGCCGGGTACCTCGGCAACGACCCATTGCGGTCTGGTCATGGGCGAGCACCGACACCCGCCGTCCGCCCGCGCTTGCCCCGTGTGCGTCGAGGCAAGCCTTCGCGAGTTCTGCCTCCGGCACAATTGCGGGACCTGCGGTTGCGGCCACAGATCCCACGCCGAAGAAGATCCAAACGGGTGATTGCGCGACACCGCCGATCAGGGTATCCAGCAGCCTGGAGACTCGCGATCAGGAGGGGGCGTGCATGGAGCGCAAACCGATGAAGTGCTACGCATGCGGGGGCTCTGGGGTGATCCTGGTGTCCCAGTTCACGGAGCACGTCGAGGAATATCAGACCGAATGCGTATGCGTTCGATGCAAGGGCGAGGGTTCGATCTCGGACGGCTTCGGAACGTCTGATCTGCTGCTCTCTCTCGTCGACCTGCCGTTAAGAGAAGGCCCCCCGTGCATCTGCCACTACCCGACGCACGGGCCGATGGGGCACCCACAGTGCCCCGCCAGGTAACCAAAGAAGGAGAGATCATGAATCACCGCATCCCCGACCCTTGCCCGGTCTGCGGTCATCGCTTCTGCATCTGCCCGCCGAAGGCGTCGCGGTAGGCTCCCGCCATGCAGCGGCAGGACATCAACGAAGCGCTGAGGACAGTCGAGCGCAGACTCGAACAGGGCGAACCGCTCCCGCAAGACCCGGAGCTCTCCCGACTCCTCGGCACCGCGATGCGGATGCTTCGTGAAATGCACGTAGGCCCGGACACCTGGGCTAAGGGGTGGCTGTCCGCCGAGATGGCTTTCGGCGACTTCGCCCGGAAGTTCAACGAGCTCACCCAGTAACACGACCCCCGTCAGTCTTCGGACCGGCGGGGGTTTCACCTGATCGTCGTAACCCATCCACGGTGAAACGAAAACGTGGCATGGTAGGCTCGTCCCTACCAGCCCGAGAGGAGGCTCAATGTCCGACGCAGGGGACACCAACGAGGTCGACACCACCGCCGAGGTGACTGACGAGGACTGGCAGCTTGCGCTGCTCGCCTCCTCGCAGGGTTTGATCTCGTTCTGACCACGTCGAAACACTATCGAGGAGTCTCCGTGAACAACATCGCCATCATCGGCCGCAAGCGCAGCGGCAAGGACACGGCAGCCGCGGCCCTCGTCGAGGAGCTCGGATACACCCGCCTCGGGTTCGCGGACCCGCTGAAGGACGCGGCGCTCGCGCTGAACCCGATCGTCGAGGCGTTGGACCCCGACTCACGTCGCGGCTACGCCCTCTGCGAGGAGATCCCCGAGGTACGCGAGGCCATGTCCTACAGCAGGGAGGTCCGCCTCGCCGCACTGGTGGACGTGGTCGGCTGGGAGACGGCCAAGGACCGGTTCCCCGAGGTCCGCCGCATCCTCCAGCGTCTCGGCGACGAGGCCGGTCGCCAGGTGCACGGCGAGGGGACCTGGATCGCCCAGCTCCTCGACCGCATCGAGCGCGCGAACGCCGCCGGCAACCCCGTGGTCGTCCCCGACGTGCGATACCCCAACGAGGTGGGGGCGCTCGACGAGCGGGGGTTCGTCATCGTCCGCATCACCCGACCCGGCTACGACGTCGCTACCCCGGGTGAGCACGCGTCCGAGAAGGTTGACGCCCTCCCGTACGACATCGTGGTCATCAACGACCGCGACCGGGACGCGCTGAGGAGATCCATCCTCGACATCGCCAAGCGCTGACCTGCACCAACACGGAACCCGCTCTCGGTTCGCCGGGGGCGGGTTCCCGCGTTTGGACAGAATCACACCCGCGGTGGAACACAAACGGTGCTGATTCACGGTACGATATGCGAATGAAGACGCTGTCGGACCTGCGAGACGAAGCCGTCGATGAACTCCTTGCCGCGGCGAACGCTGAGGGCGACCTCGCAACGCTACATCTGCGCCGGCTGTCCGAACTCTACGTCGACATGCGGGAGCTCTGCCCCGACCCGTTCGGTCGGGGTCCGGACTACTCGGGTCGGTCGAAGGAGTACCGGGCCGCGGTCTCATCCATCTACCGCGACGTGACGGACGAAGTCTCCGCCCGGACACTGGACCAGATCAAGAACAAGGTCCGCTATCACACCTCGACGGCCCTGAGGGAGCGTCTCGCCGACCGCCCGGAGGTGCTCGAAGAGTACGGGGTTCAGCGTCGCTCCGTGAAGGAACGCCTCGCGGACCGGGTCAAGCAGCGTCGAGCGCTCGTGGACGCGGGCATCATGTCGTCTGAGGAAGACGACCCGAACGCAACCTCTCGCCTGGTCCACAGCGCACGCTACCTCCTCGACCTCGCTGCGGAGGAGGGTCTCGAAGACGTCACCCGGGACGCCCGGGACCACATCGTCAGCGCCGTTGACCAGATCGTCTCGCACGTCCCCGACCTCGTGCCGCCGGCCGAACGTGTCCGCCTCGCCCGAAACATCCTGTCCTCTGTCGACGATGATTCGTTGAAAGGGCAACCGGAGCCGACCCGCGAGCGTGTTGACCAAGAGCTGACAGAGACGCTGGAGCACGCGACACGCCTCCGCCGGCAAACGACCACGGTAGAGAACACGCTCGCTACCATCGACGAGATCGCGGCGAAGTACGCGGGCCGAGGGTCGGCACGGAAGAGGGCTTAGAACGGGTACTACGGAGTGGGTATGTCGGAGAGGGATCGACTCCTCGCGGAACTCGACCGGTTACGTCTCCGGGCCGAAGAAATCGGCCGAGAGCTGGCAGCGCTGGACGCAGCCGACGAGTCCCCGCCACCGTTCCGGCGTACCCGCCTCCGCCTCGTCAAGGGAGCTGTGGCCGTCGCGATCGGAGCTCTGGCTCTCGCGAACTGGGCACGCACCCGACCGTTCGCGATGGCCGCTTCCGCTGCCGCTCTGTCCGCTGCCGCGGCCGTGGTTCTCATGAGCACCCCGACCGACGATGTCTTCCCCGAACGTCGGCGCCCCGTCATCGCGGAGCCGTCTCGGCCGTTGCTGGTTCCGCCTACCGTGACCGTCACTCGCCCCCTGCCGCCGGCGGCGACGCCCCCGAGTCCCGTGCAGGACCGGTTGATCGTGTCGACGTGGGAGAGGGACGACGAGGCGTCTCGACCGGTGGATGCTCCGGGGGGTGGGGTTCCTCCGCAGCCGCCAGGCGAGGACCCGGGGGCGCCTGAGATCCCCGAGACCCCCGCCCCTCCTCCGCCGGACGACGGCGAGACCTCGACGCCTTCGCCCCCTCCCCCGCCCGAGCGGCGCTGCCTCGCGGACGTCGAGCTCCTGGGGCTGGTAGACCTCGAACTGTGCCCAAACCGGAAAAACCGCCTCTGACCTGCGAAAACTCCGATTTTGGTGACAGCGGTGACACCCCCTCCCATTATCCGCTATAGGCGACTTTTTCAACATCAACTCCCCTAAGGCACTAATCCGGGGGGGTGTCACCACTGTCACCCGATTACCTTATTTCCGCAGGTCAGAGGCCGTTTTTACCCGTCGAGAAGCTCCGCGGGGGTGCTCCGCGTCGAGGAGGGGCGAAGTCGAGGTCGCGCCGTGAACCAAACGCGCCGCTGCGTACCAACTACCTGGGTGTCAATTCTGACCAACCCAGGGAGCCCCTGTGCCCGCAGTCAAGACCGTAAAGAAGAACGACAGTAGGTTCTACGTCCGTCCCGACCGCGATGAGCGCGTCCCGGGCGTGACCAGCATCCTGAACATGATCCCGAAGCCCTTCCTCACCTTCTGGGCCGCGAAGGTCGTCGCGGAGACGGCCCTGGAGTGCCTACCCGAGGTGACCGGCCTCGCACTGAAGGACAAGCAAGGCGCGATCGACTTCCTGAAGGGCGCCCCCCGCCGCTCGACCGCCGGCGCGGCCGACACGGGGACTGCGGTTCACGACCTCTTCGAGCGCATCGCGCGCGGGGAGAACATTGGCCGAATCCACCCGGAGTACCAGCCCTACGTGGATGGCATCCACGCGTTCAACGACAAGTTCCAGCCCGAGTACCTGTTCCTGGAGCAGACGACCTGGAGCGACACGCACCGCTACGCCGGAAGCTTCGACTTCATCGCCAAGATCGAGGGTGAGACGGTGATGGGAGATGCGAAGACCACGCGCTCTGGGGTGCACAGCGAAGTTGCGATGCAGTTGAGCGCGTACAGCTACGCGGACCACATCATCGACACGACGGGAGAGATCCAGGAAATCCCGAAGATCGATGCGGGTGTGGTGGTGCACCTCCGCCCCGAGGGTGTCCGGCTGGTCCCTGCTCGCGTGGACGAGGAGACCTTCGAGGCATTCCTGACGCTGCGCAAGGTCTTCGACATCGTCAACGACCAGATGTCCACGATGGTCGGCAAGCCGGTCTTCGACACGACGACGGAGAAGTCCACCGGCTCGCAGCGTCGCGCCGCCAAGCGCTGACCACGCTCAAACACAAACGCCCCGGATTGCTCCAACCGAGTGATCCGGGGCACCCGTGAACCAAACGCGCCGCTGCGTACCAACTACTCCATTGAACGGGACAACGATCCCGACGATGAGACACAAACGAGGAGCTTGCATGTCTCTCCGAATCTTCGAGACTGACCCCGAGGCCGCCGCCAAGAAGCGGACCGGCCCGAGCTTCACCCCGGACTTCCGCCTCCGCGGCGGCCTGGTCGCCAACGGTCAGCCGGTCGCCTTGAGCACCTGGGCGTTCACCACGGAGGACCCGACCATCGCCCCCACCTTCGCCGAGAAGTTCGGCGGCGAGGTCGAGGTGCTGGACGTCGAGAAGGGCGACGACCAGCGCATTGTCACCGAGACCGCTTCGGTCGATGTCCTGATCGACGGCCCGAAGTCGCTGTCGACCGTGATGGTCCTGTACGGCATGAACGGCCCTATCCACAAGTGCGACGGGATGTACTCCCTCCTGGAGGACGAGGAGGGCGAGCCGTGCGGCTGCCCCGCCGGCTTCGCTGAGCGCAAGGCTCTCGCCAAGAAGGGCCGCGGCCCGTCGCCCGAGATCAAGCTGACTTTCCAGCTCGCGGACGCCCCTGATCTGGGTATCGGCTTGTACCGCACCGGTTCTTGGTCGCTGGTCCGCGACCTCCCGGAGATCGAACGCGAGCTCGAAGCCCGCGCCGGGGACACTCCAATCCGCGCCCGGCTGAAGCTGGTCTTGGTCGAGTTCACCACGAAGGCCGGCATGGACGTCAGCTATCACCGCCCGGTCGTCGAGTTCATCTGATCCATCGGTAGCCCCCGGAAACCCCGGGGGCACCACAAAGCGCGCGTCGTCCAACGGCAGGACGCCGCCCCGCCCTTGCCCGCCAGAGCTCGGGGGTGCACCGGGGATCAACGGAAACGCGGGTTCGACTCCCGCCGCGCGCACTTCATGAAACCCATTTCCTTAAAGGAGCCGTCATGTTCATTTACCACCTGACCCGACGCGGCTACGACAACGGCCCGACCCACGACGCGGCGGACGAATTCGCGGTTGTCGCGAACGACGAGAGCGAAGCCCGACGCCTCGCCGCCCGTGACTGTGGTGACGAGGGTCCAGGTATCTGGCGGGACTCGATCGCGTCGGCTTGCGTTCTCGTCGGGACCGTCACCGCCAGTCTTCAGCCGGGCGTCCTGGTCCGCGAGTTCAACGCGGGCTGACCAAGACCCGGACCCCACCGGTCCGGGCATGCGCGCGTAGTTCAAGCAGTCAGAACGCCCCAATATCCGGATGGCGAGGGGAAACGCGGGTGCAGGTCCCGCCGCGCGCACGTCCACAACCACGCCCCCGCAGGTGCAGTCACCGAGACCGCCTGTGGGGGCGTTTCCACGTCGAGGAGCCCTCATGTCCGTCTTCATCCGCGCGACCGAGTGCATGGTCGAGATGGAGTTCGAAACCCCGTCCGGCAAGCGGATCGCCACTCTGCACCCCCGCGAGGCGTACGCGCTCGCCACGTACGCGGAGTGGCTCGTCTTCTCTGGCCAGACCGGTGACGAGCCCTCCTGCTTCCTGAACCTGCCCGACGAGGTCGCTCTCACCCCTGGCGACGTCGAGTCCTGCCCGGATGGTCACGAGCACGCCGTTTCGCTGTTCCTGGCGGTCGACCTCGGGACCGACCGTACGAACGTCCACGCGATCGAGATCAAGCGTGAGGACGACCTCGCTCTCTTGCCGGTCGCCTTGTTCGCCGCTGCTGCAACCGCTACCCGTTAAGGAGCCCGCTATGTCCGACTACAAGCCCGAGATCGGCGACCGCGTCACCTGGACCGGCTTCCCGAACCTGAACACCCGCGTCGGCACCGTCACCCGCGTGTCCGCAGACTCCCCGACGATGGTCTACGTCGAGGCCGACAACGGAGACGAGTTCCTTCAGGCCGCGAACACCCTCCGCCCCGTCCAGGACTTCAAGCCGGGCGACCGGGTCCGATTCATCGACGCTGAAGGCGTAGGTACCGTCATCCCCAAGCCTTATTGGGCACGCGGTAACCCCAACGGCACCGCGACCGTTTACGTCAAGTTCGACCCAGGCCAGCGGGTTTTGTCCATCCCGATTTTCGTTGAAGCGCGCCGGCTCGTTCAGGTCGCCCCTTTCCCGTTCGGCTGGACGGACGTCGGTTACACCGACGAGACCACCCCGGAGCCGGCTACGTGCAAGTTCCGGGACCTCGACGCCGGCGACACCGAGTCTTTGCGGATCATGTCCCGGGACTTGGTTGAGGAGTTGGACGAGACCCGCGCCCGCGCCGACCGGTTCGAGCGCGAGCTTCAAGCAATGATCGTCGACCGCAACAGCGCCGCGGAGATGGCGTACGAGCAGAAGGCCCGCGCCGAGAAGGCGGAGGCGCAGCGGAACGATTACGCCGGTCAGCTCGCCGACGAGGTGTCCGTCTCGACGCATCTGCGCACACGCGCAGAGAGGGCCGAGGACCGGGTTCGCTACCTCGAAGACTTGACGGGAAAGCTCCGCACCCGCGCCGAGAAGGCCGAGGCAGAGCTGGCGGAGTGCTCGGAATACTTCGCGGTGAAGGCCGAACGGGACGGTTGGAAGGCCCGCGCCGAGAAGGCGGAGGCCGAACTGTCCCGGGTCGAGGAGCTGGAGGACCAAAACCGCGTCCTGAAGTCCGACCTCGCACACGCCCGTGCGGCTGGTGACGTTCTCCTCCGCCGCTCCCGGGAGCTCGCCGAGCTGAAGGCCGCCCTCCGCACCCTGGGCGAGGATGGCTGCCGTGGCGACGTCGAATGTCCCGCCTCGAAGCACGTCGAGGGGTGTTACGCGAGCTACAACAAGCCCCGCCGCTTCCGCGACGCACAGGGCGACGTGTGGGAGCAGCAGCCCAACGGGTTCTTTCGTCTCGCAGGGGAGAGGTCGAAGGACCGGGAACTGTCCTTCGTCGAAGAGTACTGCGGTCCCCTGACCGACATCACCAACGAGTAACCCCATGGCCGCCATCGTCGCCGGCCGCCCCGAGGTAACCCACGACCAGCAGCGTCGGACTTATGTCTGGCGCTGTTGGGTCGTTTCCCTCTCCGGCCTGGTCTTCACCCGCTGCTACGCCACGGGCCACGCCCGCACCGAGTACGCCGCGACCGTCGCGGCCTACGCCCACTTTTCCGCCTGTCATAAGGAGAGCTGACCATGCGCACGCCTGAGACCCCGCTCCTGAACGTCGAGACCTGTTCGCACGGCAAGACCAACGATGGCGGGATCACCGCCGTGCAGGAGGGGGTGTTCTTCACCTTCCCGGCATGCGGCCGGGCCCACCAGGCGACCCGCGACAAGTACGAGGTGGACACCGCCTGGCTGGAGGAGCAGCGGATCGCCGACGAGCGTCGCGCCCGCCTGGCTCTGGCTCGGGAGGCCCGCCGTGGCTGACCTCGACGCCCCGATTCGGGCCAAGATCGCGGACCTGGACTACTGGCCGCACGAAAGCCACCCGGCGAAGCGGGACGCCGGACCTCTCGCCGACGCCCTCCGCGCCGTGCTGGCCGAATGCGACGAGGCAGAGACGGCCTGTTGCGACGCGATCTCTACAGACCTGGTCCGCGCCGCAATCGCCCGCGCTCTGGGTATTGACCCGGACCCCTGCCCGTACACGCACTCCCACACCCGCGCGTTCTGCGGGCGTCCTTCCTGCCGGGAGAGCTGATGCCTGACCCCAAAATGATCAGAATCATGGCCGAAGCAATCCGCGGGGTGGACGCCGAGGTTTACAACGACATCGAGCCGTGGGACGTGTACGAGGGTTACGCCGAGGCTGCGCTCGCCGCCTACGAGAAGGCGGCTTCCACGCCCCGCGAGCCGCATCATTTCGTCGAGGGCGTCGTCTACCTCTGACCCCCGAAATTGTCAGTCCTCCGCGGTATTCTTGCGGTGTCTTCGTTTTCCGCACCATTCTTCTGAGGAGCCCTTCATGCTTACTGTCCAGGTCCACCCGATTCAGCTCAAGTTCACGACTTCCCCCGCCGGCCAGACGTGCGATCTGTGCGGCGCCGCGGAGGTCTGGACGTCCCCCATCAAGCCCGACGTCAGCCCCGACTGCATCGCGCGTGCGCTCCACTTGGTTCACCTGGTCGTGAAGCACAAGGCCGAGGTGCAGCACATGTTCACGCGTGAGGGCCGACGCGAGGAAGTAACCGTCACCATCAACCCGTAACCGCAAGGAGATTTGATCATGCTGGGAGTGAAGGACGAGTTCGGTCGCGACGCGGACCACTGGTCGCAGGGCGACGACAAGGTGAAGGATCTCGTCGACACCGACAAGAAGAAGTAACCGCACTCCCAGGAGGAAGACCCGATGGCTTCGGCTGTCGGGTCTTTTTCTTGGGCGGAAAAGGAGCCCCAATGACTGAGTACGTGTACCGCGTCGTCGATCAGAACGGCGACGTCCCGACCAACGTCACGGGCCGCGCCAAGGTCTACAACCGCAAGGCCAGCGCCACGTCACAGGCGAAGGCGCTGAATGAGTGGGAGCACGAACTGTTCAATAGCTGGCGCACGCCCCCGAACCGGGAGCAGAAGGTCTACCGCACCCAGCGCGCCGCCGTGGTGTGGGAAGACCTCGACGCCCTGAAGGATGCGTGATGACCAACCTCGACGACCGGATTCGCGAGCGGATCGATTGGGCTTACGACGAGCCGCACGCCTGGGCTCACGACGTGTTCGACGCTCTCCGCGCCGTGCTGGACCTGTGTAACGAGCTGGAGGCGACGGCCCCGAACGGTTTCGCCGAGTTCATATCCGGCGCTACCGCCCTTCGGTTCAAGACCGCCATCGCCCGCGCCCTGGGGGTGGAGCCGTGAAGACCTATGCGGTCTGGATGCAGATCCCGAACGAGCCCCAGAAAACCCCGTGGTCGAACATCGCCCGCGGTGTCACCGCCGAGGAGGCCGACGTCTACCGACGCACATGCTTCTTCCCGATCCACGTCGAGGAGGAGGTGAGGCCGTGAGCCGTTTCGTGCTCCGGGACGGAACAGTTCTCGACGTCCCGCCCCGCGACTATTCGTTTTACGTCGACAAGCCTGAGGGGGTGTGGTGCTCGCTCTGCGAGGTCGTCATTCCGCCCCCACGCCACCCGGTCGGCCCCGGCGGGGAGAAGTTCGACCGCCAGACCAGCCGCATGACGCATTCCGTTCTGCACCACGTCGACAGAAGGGGGCGACCATAGCCGCCATCCACATCACCGCCGAGAGACCCCTCGCTCCGGGAGACATCCGGGCGATTGGGCGCGGTGATGAAGTGCTGATCTACCCGGCGGCCCCCGGTCGACAGGACTGGGGGTCTCTTCTCGCCGCGATGCCGAACGCGATCGCACGAGGCGCGTCGGTGAGGTGGACGCGATGAAGTCCATCGAAACCGAGTACGCCGGCTATCGCTTCCGGTCCCGCCTTGAAGCACGTTGGGCGCTCGCGTTCGATGAGCTCGAGCTCGAGTTCGCTTACGAGCCGGACGGCTTCGTACTCCCCTGGCGGTTCCGCGAGCAGTGGTATCCGCGCGCCTCGAAGTTCCGCTACCTGCCCGATTTCTTCCTTCCCGACCTCGGTCTGTGGGCGGAGGTCAAGGGCCGCTTTACGGCGCACGACCACACGAAGACGATCAACGGTGCCGCGGCTCTGTCCGAGTCTGGCAATGACGTCTTGGTCCTGGGCGAGGTGTTCCGCCAACCGCGCGGACAGTCTCGCCGGCCGTGGCGTCTGCACTTCGCTGGCGGCGAGCTGACCGCTACCCCGTGGCCGCCGGTCGAGGACCCGCCCGTCGAGCTGATCGCCTCGGAGCACGATCCGCAGGCGATCGGCAACGCGGTCGACCTTCTCCGGGGCTACGTCTGCGAGGAGCCGCTCCCGGCTGACTACCTCGCGGCGTTCCGGGCGGCCCAGCGGGCGCGGTTCGAACACGGCGAGTGCGGCTGACCCAAACCGATTGGAGTGTCCGGAATGACCGAAGAAGAACTGAAGGCGTACGCCAAGGAACTGATCTTGGAGCACGCGCACAACGTCGAGTACCTGACCATCCACGAGATGGCCGAGGACTACGCCCCGAACGGGATCAGCGACGCGGACGCCAAGAAGGTGGACCGGCTGATCCACTCCGCGAAGGTCACCGTCGACTGGTGACCAGCGACCGATTCGAACACGGCGAGTGCGGCTGAACCAAAACGGCGCCTGCGTACCAACTCAGGCGATGAAGGGGCGGGTCTCCACGACCGCCCCTTCTCCGCGTGCATACACAAACGAGGAGACTTGATGACCAGTTACCAGCGTTCTCTGCTCGACACGGGCCTTGCGCTCGTCCGGGCGGGCTACTACGTCTTTCCCCTCACCGTCGTCCTGAACGAGGAGACGTCCAAGAAGCGCTTGTCGATGCCCTTCCCGCACGCTGAGAGCTGGAATGTCCATTCCACCATCGACGAGGCGCAGGTCCGCGAGTGGTTCGCGACCCCGCGGAAGTCGATGAAGGGCATTGCCGTCGACTGCGCGAAGTCCGGCATCGTGGTCGTCGATCTGGACGTCTCGGACTCGGTCAACGGGATTGAGGAGTGGAACAAGCTCCCCGCCCAGCAGCCAACCCCGATGACGGTGGTCACCCGCTCCGGAGGCGTTCACCGCTTCTACCGGGACCCGTCCGGCCGCATCCGCAACTCCGCCGGCGAGGTCGCCCCGGGTATCGACATCCGCGGCGCTGGCGGTCTGGTCATCACAGCCCCTACTCGGGTGTTCGGCTCTGACGCCTCGTACGCCTTCGGCGGTGCGATCGTCCCTGTCGACGATCTCCCGGCGCTGACTCCGGACATGATCGAGGTCATCACGGCCCGCCAGGAGACCCAGCGCCCGAAGTTCGACCCGAGCATTCACGGTTCGTACAAGGTCTCGGTTGAGCAGGGCGAGGAGATCCTCCGGAACCGCCTGGAGCGGCTGAAGTCGGGCCGCGGCATGCGTTCCGCGATCTTCGGCTACGCGGTCGGCTACGCCCAGTTCGAGGGCGCGAAGGCTGCGAAGGATGACGCGGTGCTCGACGATGACGCGCTGACCGCGGCTGTCGCCAGGGATGTCCTGGAGGCGGTGCCGTGGGAGGCGCTCGACGAGGAGGACATGACGTGGATCGCGGACGGCGTCTCGAAAGGCTCGTCGCAGCCTTGGGAGCTGGCCGCGGCGTCTGAGGTCACCCCGTCGATCGAGACCAACGTCCCGCTCGACGAGCTCATGCAGCGCGAGGCGCCCCGGATGCCGGGCCACCCTCACCAGTCCCACGCCCTCGCGGCGCCGGTGGTCGTCGAGGAGCTCGAGGGCCGGTACCTGTTCGTCGAGGGTCTCGGCTGGCATGAGTGGGTGGGTGACCGCTGGTCGCCGGAGCCGAACATTCCGGTCCGTCACGCCGTGCAGCGGGCGATCCGTCGTCACCGGTCCGAGGCGAATCGCATGCTCGACGCGATCGACAACAACGAGCAGCGCCGCGGCATGGCCGAGGAGGTCGCGATCCTCAAGGCGGAAGGCGGCGACGGCCCGTCCCAGCGGTTGAAGGAGCTCGAGGAGCGTCTCGAGGCGGTCGCCGAGTTCCGTCGTTCGTGGAAGGCGTACGGCGAGTGGTGGTCGGCTCTGGGCAACGGTCACGACTTCAACCAGGTGATGAAGTTCGTCGAGGCGGACCCGGGTCGGATCTACATCCGCGCTTCCCGCCTGGACGCGGACCCGAACCTGTTGAACTGCACCAACGGAACGGTCGACCTGCGCACGGGAGAGATCCGTCCGCACAACCCGCAGGACTACATCACGAAGTCGACCCACGTCCCCTACGACCCGAAGGCAACCCATCCGCTGTGGGATAAGGCTCGCCAGGCGTTCGCGCCGGGTACGGAGTCGTGGCTTCAGCTCAAGGTGGGCGAGGGTGCGTTCGGCCGGCCGAGCAACGACGACACGATGTTGTTCAGCTTCGGGCAGGGCAGCAACGGGAAGTCGACGCTCACGGATGCGATCCTGTACAGCCTCGGGGATTACGCCGTGTTCCTGCACGACAAGGCGGTTCTTGGCTCGGACGGCGACCACAGCACCGAGAAGATGGTCTTCCGCGGGGCGAGGTGGGCGATCCTGGAGGAGCTCCCGGAGGCGCAGGTCCTTCGCCCGGCGATCATCAAGAAGTTGATCGGCACGGCGAAGATCACGGCCCGCTTGATGCGTCGGGACAACGTCACGTTCGACGCGACTCACTCCCTGCTCGTGAACTCGAACCACCGCCCCCAGGTGCTCGAAAACGACCGCGGCACGTGGCGCCGGCTGATCGCCGTCCCGTGGCCGTGGACGTACAAGTTCCCGGGCGAGGAGCTGGAAGACGAGTCCGACCTCCGGGCCGACCCCCAGGTGAAGCACTCCTTGAAGTCGTCGCTCGACGTCCAGAAGGCGGCCCTCGCCTGGATCGTCGAGGGCGCTTGCGGGTTCACCAAGGGTGGTGGGTCATGCGGTGAACTGCCGGATGCGGTCGCGAAGGAAACGCAGTCGTGGCGCATGGAGTCGGACACGTTCGGCGCGTTCTTCGACGCGGAGCTCACGATCGACAAGAAGGCCGCGATCAGCTCGAAAGAGCTGCTCGACGCCTACAACGAGTGGCTGGCGGACCTGGGCAAGAAGCCGGTTTCGGACGGCTACATCGGAACTCGCCTGGCGTCGACCAAGGGCGCTAAGCACGTGGCCAACCGCCGGATCAAGCGGAATTCGAAGTCGGTCGAGATCTCGACGACCGGTCCCGTGTCCGCGCTCCCGGAGCAGTTCCGCGCCTGGGTCGGTCTCCGCTGGAAGACCGCGGCTGAGAAGCAGGCCGAGACCGACTGACCCCCGGCGGGGGTTCATCCGAGCCCCCGCCACGGTCAAACACAAACGAGGTGAAACTTTGATTTCGATTACCGACGAGAAGGTCTGTCGGAGGTGCAATACGGGGAAACCGCTCGCGGAGTTCCATCGCAAGAACGCCTCCCCGGACGGCCGCCAGGACTGGTGTAAGCCGTGCCAGAAAGAGGCGGTCTACTCGGGTCGCGACTCCCTCCCGGTCGACGGACCAGCGGGGTACGTCTACCTGGTCCAGTTCAGCACCGGCCGTACGAAGGTCGGCAGGGCGACGCATCCGGAGCACAGGATATCCCAGCACGCTTACAACGCGGAGTGCATGGGCCTGAGCGTGGCCCGTACGTGGATCAGCCCCGTTGTGGCGGACCCCGCCTCCCTGGAGACCGCGGCGATCCGCATCGTCGCCGACCTGTCCACGTCGACAGTCAAACGCGAGTGGTTCGACGGGGTCGACTTCGATTCCGCCGTGGAGCAGATATCGAGCTTGGAGGAGAAGTGAACGGCGAGATTTGGCGACCCGTGCCCGGATGGGTTTCGTACGAGGCCAGCAACAAAGGGCGTGTTCGATCCGTTCGGTCCGGTCGGGTGCTTTCCTCCCCGCCCGGCGGTGACGGGTACCGCCGCGTGTATTTCAAGGTTGAAGGTCGGCGTTCCGCTTGGACCGTGCATCGGGTGGTGTTGGCCGCCTTTCGCGGGCCGAGGCCCGAAGGTGCACAGATCCGGCATTTGGATGGTGACAAGTCGAACAACCATCTGGAAAACCTCGCGTACGGCACGCCTTCCGAGAACGCAGCAGACACGAAACGGCACGGCCAGAACAGCAACCTCAACAAAACCCATTGCCCGAATGGGCACGAGTACGCCGGTTGGAACCTGATCGACAGGGATTCCCACGGTCGCGGTTGTCGCTCGTGCGCCTACGCCGCTTCGGAGGCGTGGCGGATGGCGAAGTTCGGGCACCACCTCGACAAGCGGTCTTTCGCTGACGACCTGTACAGGAGGAACCAGCCGTGACGCAGAAAGCGCTTTTTCTCGATATCGAATCCGAGTCCGCGGACCTTCTCTGGTCGCTACCCCCCGAGAATTTCGTCCGGCTCACGGGTTACGCCTGGGGCGCGAACGGCGATGTCGTGCTGACGGAGGATCTCGAAGATGTCCGGGCCGCCATCCGCGAGGCGGACGTCATCGTCGGTCACCGAATCCACGCCTTCGACCTCATCGGCATCTTCGGTAAGGACTCGACCGAGCCCCTGGAACTGGCGCTTGCCGACAAAGTCTTCGACACCTGGGTCCACGCCACCTTGGTCCACCCCGCCCCGTCGAGCTACGTCGACCGAAACGGAAATCCCGTGTTCGTGGACGGCCCGGAGCGGGCAAAGAAGTGGTTCAGCCTGGACAACCAGGCGTATCAACTGGGTGTCGCCGGCAAGTCCCACGACCTGAAGGCACTCGCCAAGGAGTTCGGGGGTTTCGGCAACATCCCGACCTCTGACCCGCGGTTCCGTGACTACCTCCGCCAGGACGTCATCGCTACCCGGGACGTCGCCCGCCGGCTGTCCCAGCTCGGAAGCCCGACCGACCCGTACGCCCTGCGGGAGCAGATCAACGCGGCGATCGACGCGCAGAACAGCCGCAACGGCTGGCGTATCGACGTCGAGCGGGCGAAGGCTCGCGTCGCGGAGCTGGAGGAGATCCAGCGAACCACGCTGGAGATGTTGCACGAGCGGTACGGCTTCCCGACTGAGGGCAAGGCGCCGCTTCGCACGAAGGCCGGCAAAGAGGCGGTTCTCCGGGCGCTGGCGGAGGTCGGCATTGCCGAGGACAAGCTTCCTCGCACCAAGAACGGCGGGCCGTCGTTGGGCGGTGAAGGGCTGGTCGAGACCGCCAAGAAGTACGGTTCGGACGAGGCGCTCGAACTGGCGCAGGCTATCGCCCGGATCGGCGGTCTCCGCCCGCTGGCGCAGTCAGCCCTGGACAACGTTCAGCCAGACGGCAGGGTGCACGTCGACATCCACACGCTTCAGCGGTCTGGCCGAAAGAGCACTCAGAACCCGGGCTTGACCGTGTGGACGTCCCGAGACCCGAAAGGAGCCGTCGAGAAGTCGTACTTCATCCCGAACGAAGACGATCACGTTCTCGTCGAGCTCGACTACTCGCAGGCTGACGCCCGGATTGTGGCCGCCTACTCCGGCGATGAGGCGTTCAAGGAGCGCTTCGCCCCCGGTGCGGACGCTCACCTGCTCACGGCCCACATCGTGTGGGGCGCAGACGTGGTCGGCTACGACAAGAAGAACCCGGTGACCAAGCAGTACCGGGACACGGCGAAGGCCCAGAACCACGCCTACTCGTACAACGCGGGCGCCCTGACTCTGTCACGAAACGCGGGTGTCCCTCTGGAGACGTCGAAGCTGTTCGTCGCCCAGATGAAGCGCGCGTACCCCCGCGTCGAGAAGTGGAAAACCCGCGTGATCAAGGAGGCCCAGCGTTACGGCTACGTCGCGAATTGGTGGGGTCGTCGAATGATCGTCGAGCGCGACCGGGAGTTCACCCAGGCTCCTGCGCTCTACGGCCAGTCGGGTACGCGGGAAATCGTCGTTGACGGCCTGATCCGCATGGCTCGACGCGACGTCCGACTGATCACGTTCCTCGTCGCCCAGGTTCACGACGCCCTCGTCTTCAGCCTCCCCGCCGGCGAGGTCGAGGAGCTGACCGCGGTCATCCGCGAGTGCATGGAAACCACGTGGTCGCCCGGCGACGGCATCGGCCAAGAGATCCACTTCCCCGTCGAGGCAGGTCGCCCCGCGAAGGACTGGCAGGAAGCCGGTCACTGATCACCGCACCACGTTCGAACACAAACCCAACCAAGGAGCTTTTCATGCGTGAAACCAACATCGTCAACGCTCTGTCCGCTGTCGTCCGTGCCGCCAAGACCGCATCGGAGATCGCCCCGATCGTCGAGCACCGTCGTTACGAGCTTCCTCTCGGCTACTCCGCACCCCGCGGGGTCGGCGGCGTCGCTCGCCCGGTCGAGGCGGTGCTGATCGCCCAGCAGGACCGCGGCGTCATGGCCGAGGTTGACGCGACTGTCAACGCCCTGAACCGGGCCGCCGCGGACCTGGAGATCGCGATTCGAGCGATGAACGCGGCCCTCGACCGGTGGGAGGGGTCCGCTACTCCGACCGAGTGAATCCGCCGCCCCGTGAACCAAACGCCCGGCTGCGTACCAACGGCCGTTTTGAAGCGAACTTCCATCAAGGAGCCCCCATGCTGATCCGCCCGTCCAACCGTCGTTACTTCCCCGCCCCGACCGTCCCTGAGTCTGGCTTCGAGAACGACCCGGTCAACATGGCCGCCCCTGTCGAGCTTCACAGGGAGGTCGAGACCGACGCCGCCGGGCGCGCCTGGACCCGTATCGCGCTGGCTCCCGCACTGCCCGCGTGACGTTAAAACACTACTCCGGGCGGGTGATTTCCAGAACGGGTCACCCGCCCGGTGGTTGTGTTCGTTTCCGATCATCCTCGCTGGTCGGCGCCCGTGCGGGAGTCCTCGGGCGCCACACAGGGGGCACGAGTGCCCGAGATCCACGTTTGATTGTTGACGTGGCTGTCCCGTACAAATACCTCACCGCGCCCGAACGGATCTCACGCAAGCCGGGCGCACCACGCGAAAACACAAACGAGGAGAAGACATGCCGAAGTCCGCCTTCCACGCCGACCGCGAAGACCGCCGCGCCGCTGCCGCTACCGCGATCATGGGTTACGGCGTCCAGAACGCCGCCGAGCGGGTGTCCCGCCTGCTGGCTGACCCTGACTTCGTTGAGGCGAACGCCCGGTTCAACACCGTCGAGGTCATCAACGACTTCGTCCCGTCGTCCCGCACAGCCCACGCTGACGCGAAGGCGGCCCGCCGCGAGCTGTTCCGGGACCCCCAGGTCCGCCGCGTCACCGTCGAGTTCGTCGGTACCGGGTACGCGATCGTGGCCGAGCGGTACGCGACCTTTACTGCGGACGAGCTCGCGGAGCTGACCGCCTCCGACGTTGACGGATACGCCGCTCTCCTGGCGCTGTACGCGCGGTTCCTCGCCAAGATCGAGTCGAACGCCAACCGGTACGGCTCGACCAAGGACGTGGACGGCCCCGGCGCGGTCTTCGACCACGACGACGCTCACCAGGAACAGGTTGTCGCCCTGCTGGAGGTGCTGGCCGCGGAAGCGGACGACCGTCCGTTCGCTGCACGCTTCTCCAGCCGTGCACGCACGGTCGGCTACGAAGCTCGCAAGTTCGCGACGCCGTACACGGTCCCCGGGAAGACGGTTCTCCGGGTGCAGTCGGCGATCCGGGACGCGAAAGGAGATCTCTCCGCTGCCGCTGCTGCTCTCGCGGAGTCGCAGGGCGACCGGAACGGGATCTCGGCCGACCGCTTCGGCGCGGTTGTGGATGCCATCCAGCCGGGCCGCCGGGTCGACATCGACGACGAGACGACCCGCAACATTGACGACCCGAACGCCCTGTCGGCTCTCGCTGGCGTCCTGTCTGGTTTCGATGACGAGCGCCTCGACGAGGCGTGGTCGCTTCTGTCCGACCGCGAGCAGGACGTGTTGACGGCCCACCTCGGCCTGGACGGCGAGGAGCCGATGACGCACCTGGATGTTGCGCGTGTCCTGGGTATCAGCCGGCCGACCGTCACCCGCGCTGCCTCGTCGGGTCTGGCCATTTTGCGATCAGCCATGTCGCGTTGAAACATTTACGTGATGACGAGCGATACAGGGTTCACCAGCACCGAGGAGGCCGACCGATGAACCGCCCGACGATCACCCTTCCCGCCGGAAGCACTCGCCCCCGGATCATCTTCGACTTCCTGATGGACGAGGGGTGGTTCGAAGACATCTTCTCGTCGAAGCGGAAGTTCACCGTGACTGAGGGGCCAACCCCGGAAACCCGCATCAGTGAGGCCACCGGACACCTGCACGAGCCCGGTTACCGCCGGCTTGAGGCCCACACGTGGGAGGTCGACCGTCTCGCGACGCTGCTGCGGGTCGCCGTGATCTCGTTCGGCGAGGTTCGGTTCGTTGACGAGGAGGCGGGTTCCGCCACGGACGTCACCGCCGAGAACGTCGAGCAGGTCGCACCTCGCGGCAAGCTCACCCGGGCACGCGAGGACCGAGCTCGGTACTTCAGCCGCGTGTTGGACGTCGAGGAAGCCACCCCCGAGCGGGTCGACGAGATCAACGACCGCCTTACCCGCGCCCAGGCCGCGGAGCGGGGAGAGCTCGAAGAACTCCGCGCCCAGAAGCTCGAAGCTTGGCGCAACCGCCAGTACCGCGCCCTCCAGGAGGAGCGGGCCGCCGAGACCGCGGACTCGTGGGACTCGACCGAGGAGCAGGAAGCCGCGGCCAGCCGTCTGCGAGAGAGCGTCGAGATCGCCAAGAAGCGCGGTTCGGTCGCCACCGTTCCCAGCGTCCAGCCCCCGAAGCTCGACACCCCCGAGCAGCGCGAGCGTCGCGCCCAGCTCGACAGGCAGGCGTACCGCGCTGCCTCCGCCCCGCGTTCCCGCCGCGCCCCGCGGTTCACCAAGTACCTGTGACGAGGAGAAGACCTTGAGCAACTACGAGAGCATGACCGACTGCCACTGCGCCCCGGGTCACTGCCGCCACATCGGCACTGCGCCGAGCGAGCCCCGTATCGCCAAGACCTACAACCGCACCCCGCATCCGAAGCGCTGACCACGTTCGAACACAAACGAGGAGACACCGTGAACCGCAATCGACGCCCCCGCTCTGTCCGTAACCCGCTCGCAGGCCTCTCCGGCGTCGGCCGGCACCTGCTGACCCTGTCGACCGTCCCCCGGGTCGGTAGTCACGTCTCCGCCCGCGTCGACGGTGCCCGCGTGAAGGTGCGCGTCGAGAGGGTCGGCGCCCGCCTGGATGTCGAGGGGCGGGTCACGTCAGGTCGCGGTGTTCGCCCCGGCACCCGCGTCACAGCCCCGCAAGGATCGTACGTTCTCACCAACTGATCAAGGAAGTCATTATGAACAACCCCGCCGAAGAACTCCGCCAGGCCGCCGCGACGCTGCGCGAGCTGGCCGCCAAGGCAAAGCCCGGACCGTGGACGGTCGATGACAACGGAGATGTTCACGCCAGC
The DNA here is from genome assembly GCF_018141105.1 of Saccharopolyspora erythraea. Classification (NCBI taxonomy): domain Bacteria; kingdom Bacillati; phylum Actinomycetota; class Actinomycetes; order Pseudonocardiales; family Pseudonocardiaceae; genus Saccharopolyspora; species Saccharopolyspora erythraea. The sequence goes on along the minus strand of NZ_CP054839.1, from coordinate 2,559,720 downwards.
GAACGATTGCCGGGGAGTGAGCACCGGACCGCGTACGCCTACGAAACCAACGTGTCGATCCACGATTCCGAGTACGGAGACCCCGGCATCGCTGACGAAGCCGATGCCCGCTGGATCGCCACCTTCTCCCCCGCCGTCGCGGAGCCTCTGGCCCGAGTCTTCCTTGACGAGGCAGGGACCCGCGACGAAGGATCGGGCGCGGACAACTACCCGAACGAAGACGCCCTTGCCCTCGCCCGCCAGATCAACGCCGCCACCTGACGCACCACCCACAGCCCCCGTCCAGCCCCTCACCGGGCAGGTCGGGGGCTTTTTTTGTGCCTTCTCCGACTTCATGGTTCGGAGCCAACTGATAACCCCGCCGCCTTCTGCCACGTGCTCGGGCTGCGCCCGAGCTTCGGCCGCGTCCCGAAACCGGGCTTCCTCAGCGAACCCTCCGTGTCCGGCCCGATGGCCCGCACCGTGCGCGACCTGGCCATGCTCCTGTCCACTATGGCCGGTCCTGATCCGCGCGCCCCGCTGGGCGTCGAACAGGACCCCGCGGTGTTCGCCGAACCGCTGGAGCACCGCGTCGACGGCCTGCGGATCGGTTGGCTCGGCGACTTCGGCGGCTACCTGCCGACCGAACCCGGCGTGCTGGCGGTGTGCGCGTCGGCGCTGGGGACCTTCGAGGAGATCGGCTGCGTCGTCGAGCCGGTGGAGCGCGAGCTGCCCGTCGAGCAGGCGTGGGAGACGTTCATGCTGTGGCGGCACTGGATGACCGGCCAGACGCTGCACGACCTGCACGCCGACGAAAGCAACCGTGCGCTGCTCAAACCGGAGGCGGTCTTCGAGGTGGAGGGCTACCTGCGGATGGGCGTGCGCGAGATCGCCGCCGCGCTCACCGGCCGCGACGACTGGCACGCGCACGTCGCGGCGCTGTTCGACGACTACGACTTCCTGATCGCGCCGACCGCGCAGGTCTTCCCGTTCGACGCCGCGCTGCGCTGGCCGCGCGAGGTCGGCGGCCGGACCATGGACACCTACCACCGGTGGATGGAGACCGTGGCGCCGTGGACGTTGTCCGGCCACCCGGTGCTCAACCTGCCCGCCGGTTTCGGCGCCGCCGACCTGCCGATGGGCGTGCAGCTGATCGGCCCGAACCACGGCGAGCTGGACCTGCTGCGACTCGCCCACGCGTATGAACGCGCCAGCGACTGGGTGCACCGGGTGCTGCCACCACCGCTACGTTGATCGGATCCGGCACCAGGCGGCGCTCGCGGGAGGTTGGCATTTCGATGGGAACCGAGATCTTCTCATTGCAGGACGAGGTCGCGCTGGTCACCGGCGGTGGTCAGGGCATCGGCCTGGAGATCGCCAGGGCGCTGCGGTCGGCGGGCGCCCGGGTCGTGATCGGCGAGATCAACCACGAGACCGGCGAGAAGGCCGCCGCCGAGCTGGAATGCGAGTTCCTGCCGCTGGACGTCACCGACTCCGGCGCGGTCGCCGACGGTGTCGCGCGGATCGTGGCCGAGCACGGGCGGATCGACGTCTCGGTGCACAACGCCGGGACGGTCCGCAACGAGCCCGCGGAGTCGATGCCGGACGAGTCGTGGCGCGCGGTGCTCGGGCTCAACCTCGACGCGGTCTTCTGGTGCTGCCGAGAGGTCGGCAAGGCGATGCTCGCGCAGGGCTCGGGCTCGATCATCAACATCGCGTCGATGTCCGGTCTGATCTCCAACCACCCGCAGCCGCAGGCGTCCTACAACACGTCCAAGGCCGGGGTCATCATGCTCACCAAGTCGCTGGCGGGCGAATGGGCCGGGCGCGGCGTGCGGGTGAACTCGATCTCCCCCGGCTACACCGGCACCGAGCTGCTCAGGCAGGTCGAGACGTCCCAGCCGGAGTGGTTCCGCACGTGGATCTCGCAGACCCCGATGGGCCGGGTCGCCGAACCGCGCGAGCTCGGGCCGATCGCGGTCTTCCTGGCCTCGGAGGCCAGCAGCTTCGTCACCGGCAGCAACGTCGTCGCCGACGGCGGGTTCACGGTGTGGTGAGGCCCCTCCCGGCAGGCCGCCGGGAGGGGCTCGTCGCAGCACCGCCGTCAGCTGCCGGTGTAGAGCAGCTTGTTCGGCGAGCCGGGGCGCGGGTCCTTGACCACGTCGCTGGTCGCCGCGCCCGTCAGGCCGCTGGAGACCGCGGCCGGCGCCGCCGACGGGTTCGCCGACAGGTACAGCGCCGCCGCACCCGCCACGTGCGGCGTCGCCATCGACGTGCCGCTGATGGTGTTGGAGGCGGTGTCGTTGGTGTGCCACGACGAGGTGATGTTCACGCCAGGCGCGAACAGGTCCAGGCACTTGCCGTAGTTGGAGAACTTCGCCCGGTTGTCGCCGTTGTCCGTGGCACCGACGGTGATGGCCTCGGCGGTCCGCGCCGGCGAGTAGCCGCAGGCGTCGATCGGGTTGCCGGAGGAGTCGCCGTTGCCCGCCGCGACGGCGTAGGTGACGCCGGAGCCGACCGAGTTGCGCACCGCCTGGTCCAGCGCGTTGCTGGCGCCGCCGCCGAGGCTCATGTTGGCCACGGCCGGCTTCTTGGCGTTCTTGGTGACCCAGTCGATGCCGGCGATCACGCCGTCGGTGGTGCCGCTGCCGCGGCAGTCCAGCACTCGCACGGCCACGATGCTGACCGCCTTGGCCACGCCGTACTCGGCGCCGCCGATGGTGCCCGCGACGTGGGTGCCGTGGCCGTTGCAGTCGCTGGCGTCGTTGTCGTTGTCGACCGCGTCGAAGCCGTGCTTGGCCCGGCCGCCGAAGGTCCGGTGGCTGATCCGCACCCCGGTGTCGATGACGTAGGCCGAGACGTTGGAGGCGTTCGGGCCGTAGGTGTAGGCGTTGTTCAGCGGCAGGTTCCGCTGGTCGACCCGGTCCAGACCCCACGACGGCGGGTTCTGCTGGGTCTCGATGGCCCGCACCTGCTTGTTGGGCTCGACGAAGGCCACCGCCGGGTCCTGCGCCATCCGCATGGCGTTGGGCTCCTGCATGGAAACCGAGAAGCCCCGGAGCGCGGTGTCGAATGTGCGGGTCAGTTCGCCGGGATATTTGGCCAGCAGGTTCTCCGCGATGGCCTCCACCCCCGACTGGGTTTCCGGAGTATCGGCGAGCACCACCAGGTAACTGTTGGGGATGATCGTCTCGGCACCGGCCGCGGGGGCACGGTGGTCGGCCTGGGCCGGAGTCGCGACCGCGGTGGCCAGCGCCACCCCGACCGCGGTGGCCAGCACCGCCACGGTCCGACGTCGACGCCAAGCAGCTCGAACTCGTTGCATGAAGCTCTCCCTCATGTGGAGGTGCTCGGCTCCCAGGCGGAACCGGAACAACCGGGAAACATGAAGACCGCTTACCTGAACGGGAGAAATTGACACCCTGCCGAGCGGAGGCACAACCGCCTGCGCAGTCGCAATACTCTTCCGCCACCGCGATTTTTCTCGGCGCCCCGAAGAATCGCCGATCAGAATGGGTGTTGTTATCCAAACGAGATCGAATCTTGGCGCAATCTTTTCCGAGAACAACACTTAAGCGGGAACGAGAGAAATGAGATCCACTCGTTCCCGCCGAAATGTCAGAACGGCTCGTTTTCTGTTCGAACTACCGGTTTCTCAGCCCCGGAAGGCGGCCAGCCCGGTCAGCGCCTGGCCGATGCTCAGCGCGTGCATCTCGCTGGTGCCCTCGTAGGTCAGCACCGACTCCAGGTTGGTCATGTGCCGGATCACCGGGTACTCCAGCGAGATGCCGTTGGCCCCGAGGATGGTTCGCGCGGTCCGCGCCACCTCCAGCGCCCCGCGCACGTTGTCCAGCTTGCCGAAGCTGACCTGCTGCGGGAGCAGCTTGCCCGCGTCCTTGCGCTTGCCCAGGTGCATCGCCAGCAACCGGCCGTTCTGCACCCGGACCGCCATGTCGGCCAGCTTGCCCTGGGTGAGCTGGAAACCCGCGATCGGGCGGCCGAACTGCTCGCGGCTGCCCGCGTACTCCAGCGCCGACTCCAGGCACGCCCGCCCGGCGCCCGTGGCACCCCACACGATGCCGTAGCGGGCCTCGTTGAGGCAGCTCAGCGGTCCGCGCAGACCCTCGGCCTCGGGCAGCCGGGCCTCGGCGGGCAGCCGCACGTCGTCGAGGACCAGCTCACTGGTGACCGACGCGCGCAGCGACAGCTTCTGCTTGATCTCCGGTGCCGAGAAGCCCGCGGTGTCGGTCGGCACGACGAAGCCGCGCACGCCGTCGTCGGTCTGGGCCCACACCACCGCGACGTCGGCGATGGTGCCGTTGGTGATCCACATCTTCCGGCCGTTGAGCACCCAGTCCGAGCCGTCCCGGCGGGCGGAGGTGCGCATCGACGCCGGGTCGGAGCCGTGGTCGGGCTCGGTCAGACCGAAGCAGCCGATCGCCTCGCCGGCCGCCATCCGGGGCAGCCACTGCCGCTTCTGCTCCTCCGAACCCCAGCGCCAGATCCCGAACATGGCCAGCGATCCCTGCACCGACACCAGCGAGCGCAGGCCGGAGTCGCACGCCTCGAGCTCCTCGCAGGCCAGGCCGTAGTCCACGGCCGACATCCCGGCGCAGCCGTAGCCCTCCAGGTGCATGCCGAGCACGCCGAGCTTGCCGAGCTCCCTGGCCAGCTCCCTGGCCTGCGGGAACTCACCGCGCTCGAACCACTCGCCGACGTGCGGCAGCACGTGGTCGCGGCACAGCGCGCGGACGCTGTCGCGGATCGCGAGCTGCTCGGTGGTGAGCTCGTCGTCGATGCCGAGCGGGTCGCGAGGATCGAAGGCGGGGCGGGCACCGCTGCTGCTCATGGCGGGATTCCTTCCTGGGGAAACGGTTGTGGGGCTCGGCCGGTCCGATGGCCGGGCGGTCGTCGTCAGGCCGGCGGTGGTCCGGCGGGGCCGGCCAGCCAGGCCCGGATCTGCTCGCCGTGCTCGCCGAGGCGGGGCGGGGCGAGCGGCTTGACGCCGGCGGAGTCGGAGAGGTCGATGGGCATGCGCACCTGCGCCGTCGCGCCCTGACCCGGGTCGACCAGCGGATTCAGCCCGAGCGACTCGGCGTAGTGCACCGCGCGGGAGAGGTCGTTGACCTGGCCGCAGGCGATGCCCGCGCGTTGCAGGCGCTCCTGCCAGTCGGCGGCGGGACGGGCGCCGAGCACGTTCTCCATCAGCTCGACCAGCGCGGGCCGGTTGGCGACCCGCTGCGCGTTGGTGGCGAAGCGCTCGTCCTCGGCCAGCCCGACCAGGCCGAGAGCTTCGGCGAGCCTGCCGAACTGCACGTCGTTGCCGATGGCCACCACCAGGTAGGCGTCCTCGCAGCGCAGCGTCTCGTAGGGCGCGATACTCGGGTGCTGGTTGCCCATCCGCGCGGGCGGGACTCCGGTGGCCAGCATCCCGCTCATCTGGTTGACCAGGGACGCCAGCAGGCTCGACAGCAGGTTGACCTCGACGTGCTGGCCGCGTCCGGTGGCCTCCCGCTGGCGCAGCGCGGCCATGATCCCCAGCGCGGCGTCCTTGCCGGTGAGCACGTCGACCAGCGCGACGCCGACCTTGGTGGGTGGCCCTTCCGGGCTGCCGGTGATGCTCATCAGCCCGCCGAGCGCCTGCACCACGAAGTCGTAGCCGGGCAGGTCGGCACCGGCGCCGCTGCCGAAGCCCGAGATCGAGGCGTAGACCAGCCGGGGGTTCAGCTCGGCGGCGCTGTCGAAGTCCAGCCCGTAGCGGGCGAGCGACCCTGGGCGGAAGTTCTCCACCAGCACGTCGCTGCGGCGGACCAGCTCGCGGGCTGCCTCCTGGTCGGCGGGGTCGCCGAGGTCGAGCGTGATGCTGCGCTTGCCGCGGTTGACCGACTCGAAGTAGGACGAGGCGTGCTCGGTCCACGGTGGACCCCAGCTCCGGGTGTCGTCGCCGGTGCCCGGCCGCTCCACCTTGATGACCGTGGCGCCGAGGTCGGCCATCAGCATCGTCGCGTACGGCCCGGCGAGCACCCGGCTGAAGTCCGCGACAACCACGCCGTCCATCGGCAGGGCACGCTCCATGCTCGGACCCACCTCATCTCCGCGCCGACGCCGTCGGCTTGCATCCGGGGAAAGTTGGATCCAATATACAGTTGCCGAACGACGGGTCAACCGTTCGAAGAACGCGAACCGCCCTCGCTCACCCATAGGATCGACATACCCACGCCGAGGCACTGGAGTGCGATGCGACGCCCACCCACCACCCAGGAGTTCGTGCTCGACGAGCTCCGGAAGTCGATCGTGGCAGGCGAGCTCGCACCCGGGCAGCCCATCCGCCAGGACGCGATCGCCCAGCGCCTCGGGGTGAGCCGGGTGCCGTTGCGCGAGGCGCTCAAGACGCTGGAGGCCGAGGGCCAGGTCGTGTACCAGCCGCACCGGGGCTACTCGGTCGCCGAGCTCTCGCTCGACGACCTGCTGGAGGTCTACCGGATGCGGGAGCTGCTGGAGTCGGAGGCGGCGACGGTGGCAGCGGAGCGGTTCGGCGAGTCCGACCTGGCGGTCATCACCGAGGCGCAGCGCGAGGTCGAGTCCGCGTCGCGCGTCGGCGACCTGGTGGGCATGATCGCGGCGAACCGGCGCTTCCACTTCGCGCTGCTGGAGCCCGCGCGGATGCCGCGGCTGCTGCGGGTGGTGCGGACGCTGTGGGACGCCACGGACGCTTACCGGGCGGTGTACTACAACTCCGACGCCAACCGGGCGAGGGTGCACGAGGAGCACGCCGCGATCGTCGACGCGGCCAAGCGGCACGACGCCGCCGAACTGGTCGTCCTGCTGACCGAGCACCGCGAGCACGCCGTCGACACGCTGCGGGCCACCATCCCGGCCGAGCAGGACTGAGCCGGGCCAGGCCGACGGGCCGTGCGACCGCGCGCGTTCAGACCGCCGTGGGCTCGAGGGTTTCCAGCGCGCGGACCAGCGGGGCCAGCTCGGGCACGTCGCTGGCCTCGTCCATCGCCTCGCGCAGCGCGGTGTCGTGCGTGGGCCGGGCCGCGGCCAGCAGCTTCTGGCCGGACTCGCTGACCTCGGTGTAGATCCCCCTGCGGTCGTCCTCGCACAGGTATCGGCGCAGCAGTCCGAGCTTCTCCAGCCTGGTCACCAGCCTGGTCGTCGCGCTCTGGCTGAGCACGACCGCGTTGGCGAGCTGCTGCATGCGCATGTGCCAGCCGTCCTGGCGGGACAGCACGTCGAGCACGGTGAACTCGCTCACGCTGAGGTCGTGCTCGTGCTGGAGCGATCGCTCGATCCGGGTCTCGATCCGGGCGTGCAGAGCGGCCAGGGCTCGCCAGCCCTGGGCGCGGGCTTCTGCCGCGTCATCGGACAGGGACATCGTCGAACCTCCCGAAGTGCTGACGGATCGGCCTCCAGTCTACCCCAGCCCCGCAGCTAAGCAGCGTTTGCAATATGCGGCGTGTGCAATTATTGTCGACGCCGCTAACAGACGAACGCGAAGCAAGGAGTAGCTCGATGCCCCTCGCGCTCTGGGCGCTGACGATCAGCGCCTTCGGCATCGGAACGACCGAATTCGTGATCATGGGGCTGCTGCCCGAGGTCGCCGCCGACTTCGCGGTGTCCATCCCCACCGCCGGATACCTGATCTCCGGCTACGCGCTGGGGGTCGTCGTCGGCGCGCCCCTGCTGACCGCGCTCGGCACCCGCGTCCCCCGCAAGCGGATGCTGCTCGGGCTGATGGTGCTGTTCATCGCGGGCAACCTGCTCTCGGCGCTGGCGACCAGCTACGGGCTGCTGCTCACCGGCCGGGTCGTCGCCTCGTTCGCACACGGCGCGTTCTTCGGCATCGGCGCGGTGGTGGCCGCCGACCTGGTCGCCCCGCACAAGCGGGCGGGCGCCATCGCGATCATGTTCACCGGGCTCACCGCCGCCAACGTGCTCGGTGTGCCGATGGGCACCTGGCTCGGCCAGTCCTACGGCTGGCGCTCGACGTTCGTGGTCGTCTCGGTGCTCGGCGTCATGGGCCTGCTCGGTGTCGCCACCCTGGTCCCGCCGCAACCGCGCCCGGCTGCCACCGGCGTCGGCCGGGAGCTGGCGTCGTTGCGCAGCCTCCAGGTGTGGCTGGCCGTGGCGATGACCGTGCTCGGCTTCGGCGGCGTGTTCGCCGCGTTCACCTACGTCGCGCCGATGATGACCGAGGTCGCCGGCTACACCCCGGCGGCGGTCACCTGGCTGCTGGTGCTGTTCGGGGCCGGGCTGTTCGCGGGCAACCTGCTCGGCGGGCGCCTGGCCGACCGGGCGCTGATGCCGTCGCTGTATGGGGTCCTCGCGGCGCTGGCCGTCGTCCTCGGGCTGTTCACCTTCACCGCGATGAGCAAGGTGAGCGCGGCGATCACGCTCGCGCTGGTCGGCGCCGCCGGGTTCGCCACCGTGCCCGCGCTGCAGAAGCGGGTCATGGACAAGGCCGAGGGCGCTCCGACGCTGGCCTCGGCGGTCAACATCGCCGCGTTCAACCTCGGCAACGCGCTGGCCGCCTGGCTGGGCGGGCTGGTCATCGAGGCCGGGCTCGGCTACACCGCGCCGAACTGGGTCGGCGCCCTGATGGCGGCCGCCGCGCTGGGCATCGCCCTGTTCTCGGGCGCGCTCGACCGCCGTCCGGCGCGCACGGCCGCCGCGGAGCCGACACCGGAACCGGCCGCGGTTCGCTGACCGCACCAGCCCGCTGTTGCCCCAGGCCGCCGTCCCGTGCACGCGCTCGGGACGGCGGCCTCTTTCCGCGAGTCCGCCTCAGACCGCCGCGCGCAGCAGCGCCGCGGCCACCTTCTTCGCCTGGTCCGTCGTGCCGCCGATGCCCGCCGACTCCGCCACCGTGACTCCCTCGTAGAGCAGCAACGCGCTCTTGGCGAAGTCGTCGGGGTCGCCGGCACCGGCCTTGGCGGCCAGCTCGGCGAAGTAGTCGCGCATCCACCGCTTCTGCCCCACGATCACCTCGCGCGCCGGGTGGTCGGGCGACGGCAGCTCGGCGAGGGCGTTGACGAAGGCGCAGCCCCGGAAGTCCTCCCGCATCCAGGCAGCCAGCGCGTCGTAGGCCCCGAGCACCTTCTCCTCCGCGGAGTCCGCGCGCTGTTCGACCCACTCGGTCAGCCACTCCCGCCAGCGCTGGTCGCGCTCGGTCAGGTAGGCGGTGACGAGGTTGTCCTTGGAGCCGAAGCACGCGTAGAGCGTCTTCTTGGTGACCCCCGCCTCCGCCGCGATGGCCTCGACGCCGACGGCGTGGATGCCCTGCCGGTAGAACAGCTCGGCCGCCACGTCGAGCACCCGGCGGCCGGCCGGGGTCAGCTTCGCCAACGAGTTCCGCACGCAGCCGACTATACCGACCGGTGGGTTGACATGGCGACCCGCGAGTGCTCGACTGGAGTAACTACACCGGTCGGTATACCTGAAGGAGGCAGCGATGCGTGCAGTGCGGCTCACCGGTTTCGGCGGCCCGGAGAAGCTGGAGTACCGCGAGGACGTGCCCGACCCGCAGGCCGGTCCCGGCGAGGTGCGGGTCAGGGTCGCCGCGACGGCCATCAACAACACCGACATCTGGACCCGCGAAGGCGCCTACGGCTCGGCGGAGGACCCGGAGTCGAGCGCGGGGTGGCGGCGCGAGCCGCTGAGCTTCCCCCGCATCCAGGGCGCCGACGTCGTCGGACACGTCGACGAGGTCGGCGAAGGCGTGCCGGACTCGCGGCTCGGCGAGCGGGTCGTGGTCGACCCCATGCTCTACACCGGCGGGGAACGCGAGCTGGTGACCACCGAGTACCTCGGCAGCGAACGCGACGGCGGCTTCGCCGAGTACGTCACCGTGCCCGCCGGGAACGCCCACCCGGTGCGCAGCTCCCTCACCGACGCCGAGCTCGCCACCTTCCCCACCGCCTACACCACGGCGATGCGCATGCTCAACCGCGCGGCCGTCCGCGACGGCGAGAGGGTCGTGGTGACCGGGGCTTCCGGCGGCGTCGGCTCGGCGCTGATCCAGCTCGCGGCCCTGCGCGGCGCACACGTCGTGGCGGTCACCAGCGCCGCCAAACGGCAGCTCGCCCTGGACCTGGGCGCGGAGGCGACCGTGGACCGCGCGTCGGACGATCTCGCCGGCGAGATCCGCGCGACCGGGCAGGCCGACGTCGTGGCCGACGTGGTGGCCGGGCCGCACTTCGGCGCGCTGCTGCGGGTGCTGGGCCCGCTGGGCCGCTACGTCGTGGCCGGGGCAATCGCGGGTCCGCTGGTGGAGACCGACCTGCGCACGGTCTACCTGAACCAGGTGCAGCTCATCGGCTCGTCGTTCGGCACCCACGAGGACTTCGAGCAACTGCTGGGCCACGTCGCGGCGGGCGAGCTCAAGCCGCTGCTGGCGGGCACCTACCCGTTGCGCGAGCTGCACCGCGCCCAGAAGGACTTCGTCGGCAAGGACTTCTTCGGCAAGCTGGTCGTCACCCCGGAGACCGAGGCCGTATGAGCGACACTCCGATTGCTTCCGCTCATGACGGCGCGGGTCTCCCGCACCAACACCGAGGCGGTATGACCCCGTTGGACCGCAACGTGATCGTCGACGGCGTCCGGATCGCCTACCGGTACCGCGGCGGAGACGGCCCACCCCTGGTGCTGCTGCACGGAACGCCGTCGCACTCGGCCATCTGGCGCCACGTGATCCCGGAGCTGGAAGCCGGCGGCCACTCCGTGCTCGCCTACGACCTGCTGGGTTTCGGCGAGTCGGAGCGGCCGGTGGACCGGGACACCTCGGTCACCGCGCAGGCCGGGCTGCTCGGCGAACTGCTGACGACACTGGGAATCGACCGGTGCGTGCTGGTCGCGCACGACATCGGCGGCGCGATCGGGCAGATCTTCGCCACCTCCCGGCCGGACCGGGTCGATGGGCTGGTGCTCGTCGACCCGGTCAGCTACGACTCGTGGCCCTCGGAAACCTGGCGGCGCGTCATCCGCGACCACCTCGGCGACTACGCGGCCATGCCGCGGCAGGACTTCGAGGCCATGCTGACCCGGCAACTGCGGATGACCGTCTCCGGCGAGATGGCAGAGGAGGTGCTGGAGACCTACCTCGCGCCGCATCGCGGTCCGGTCGGCCGGGTGTCGTTCTTCGAGCACCAGGTGCGCCATTACGACTCGGCGCCGACCGAGCGCGTCGCACCGCTGCTGGGAGGGCTGCCGATGCCGGTGCGCATCCTCTGGGGCGAGGACGACCGCTGGCAGCCCGTCGCCTACGGCGAACGCCTCGCGAGCGACATCCCGCACGCCGAGCTGGTCACGGTGCCCGGGGCGGGGCACTTCCTCATGGAGGACCGGCCGCACCGCGTCGCCGAGGAGATCCTGCGCTTCGCGTCACGCCTTTCCCAGTCGCGCTCCGCGTAGGACCGATCTCGTGGGACATCGAGCTCGCCCGGACCGTGGTGGAGCGCCGGCGCGAGCTGTGAGCGCGGTGTCCCGAACCTCGACCCGGGACACCGCGGTCGCTCAGCTGTAGTCGTAGAAGCCCTGGCCGGACTTCTTGCCCTTCAGGCCCGCGTCGACCATGCGCTGCAGCAGCGGCGGCGCGGCGTAGAGCGGCTCCTTGTACTCGTCGTGCATGGAGTCGGCGATCGCCTTGAGGGTGTCCAGGCCGACGAGGTCCGACAGCGCGAGCGGACCCATCGGGTGGGCGCAGCCCAGCACCATGCCGTTGTCGATGTCCTCGGCGGTGGCGTGGCCGCCCTCCAGCATCCGGATCGCCGAGAGCAGGTAGGGCACCAGCAGGGCGTTGACCACGAAACCGGAGCGGTCGGTGGCGCGGATGGTCTGCTTTCCGAGCTGTTCGGTGGCGAACGCCGACGCGCGCTGGACGGTCTCCTCGGAGGTCAGCAGCGACGGCACCAGCTCGACCAGCTTGAGCACCGGGACCGGGTTGAAGAAGTGGATGCCCATCACCTGCGCGGGGCGCTCGGTGGCGGCGGCCAGCTTGGCGATCGGGATCGAGGAGGTGTTGGAGGCCAGGATCGCGTCCGGGTCGCTGACGATCTTGTCGAGGTCTTCGAAGAGCCTGGTCTTGAGCTCGGCGTCCTCGGCGATGGCCTCGATCACCAGCTGGCGGTCGTCGAGGTCGGCCACCGTGGTGGTGAAGTGCAGCCGGGACTGGGCGGCGTCGCGCTCCTGCTCGGTGATCTTGCCCTTGTCCACCGCGCGGTTCAGCGACTTCCACAGCCGCGACCGGCCTGCCCTGGCGGCGTCGTCGGTGACCTCCACGACGATCACGTCGAGCCCGGCCAGCGCGCTGACCTCGGCGATGCCCGAACCCATCAGACCGGCACCGACCACACCGAGGCGTTCGATCTTCGTCACGACACCCGATCCTTTCCGCTCACGACTCCAACGTCCGAGCGCCGCTCGCCCGGTGCCGCCAGATCATGCCAGGAACTGGGGTTACTGACCGGTAAGCGTGCGCTACGCCACCGTAGGTCACGCGGTGGAGCAGCCCGAACCGGGCGACGCGGCGCCGCGCGAGTTCGCCCGGTCGCCGTCTGTCGCGGCGTTGCACGAGGCGCAACGCTTGGGCGACGTGCGAACCGGGGAGGCGCGATGCGGCGGTGGTACGAGAGCGTGCTCGCCGAGCTGGTCGTCGCGGCAGGCGTGCCGCTGCTGGCGATCGGCCTGATGGCCTGGGGTTCCTACCTCGACGCCTACGGCCCCGGCGGGGCCGCCGCGTTCGGGTTGCAGATCCTGGCGACGCTCGTGTGGCTGTCGTCGCTGGCCCTGCACCCGGAAGACGCGATGGGGGCGAACTTCGTCGCTCTCCTGGCGCTGATGTTCGCACTGGGCCTGACCAAGGTGGGCATCGACGACGCGGCGCTGCACGAACGCGGTCTGCGGACGGTCTGCACGGTGCTCGACGTCGTCGAACGCCAGGAGACGACATCGCACTACACGCCGTCGTCCGACCCGGACATGCCGGGCTCGTGGAGCACGACCACGACCTACTACTACGACCACGGCCTCCGGTGCGACGGCGGGCCGGTCGAGCACCTGACGACCGAAGGCTCCGCCGCCGCGAAGAAGGGCGAACGCCTGGAGATCGCCTACGACCCGCAGGGCCGGCTCGGGCCCGTGCCCGCGGATGCGCTAACCGACGGCACCGCGGCAAAGCGGACCGCGGCCGCCCTGCTTGCCGTGGCCGTCCTCGCCAGGGTCGGCGGCGTCGTCTGGCTGAGGAGCAGCTCCTGGCGGTACCGGCGTCGCAGCAAGAGCAGCCGGTGGTGATCAGCCCGCCAGGGGCCCGGATGCCGAACGGGGGTCAGGCACTCACCCCCGCCTGACCCCTCGGCATCTCCCCCAGCTCACCTGACCCCGAAGTATTTTCATGTTACCCCAACAGCGGCATCGCCGACTACGCGCGAAGGCGGACTGGGAGTACGCGCACCGGACGGCGGGATACCCAGGAACGGGCCACAATTCGACGACGTCGCCGCAGGTCAGCCGAGCGAGCCGGAGTAGGTGAGCCGAATTGGCCGAAGTCCCGCCGCTGCGCGCGCGGATGCTCGCGCGCGATCCCCGCGAGCAGCACCGCGCCGCCACCCCGCTGGAGCTCCTGTTCGACCTCTGCTTCGTCGCCGCCGTGGGCCAGGCGGCGGCGCAGTTGCACCACGGCATCTCCGAGGGCCACGTCGCGGGCACCGTGCTCGGTTATCTCATGGTGTTCTTCGCGATCTGGTGGGCGTGGATGAACTTCACCTGGTTCGCCTCCGCCTACGACACCGACGACGTGCCGTACCGGGCGCTGACGCTGGTGCAGATGGCCGGGGTGCTCGTGCTGGCCGCCGGGGTGCCCGCCGCGTTCCGCGACTACGACTTCACGATCGCGACCATCGGCTACGTCGTCATGCGCGTCGCCCTGATCGCGCAATGGCTGCGCGCGGCCCGCGAACACCCCGAGGGCCGGCCCTGCACGCTGCGCTACGCCGTAGGGGTCGGGGTGTGCCAGGTCGCCTGGATCGGGCGGTTGTGGCTGCCGGACCCGTGGCGCGAGATCGGCTTCGCGGTGCTCGTCGTCGCCGAGATGCTGGTCCCGGTGCTCGCCGAGCGCAGGATGCAGACCGCGTGGCACCCGCGGCACATCGCCGAACGCTACGGCCTGTTCACGATCATCGTGCTCGGAGAGGTGGTCCTGGCCGTCACCGCCGCCATCCAGGAAGACGTCGCCGACGGAGGCTGGTCGGCCGGCCTGCTGGAGATCGGCGCCGGCGGCCTGCTGATGATCTTCGCGATGTGGTGGCTCTACTTCAAGCACACGGTGAGCGACCACCTGCGCGACTCCCTGACCAGGGCGATCGCCTGGGGCTACGGGCACTACCTGGTCTTCGGCGGGATCGCCGCCGTCGGCGCGGGGCTGGAGGTGGTCATCGACAGCCACGCGCACAAGGCCCACCTCGACACTGTCGGGGCGGCACTGGCGGTCGCGGTGCCGCTGCTGGTCTACCTGGTCGTGCTGAGCGTTCTGCACGTGCAGCTCGTGCACTCCGGCGGGCTCATGGTGCTCGCGACGATCGTCGGCGGCGCGTTGCTGCTGTTGACGGCGGGCATGGCCGACACCCTCACCATCGAGTTCGCCACGCTGCTCATGGGCCTGGAGATGGTGCTGGTCCTCATCGCCGGACTGGTCATCCAGCACACCGAACCCAGGACTCGCGAGCTGGCCGACCGCCCGGCGTAGCAGCTTGCGCTCAGCTCATCACCGCGGTCAGCATCCGGCGGACCGTGACGCGCAGCGCCGCGTCGTCGAGCTCCCGGCCGCCCGAGCCGGTGATCTGCTCGAGGAGCAGGCCGTCGAGGAACGCGACGAAGTCGCGGGCGCGGTCGGCGGAGCCGGTGACCCCCGCGGCCTCCAGCCGGTCGGCTGCCATCTCGCGGATCGTCGCGCTGGCGGGGGTGAGCAGCTCGCGCAGCTCCGGCCGCCGGGTCGCTTCCAGCATCAGCTCGTAGCAGGCGAGCTGGTGGTCCCGGCCCCTGGTGAGCAGCTCGCGCACGTACCCGGCGATCACCACGGCCAGCTCGTCGAGGTCGGTGGGCAGGTCCGGCTCCACTGCCACGGTGACCTCGGTGACGCGCTCCACCACCGCCTCGATCAGCGCCTTGCGCGTCGGGAAGTAGTACGACGTCGAGCCCTGCGGCAGCCCCGCGGTGCGGTCGACGTTGCGATGGGTCAGCCCGCGCATTCCTTCGCAGGCCAGGGTTGTGATCGCCGCGTCGGCGAGCTCTGTTCGACGGGACACTCGCCCACCTCCTCTCTACAAGTGTAGAGTCCTCTACAGATGTATAGGAGGTCGCGGTGAAGGCGATTGTTCTCGGCGGCGGCATCGGCGGACTGGCCACCGCGGTCGCCCTGGACCGGGCGGGCTGGCAGGTCGAGGTCCTGGAGCGGGCGCCGGAGTTCGGCGAGGTGGGCGCGGGTCTGGCGGTGCTGCCCAACGCGATGCGGGCGCTGGACTCGCTGGGGCTCGGCGACCCGGTCCGGGCCCTGGCCGTCGACGGGGCCCAGGCCGGGGTGCAGGACGTGTCCGGCCGCTGGCTCTCCCGCGCCGACGCGGCCGAGCTGCGCCGCCGCTACGGCGAGTGGGCGATGGTGCACCGCGCCGACCTGCTCGAGGTGCTGCGCGCGAAGGTCCCGGCCGAGGCGCTCCGTCCGGGAGTGCACGTGCGGGAAGTGCACGCGGACGGCACGGTCGTGCACTCCGCCGGAACGAGCACCGCGGACCTGGTCGTCGGCGCGGATGGCGTCCGCAGCGCCACGCGCCGCTCGCTGTGGGAGGACGCGGCGCCACCGCGCTACGCCGGCTACACGACCTGGCGGATGATCAGCGCCCCGGTCCCGGTGCGCGAACCGGTCGAGACCTGGGGCCGTGGCATGCGGTTCGGCTACGCGCCGCTGGCCGACGGCCGGGTCTACTGCTATGCCGTGGCGAACGCGCCCGAAGGCAGCGGCGGTGGGCTCGCCGAGCTGCACGAGCGCTTCGCGGGCTGGCACGACCCGATCCCGGCGCTGCTCGCCGCCACCGAGGAGAACGCCGTGCTGCACCACGACACCTACGAACTACCCTGCCTGAGCACCTATGTGCGGGGCAGCGTCGTGCTGGTCGGCGACGCCGCCCACGCCATGACCCCCAACCTCGGCCAGGGCGCGTGCCAGGCACTGGAAGACGCCGTGGTCCTCGGGTCGGCGGTGCGGGGCGTGCGCACCAGAGCGGTGCTGGCGGACGCGCTTGCCCGCTACGACCGGGAACGCAGGCCGCGCACCCAGATGGTCGTGCGCCGCTCCCGGCGCATCGGCGAGGTGGCGCACTGGTCCTCCCCCGCGGCGGTCGCACTCCGCGACGGCGCCATGCGCCTGATGCCCCGCTCGACGTTCGTCCGCTCCTTCGCCCCGATCCTGGACTGGACCGCGTGAGCGGCTCTGGTCATGATTCCGTGGCGTCCAGCGCATCGAGGTTTTCGCGGACGTTCTCGGCGTCGGGATGCCCGAGCCCGTCGAGGATGGCGAGTGCCTGCTGCCAGGCGTCCCGAGCCCCCTCCACCTCACCCCAGGCCCGCAGCGCTTCGCCGAGCTTGTTGAGGCACACGGCTTCGCCGAACTCGTGGCCGATGTCGCGACGGTGCTGCACCGCCTGGCGGTAGGTCCGCACCGCGTTTTCCATGTCGCCCGCGAGGAAATGCGCGGAACCGAGGTTAGTCAGGGCATACCCCTGCCCGAACTGGTCGGCTACGGCGTAGGCGCGGTGCAGAGGCGGGAACGCCGCGCCGAACTCTCCCAGGTGCGCCAAGGCAAGTCCGAGGACCGCGTCCGCTCCTCCCGGGTCGATGACCTTGCCGTCGGCGCTTTCCTGCATCCGCAGCGCCTCCCGCGCGGAGGCCGCCGCGTCCGCGTAGCGGCCCATCTCGAGGAATGTCTCCCCCAGCACCGCGTGCATCAGGGCTTCCCAGTCGCGTTCACCAAGCTCGGCGAACAGCTCGGCGGCGGACTGCCTGCAGCGGATGGACGCGTCGAACTCGCCTCGGAAGAGGTACGCCGTGCTGAGATCGCTGAGCAGCCGTGCCTGCAACGGGCGGTCTCCGCTCTCCCGCGCGCCCGCAAGCCCGTCGGCACTGCTCACCTTCATCTCGTCGACGAGACCACGCAGCTTGAACGGGAAGGTGGCGGCGTGTGACAGCCACGGGCCACGGGGCAGCCGGAGTGCCACCGCCTGGCGGACGGCGGACAGGACATTGGCGTGCTCGGCGTCCCACCAGTCCAGGGCCTCTTCGTAGGTGGCGAAGTCGCGCCACAGGTACTGGTCGACGTGGTCCAGCTCGGGCAGGGGCCGCGTTGGTTCCAGTCGATGGTTGGCCGCGTAGGTCGTGTAGAGGTAGTGGTCCAGCAGACGTTCGAACGCGGCAGTGCGTTCCTGCGCCGAGTCGTCCTCATGCGCGCGCTCGCGCGCGTAGGCGCGGAGCAGGTCGTGGAAGACATAGCGGTCGCCCGCTCGACGGGTGAGCAGGTGGGCGCGGCACAGCTCGGCCAGGAGTCTGCGGACGCCGCGGTGGTCGGTCCCTGCCACCGCCGCTGCCGCGCCGGTGCCGATGTCCGGCGAGTTGGGCAGTCCGAGCAGGCGGAACAGCCGAGCGGCTTGCGGGGAGAGTGAGCGGTAGGACCAGGAGAACACCGCCCGGATGCCGGTCTCGCCACCCGCGTCGAGCGCATCCAGCCGGTTGCGCTCGCTTCGGAGGTCGGCCGCGAGCTCCTCCAGCGGCACGTCCGGTTCGGCGGTGGCCTGGACCGCGACCAGGGTCAGCGCCAGTGGCAGCCCGGCGCAGTGGTGCAGCAACGCCTCCACTGCCTCCGGCTCGTGCTCCAGGCGTTCGCCACCGATGTACCGAGCCAGGAGTCGGCGACCTTCGTCACGGGTGAGGGTCTCGAGGGCGAGCCGCTGAGCACCGTGATGGGCCACGAGCCCGTCGAGTCGCTGACGACTGGTCACGACGACCAGGCAGCCGGGCGAACCCGGCATCAACGGCAGCACCTGCTCGGCGTTGCGGGCGTTGTCCAGCACGAGCAGCATCCGCCGACCGTGCAGCAGTGTGCGGAACTGCGCGGCTCTGGCCTCTTCCGCGACGGGCACGGCCTCCGGCGCGACACCCAGCGCGGTGACGAAGCCGCCCAGCGCCTCCCCCGGGGTCACCGGCTCCGCGGCCGGGTCGAAACCCCGCAGGTTGGCGTAGAGCTCCCCGTCCGGGAACCGCTCCCGGACCTGGTGCGCCCACTGCACGACCAGTGTCGACTTGCCCACGCCCGCGAGCCCGTCGATGGTCGACACCAGGACGGTGTGGTCACTTCCCGCGCCGTTCAGCAACGTGGTCAACGCGTCCTGCTCGACGGTGCGGTTGATGAAATGCCGTACCGCGGCGGGAAGCTGACGAGGCACCATGCGCGGAGCCGCCGGGTTGGCCGCGCCGTGGAAGTGCACGTCACCGTGTATTTGCTGCGCTTGTACCACGCTTTCAGCGGTTGACGCGCTGTTGTGCGTGTTCCCGTGCGGAGCTGCCAAGTCTGTCCCCAAAGCTGAATCGAGTGGTCCCCGTGAGTCTTTTGGGCTGCTCGAGCAACCCAAAAGACTCACCGGCGTTCATGCGTCGAAGCGGCCGTCTCGGACACCGGAGACGAACCCGGCCCAGCAACGCGCCGACAGGACCAGGGTGCCGCCGGCGCGATCCTTGGTGTCGCGGACTCCGACCGTCGTCGGGGTCACCGCGACCTCGACGCACTGACCACCATTTCCGCCGCTACGGGAGGACTTGCGCCATTCGGCGCGGGCTAAGTCGCTCACTTCCCGCGCTCCTTTCCATCGCTGTCACAGGTTCAGCACCAGGTTAGCGAGGAAGTCCTTGGTTTTCTTCGGCGTTAGCGCAACTTTGCGCACCCGTTCGAAGGTGTCGACGTAGCCGTTCACGTCAGCGGGCCGCTCCAGGTAGAGCGCACCCTGGTGGTTCTCCAGGTACACCGCGCCCATGTCCGGGTCTTCCTCGAACCTGAGCAGGGTGAACGGCGAGACCATCGCCGCGTGCGCACCCGCTTCGAACGGCAGCACCTGGAAGGTCACGTGCGGGAGCTTGCTCAGCTCGATCAGGTGCTGGATCTGCTCCCGCATCACCTCGCGGCCACCGACCAGACGACGGAGCGCGCCCTCGCTGAGCACGGAGAACAGCCTGGGTGGGTTGCTGCTGGTCAGCCGGTCCTGCCTCGCCTGGCGCTGGTCGACGTAGCACTCGACGTCGAAGCCCGCCGATTCCTCGTTGAAGGCGGCGGTCACCGCGCGGATGTAGCCGGGCGTCTGGAGCAGGCCGTGGATCAGCTCCGCGTCGTAGGTCCACAGCTCCGTCGCGTCGGTCTCCAGGCCGACGTAGTCGCGGAACCAGTCCGGGACGGTGTCGCCGTAGGCGGTCCACCACCCGCGCTGGTTGGCCTCGCGGGCCAGCCGCAGGATCGCCTCCGACCGCGGCGACTCGACTCCGTAGAGCTGCAACAGCAGCCGCACGTGCGCGATCTTCGGCGCCTGCTTTCCGTTCTCCACTTTGGACACTGTCGCCTGCGACACGTCGAGCCATTCCGCGGCGGCCCGCGAGGACTTGCCCGCCGCATCGCGCAACTGGCGGAGCTGCCTGCCGAGCTGGCGCCGTCGGATCGTCGGTCCGGACATCCCAAGATCTCCAATCTCGATGTTGGCGCCAGTCTGCACCGGGAATTCGGCGGAGCAAACGAAGATCACCCTTTCGGTGAGCGACACAGTAATATTCGTCCTGATACGTTCGCACTGTCGGTCGCCCCCTTCCCCGACATCGCGGCCGACAGTCCGCCCCGGTCCCCGATCTCCAGCAGCCGGGGCGGACGCGGGGGGATTCGGCGAAACCTTTCCGCGAGGAAATCCCATGCGCTCTCAGCAAGAACTCGCCCTGCTACCGCTGTACGCGATCACGGTGTGGGCGTTGACTTTGTGCGCGGCCGCCATCTGGTGCGATCTGCGGCGCAGGACCAAAACAAAACCGATTCGCAATTGGCGCGCGAAACGACGGACACAGGCGACGACCAAAGAGATCTGGGACCGCCACCCCGAATCCCGTCCACGCGGACAGGACCCCGACGCATGACCGGTCGAATCGCCTTCGCACGGCTGGTTGCGAAACCCGGAATCCCGGAACGCGAACGGGTGTGCCACGCGGTTCCCATTCCCGACGACCTGGACGGCGTGCCGGTCGAGCTGCCCGCCTACTGCGGCGTGGTCGTGGTCGCGCGGGAGTGCGAGTGGTCGCTGTACCCGGCGGGCATGCCCTGCATGGCCTGCATGATCTCGGCGCCGGCCGCGATCAACGCCGTACTTCAGGGAAGCTCCGGGGACGGCCGCAGTTCGAGCACCCGCACGCCGTAGGGCAGCAGCTCGATCTCGGGCACCTCGGCTCCGGTCACCAGGTCGTGAAGCGAGCCTTCGACCCGCGGCGTCACGGTGATCGGTTCGGCGTTCTGCCCGACCAGCCACGCGAAGCGGCGACCGTCCTCGTGCACGAGCGCGTCGGCGAAGACCTCCGGCCGGTCCACCACGACCGGTCGCCGCACTCCCGCGACGGCGGCCAGCGCGGCGTAGATCCGGTAGGTGGGCTCGGGGTTCACCCGCGCGTTGCTCGCCGCGAAGTGCTCCAGCGGATAGGTGCAGAGCACCGCCTGCCCCTCCCCCGTCACGTGGCGCAGCAGGGCGGGACGGCCGTGGGCGTCGGTCGCGACGACCTTCGCCCCGCGCGGCACCACCGGCAGGAAGGTCCGGCTGTGCTCGTTGCCGCCCACCCGGAACCGCAGCACCTCACCGGCCTCGATACCGCCGAAGTCCTCGGTGAAGGTGAACTCCACGTGCTCGTCCTCGACGGCGTCCACCAGCCCGTAGGCCAGCTGCTTCTCGACGCCGAAGGTCTCGTCCAGGTAGGGCAGCCACGCTCCCCTGTGGTGCTCGACCTCGCCCGCGCAGTACGACAGGTACAGCACCGACCCGGCCGCCACGCGTTCACGCAGCGCGAGCCAGGTCGGTCCCTGGACCTGCTTCACGCACGGCAGCAGGTACAGCGCGCAGTCCTCGACGCCGTCGCGCTCCCGGACGAAGCCGACCGGCAGGTCGGCCTCCCGCGCCGCGACGTAGCCCTGCCGCAGCGTCGTGAAGATCAGCGGCCGGTCGTCGGCCTGCGCGTACGGATAGCCGTGTTCGAGGTACTCGCTGACCAGCAGCGCGACCTCGGTGTCGGTCCGGGAGCACCGGGGGAAGTCGACCGCGTCGAGCGTGCGCGCGAAGGAATCCAGCTCCAGCAGCGGGGGCTTCGGCGCTCCGGTGTGGTCGGTGATGCCGAAGTGCATCTCGAAGGGGTGGTGCGAGTAGGGTTCCTGCGCCACCAGGCCGTCGTAGTCGGTGTTGTTCCACGCCAGCCAGCCGGTCGCCCCGGCCAGCAGCGACGTGTGCAGCGTCTGCCGGTAGTAGTGCCCGGCGTTCTGCGCCGAGACGTGGTCACTGGAGAGCCCGAACTCCTCCAGCACCACGGGTTTTCCCGCCACCGCCGACAGTTCGCAGACGAACGCGGCGTTGAGGTGCTGGCGCACCGGGTCGCTGTCCATCCGGTAGACGTGCGGTCCGACGAAGTCGACGAGCGCGCCGGTGTCGCGCACCGAGAACCCGTTGTCCACGCCGGTCACCTCGATGCCCCACGCACCGTCGCCGAGCGACACCGGCTGGCGCGCGCCGCCCGCGCGGACGGCCTGCACCATCAGCTGCGCCCAGCTCAGCACGTGCTCGGCGGGCGCGACGGGTTCGTGGCGCAACCGGCCGTAGATCGGCATCTCGTTGCTGATCAGCCACCCCGCCACCGCGGGGTGCCCGGCGAAGCGCTCGCTCATCCGCTCGACGAACCACGCCTGCCGCGCCACCAGCCACACGTCGGCGTAGAGGTCGCGGCCGCCGCGCCACGCCGGGTCCCAGTTGTCGCCGGACATGTGACCGACGATGAACGTCGGAATGGAGGTCATACCGATTTCGGTGTGGGCGTCGAGGAAGTCGGCGAAGTGCGCGGCCTTCTCCTCGTCGATGCGGTCGGGTTCGGGCATGAAGTCGGGCCAGTAGAAGAACGAGCGGGTCTGGCGCAGGCCGTTCTCGGCCAGCACCTCCAGCTCGGAGCGCACCACCGCCGGGTCGTAGTTGCGCCACATCAGCGGCCCGCCGGTGCGGGACCAGAAGTTGGCGCCCAGCCAGACGGCGGGCTCGCCGTCGACCCGCACCTTGGCGGAGTTGCGTCGCATGGCACGCCCCTTCACTTCACGGCTCCGGCGGTCAGGCCCTGGACCAGGTACCGCTGGAGCAGCAGGAAACCGACGACGACCGGGATGCTGACGACCAGCGAGGCCGCCATCACCTCGTTCCAGTACACCGAGGACTCGTTGGAGTACTCGCGCAGCCCGACCGCCAGCGTGCGGGAGTCGGAGGTGGTCATGATCGAGGCGAACAGCGTTTCGCCCCACGCCGTCATGAAGGCGTAGATGCCGACCGCGGCGATACCGGGCTTGGCGGCGGGCAGCACGACCCGCAGCAGCGTCCCGAGCGGACCGGCGCCGTCGATCAGCGCGGCCTCGTCGAGGTCGGCGGGGATCGAGTCGAAGTAGCCGACCAGCATCCAGATCGAGAACGGCAGCGAGAACGTCAGGTAGGTGATGACCAGACCGGCGTGGCTGCCCTGCAACATCACCCCGGTGACCTGCCCGATGGTGGCGTAGATCAGGTAGAGCGGCAGCAGGAACAGGATGCCGGGGAACATCTGGGTGGACAGCACCGTGATGCGGAACAGGTCCCGGCCGCGGAAGCGGTACCGGCTGATGGCGTAGGCGGCGAAGACCGCGATGAGCACCGACGCGCACGCCGCGCTCAGCGCCACCACCGCGCTGTTGACGAAGTAGTCCGCCAGCGACACCGTCGACCACATGTCCACGAAGGGCTGAAAGGTGATCTCCGACGGCAGCCACTGGAAGGTGTCCTGCACGTCGTCGAGCGGCTTGACCGCCGAAGTGACCATCACGTACAGCGGGAGCACGGTGAACAGCACGAGCGCGCTCAGCCCGGCCACCCGCAGCACCCGGAACCACGTGGGCTCACGCATGGCGGGCCCTCCTCGATGTCACGAGCAGGTAGAGCGCGGTGACGGCCAGCAGGAACAGCAGCAGCAACGTCGACATCGCCGAGCCGAGGCCGAAGTTCCAGGTCAGGAACGAACTCTGGTAGACGTGGATGGACACCAGGTTCGCCGCCGACGGCACCGACTGGTCGAACAGGATGTAGGGCACGTTGAAGTCGTTGAACGTCCACAGGAACAGCACCAGCACCAGCACCTGGCTGACCGGGCGCAGCATCGGCAGCGTGATCGAGGTGAAGCGCTGCCCGATCCCGGCGCCGTCGACCGCGGCGGCGTCGTAGACCTCGGACGGGATCGACTGCATCCCCGCCATCAGAGCGAGGAACGCGAACGGCCACAACCGCCACACGGCTGTGACCACCAGGCTGGCGAACGCGTTGTCACCGAGGAGCCAGAAGCTTTCCCCGCCCACGCCCAGGTCTGCCAGCGCGGCGTTGACCACGCCGTCGCCCCGGTCGAGCATGAACTTCCAGATCATCGCCGCGGTGTAGACCGGCAGCGCGTACGGGACCAGCAGCAACGCGCGCAGCAGCGTCCGCCCCGGGAACGCGCGCTGCAAGAGCGTCGCGGCGAACATCCCCAGCGTCCACGACAACGCGACGGTGATCAGCGAGAACGCCGCGGTGGTGGCGAAGGAGCGCAGCAGCTCGGCACCGACCGCGCTGTCGAAGTCCACGGCGAAGCGGTAGTTGTCCAGCCCGGCCCACGGCGCGGTCAGCCAGTGGCGCAGGAAGAACTGGTTGAGCTGGAGGAAGCTCATCCACAGCCCGCCGAGCATCGGGACGACGTGCACCAGCAGCTCGAAGAACAGCGCGGGCGCCAGCAGCAGGTAGGGCACCGCGCGACGGCTCGGCGTCCACCTCCGCCGATCCGTCCACTGAGGACGATCGGTGCCGCGCTGCTCGACCGCCGCCATCACCCGCCTCCGCTGCCGTTCATCTTCTGCTCGGCGTCGGCCAGCGCCTCGCGCACGTCCTCGCGGCGCACCGGCTGCCCGGTGGCGGCCCTGGCGAACAGGTCGCGGATGGCGGCGCCGATCGTCGTCTCGAACCGGCTCTCGGCGGGGATCATCGGCATCGGCTCGGCGTCCCGCGCCAGCACACCGGCGAAGGTCTCGTTGGCGGGGCTGCGGAACACCGGGTCGTCGTAGGCGTCCCGCACCACCGGCAGCGTGCCGTAGGCCCCGTTGAGGATGCGCTGCTCCTCGGCGCTGGTCAGGAACTCCACCAGGCGCAACGCCTGCTCCCGCTTGGGACTGTCGGCGAAGACGGCGATGTTGCTGCCCGCGACGTGGCTGCGCACCGCCTGCCCGCCGCGCGGCAGCGGATCGAGGACCGGCATCGGCGCCACGCCGTAGGCGTCGTCGGGCATGCCGTTGGAGCGCATCGCGGCGATGGCGCTGTTCTGCGCGATCAGCATCGCGGCGCGGCCGTTGGTGAACTCCGAGACCGCCTCGGAAGTGGTGCCGATCTCGGCGTCGTCGGCCTCGACCACGCGGTGCGCGCTCATCAGCTCGACGTAGCGCTGCACCGCGTCGATGGCCCGCGGTGAGGTGAACCTCGCCCTGCCCTGTTCGTCGATGAAGTGCACGCCGTGCTGCCTGCCGAAGATGAACGCGAAGTGCGCGTTCTCGGTGTAGCTGGCCCCGGCGACCACCAGGCCCCGGCGGTCGCGGGCCGGGTCGGTGAGCCTCGCCGCCACGTCCAGGAACTCCGCCCAGGTGCGCGGCGGCGTGGTGATCCCGGCCTCGGCGAACAGCCGCTTGTTGTAGAACAGCCCGTAGGACAGGCCGTAGAGCGGCACCGACGACGGTTCCCGCCCGGCCATCCCGGCGGAGGTCATGCTGCTGGCGACGAACCGGTCGCGACCGCCGAGGCGGCGCATCACCTCGTCGTCGAAGGTCACGAACGCGCCCGTGGCCTGCAAGGAGGCCGACCAGGTGTTGCCGAGGTTGACCACGTCCGGGCCTACGCCGGAGGTGGCGGCGCCGAGGATGCGGTTGAGCAGGTCGGACCAGGCGATCACCTCGACGTCGACCTCGATGCCGGTGCGCGCGGTGAACTTGTCCAGCTCGGGGCGCAGGATCTCCAGGTCCTGCGCGGTGCTGGCGCCCTGGTTGCTCGCCCAGTAGGTCAGCGTCCGTTCGTCCCGAGGTGCGGTGCAGGCGGTGAGCGCGCCGGCGAGGAGCACCGCGGCCATCGCGAGCGCGGCCAGCACGCGAGCCCGGACGAGCATCCGGACTCCTGTGACTCGGCTCACTCGGCCCAAGCTAGGATCTGAACCCGTCGAGCCAAAGGACCGTTATCCGGCCGTGATGAAACCTGTCCGGTTGTCATGATGCGAATCCGGTGCCCGGAATGCGGTCCGGACGGCGTTCTGCCTGCTCGGCGGTCATCCACAGTGGACGAGAACAGGCGCGCAAGCACCCGAACGGGCGCTGCCGCGGTAAGGAAAATCTCAACACCGGCACGGGCGGCGGCCGGTTGTGGTGGAGTTGGGTATGTCCGAAGCCGAACGCGTGCCGGGTCCGGAGACGATCGCGGCGTTCTGGCGGTGGTGGGAGCGAACCCGCGACCCGATCGCCGAAGCCATCGGCGATCTGCGCATCCAGGACTTCGTCGAACCGCTGCGCGACCGCCTCGGCACGCTGCACCCGGACCTGCGCTTCTCGCTGCGGCCGGGACTGGAGTCGGCGCACGCCTTCGGCATCACCGGCACGACACCGCAGGCGCGGCGGATCGCGACCACGGTGCTCGCCGCCGCGCCCGCGCGCGACGCGGTGTGGGAGTACACCGGCCTCGGCGATCAGGCGCCCGTCCCAGCCGCCGGATGCGGTGATCTCGAGATCGAGCTGACGGGCCTGCGGGTGGCGGTCGAGCACCACCCCGACCTCGACACGGCCGTCCTGCACTTCTTCCACCCCATGCTCGCCGCGCTCAGCGAGGAGGCGGCCGAGCAGTTGCTCGCCGGCACCCTCACCGCGGTCATGGGCGACGACGGCGCGACGCGCCGGACGAAGCTGATCCTCACCCGCGCGCCGGTGAAACCCGCGGGCGCCGTGGAGCTCAGCGCCCTGCGACCGCTCCTGGAGGCGCTGGACTGAGTCCCGTCGTCACTTCCCGGTCACTCGTCACTTCCCGGTCACTCGTCGAGTCCCGCCCGCAGGACATCCGTCGCCTCCGAAATCCTGCGCTTGGCCCCGTCGTAGCCACCGGAGACGGGCTGGGACGACAGCAGCGCGACGACGTAGCGCTGCGAGGTGTCGGTCACCCCCGCGCTGTGCATGTTGGTCTGGTTCCGCACGCAGCACATCCAGGCGGACTTCACCTCCGCGGACGGCAACTCCTCGAGCCCGTAGTGCTGGTCGAACCCGCCGGCGGCGACGTCCGGGGCGTCGCGCAGCGCCGCCATGACGAAGTCGCGGTCCTCCGGCGGGAGGTCGGTGAGCACGTACTCGAACACCCGCACCACGTCCTCGGCGGAGACGATCGTCTCGCCCCACCTGGCGAGGTCGTCCGGTGGCCGCGTCGCGGTGAGGCCGAGCCGTTCGGCCACCCGGCGAACCGCGCCCGGACCGTCGAAGCGTTCCCACAACGCGTTCATGGCGTTGTCGTCGCTCGGGCCGAGCGCCTGGCGGATCCAGGTCCGCGCTTGGTCATCGACCGGCACCACGTGGCGCCGGTCGAGCACGTCGACGGCCACGATCAGCTTCGCCAGCGACGCGGAGTAAACCGGTGCGCCCGCCTGGCCGCCCTTGGCGAACTCACCGGTGCGCCGGTCGAGCACGGCGACCTCCAGCCTGCCGTCGACCCGACCGGCCGCCCAGGCGTCGACCGCGTGGACCGCAGCCCCGGCGCGTCCCTCCGGCGGCGCCTTCGGCGGCGCCACCTCGACGTCCGGCACCGGCGGCCGCGTCACCGCCCTGACTTCGGCCAGGCCCATCACCAGCGCCGCGGCGCCGACCGGCAGGCACAACCCGACAGCGACCCGCCGCCGCAACGACGAGCCTTCCCCCCGACCCCCGACTCCCATAGGGCCCCCCGACCCCCGACTCACGTTCGGACTCCTTTCCCTACCCTCCCCCGGAGGCCGCAAACCGGGTTTCCTATCACCCACACGGGCATTCCGAATACGATCCGGCCAAACGCCGCGAAGGAGAACACCGATGCGACCAGGCGACACCGCCGAGGACTTCGTCCTGCCGGACCAGCACGGGACCGAGCGCAAGCTCTCCGAACTGGCGACCGACGGCCCGGTGGTGCTGTTCTTCTACCCCGCCGCCATGACACCGGGCTGCACCGCGGAATCGTGCCACTTCCGGGACCTGTCCGCAGAGTTCGCGGCGGCCGGGGCCGCGCCGGTGGGCGTGAGCACCGATCCGGTCGCCAAGCAACGCCGGTTCGCCGAGGCCAACTCCTTCGGCTTCCCCCTGCTGTCGGACTTCGACGGCCAGGTCGCACGCGCGTTCGGCGTCAAGCGGCGCTTCGGACCGCTGCCGGTCAAGCGCCACACCTTCGTCATCGGCACGGACCGCACGGTGCTGGAAGTCATCCGCAGCGAGTTCCGGATGACCGCCCACGCCGACCAGGCCCTGGCTTTCCTGCGCGACCGCGGCCAGGGGTGACGCGCGGGCAGGACAGGCAGCGGCCTCGTGCGGGTCGCTACGCGGGTCGCACAGCGGTGGAACAGGAACGCGATCAGGGCTGGGCGGCCAGGGGTGAGCGGCCGCCGACGTGCTTTCAGGCTCGCGCCGGCCTGATGAGGGCTGTCGCGGTCGCGGCCGCGACGACCGTGCCGGTGCTGTCGACCAGTTCGCCTGCGAGGAACGCGATCTGCCCGCCGCGCCGGGCGATCCGGCCCCGTCCGACGAGACGGCCTGGCCGCGCCGGGGCGAGGAACTGCACGTGCAGGTCCGTGGTCGGGGCGAACTGACCCGCGTCCAGGGTGGCCACCAGCGCCGGGCCGAGTGTGTCGTCCAGCATCGCGGCGAGGAACCCACCCTGCACCACGCCGACCGGGTTGAGGAAGCGTTCGCCGGCCGTGAAGGCAACCTCGATGGTCCCCTCGTCCGGGTTCACCTCGACGAGTTCGAACCCGAGGGTCTTCGCCGCGGGCGGAGGGTCCGCCCTCCTTTCCAGCACGTCCCAGAACGGCCCCTCACGAGTCATGGCGCCGCAGGGTACGCGCCAACCCCGACATCAACTCGCCGCGACCGCGCATGCGTGCCGGGACTGCTTGACCGGCGGCGGGCCGAGCCCGGTCAGCCCTCCCCCTCCACTCTGCCGACACCCCGGGCCAGTGGGGCTCGCCAGCCGAAGCGCAGGGCGAGCAGGCGGACGGTCACGGCGATCAGAGCCGCGAGGGCGCTGGTGAGGGGGTTGAGCAGGTGCAGGGCGGCGAGGGCCGCGACCAGGGCGCTGCCGAGCAGCGCGGGCACCGCGTAGATCTCGCTCTCCGGGTGCAGCAGGGCGGGGACCTCGCCGGCGAGCACGTCGCGCAGCGCCCCGCCGCCGATCGCCGTCATCACGCCCAGCGCGGCGGCGGGCAGCGGGTGCATGCCGTAGTTGAGCGCCTTGATCGTCCCCGCCACGCAGAAGACGCCCAGCCCGAAGGCGTCGAAGATCAGCACGAAGCGGTTGATGCGAGCCAGCCGCGGGTGCCAGAAGAACGTCAGCGCGGCTGCCACGAGCGGGGTCACGAAGTAACCCATGTCGGTGAAGGCGACCGGTGGGACCGCGCCGATGACGACGTCGCGCAGCACTCCGCCGCCGAGCGCCGTCACCTCGGCGAGCACGGCGATGCCGACGGCGTCGAAGCGCTTGTGCACCGCGAGCAGCGCACCCGAGAGCCCGAAGGCGAAGATGCCGATCAGGTCCAGGATCTCCTGCACGACCGGACTGACGATCACGGTTGACACCGCAACGTTCTACCCCGCGCCACCGGGCCGCCGCACGTCCGGCGGTATCCGAATCCGAGGTACAACGGTATGGCCATCCCCTCCCGACCCGTGGACGGACGAGCATGCACCTGGCCTTCTTCGTTCCCCCCGCACCCGGCCACATCAACCCCGTGCTCCCGCTGGTCGCCGAGCTGGTCCGGCGCGGGCACCGGGTCGGCTTCGCCACCGGCGCGAGCATGGTCCCGGCGGTGCGGGCCGCGGGCGCCGAGCCGGTCCCGCTGCCCTCGGAGATCCCGGACCGGCCGCTGTCCGGCACGACCTTCACCGCGGGCGACCTGGCCGCGATGCTCGAAGGGGTTCTCGCCAACGCCCGTGCCGACCTGCCGGTGGCGCTGGAGCACTTCGGCGCCGAGCGGCCGGACGTGGTGTGCTTCGACGCCATCAACCCGTTCGGCCGCGTGTTCGCCGACTCGCTCGGCGTGCCCACCGCCGCGCTGGTGCCGAACCTCACCGGGCACGACGACGCCCCGCTGTCGGAGACGTTCATGCCCGAGGCGTTCGACTTCGGCGACGCCCGCCTGCTCGCGGCGCAGCAGGCCATGACCGACTTCGCCGCCGGGCTCGGCGTGGGCGCGCTGCCGGACCCGATGAGCGAGGTCATGGCGCCGCTGAACCTGGTGTTCGTGCCGAGGCCCTTCCAGCCCGGGGGCGAGGCGTTCGACGACCGCTTCCACTTCGTCGGCCCGTCACCGCGGCCGGAGGACGCGTCGCGGTGGCGACCGCGGCGCCCGGACGCACCGTTGGTGTTCGTCTCGCTCGGCACCGTCTTCAACGACCGGCCCGACTTCTTCCGCGCTTGCGCGGAGGCGTTCGAGGGGACGCGGTGGCAGGTGGCTATGTCGGTCGGCAGCCACATCGGACTGTCCACATTGGGCACATTGCCGGACAACGTCGAAGTGCGGCCGCACTTCCCGCAACTGGCGGTGTTGCGCGAGGCCGACGCGTTCGTCACGCACTGCGGCATGGGCTCGACGATGGAGGCGCTGTACCACGAGGTGCCGATGGTCGCCGTGCCGCAGGTTCCCGAACAGCGGCGCAACGCGCGCCGGGTGGCGGAGCTGGGGCTGGGCACACTGCTGGAGGAGCCGGACGCGGCGTCGATCCGCGCGGCCGTCGAGTCGGTGGCCGAGGACGTGCGGATCGGGGAAGCCCTGGCCCGGATGCGGGAGGCGATCGAGGAGTCGGGCGGAGCGGCCGCGGGCGCCGACGCGCTGGAGCGCTACGCCGGCAAGGCCGAAACGCCCTGACGGCGTCGCCTCACCGCACCCCGCAGCCGGGAAAGCTCATACCCGCATTAGGCCGGCGGCCGGTGACCGACCGGGTCACCGGCCGCCGCCGGGTGGTTCACCGGCCGCTCACTGCGGCG
Source organism: Saccharopolyspora erythraea (assembly GCF_018141105.1). Lineage (NCBI taxonomy): Bacteria > Bacillati > Actinomycetota > Actinomycetes > Pseudonocardiales > Pseudonocardiaceae > Saccharopolyspora > Saccharopolyspora erythraea. The sequence continues at coordinate 2,529,148 of NZ_CP054839.1, read as the reverse complement.
GGTTCTCGCAGCTCGGGTTGAGCAGCTTCTGCACCTCGGGGCTGTCGAGGTTCTCCTTGGTGATCAGCATCGACCCGGTGTCGGTCGCCGGAGCAGGCCGCTGCTGGGCGCGGATCTTGGTGATCGCGGCGTCCACGGAGGCGAAGCCCATCTTGAACGGGTTCTGCGCGATGAGACCGGTGATCACGCCTTGCCGCAGGGCGTTGATCTCGCCTTCCGAGGTGTCCCAGCCGATGATCTTGACTTGACCGACCCTGCCCGCCTGCCGCACCGCCTCGGCGGCGCCGAGCACGCTCGGCTCGTTGGCGGCGTAGATGCCGTTGAGGTCCGGGTTGGCGGTCAGGATGTCCTGGGTGACCTGCAGCGCCGTGTTGTAGTCGCTCTCGCTGGACTGCTGCGCGACCAGCTTCAGCCCGGGGTTCTTGGCCAGCCCCCGCTTGAAGCCCTCGGCGCGCGTCTCGTTCGTGCTGGTACCGGGCTGGAACTCGATGAAGGCGACCTTGCCCTGCCCGCCGAGCTCCTTGGCGAGCAGGTCGGTGCCCTGCTCGGCCGCCGCGACGTTGTTGGTCGCGAACACCGGCACGTCCGGCGGCTGCGGGTTGGTGCCGGAGTCCATGTTGACCACCGTCGTGCCCTGCTGGGTGGCGGTCCTGGTGATGTCGGCCAGCGCCTTGGCGTCGGTCGCCGCGTAGACCAAGCCGTTGACGTCGCCCTTGGAGAGCAGGTCCTGCAACAGGTTCTGCTGCCCGCTGACGTCGCTCTCGGCGGGCACCCCGTCCCAGTGCACCTTGACGTCGGGCTGCTTGGACGCCGCGCACTCGGCGCCGACGCGAACCTGCTCCCAGAAGTCGAATCCGATCGCCTTGGGCACGACCGCGATCTTGACCGGGCCCTCCTTCGCCGCGTTGTCCCCGGTCTGCTCCCGGACACCGACCGAGCACGACGTGGCCGCCACCGACAGCGCCAGCAGGCAACCGGTTGCCAGAACCTTCCTCATGGGCCCCTCCCTGGGTACCGACGTCTTCCCGCCCCGCACGCCCGCGGCGGTGGCGCTAACCGGCGTCACCGGTGAGCTTGCGCCGCTGGTAGCGGTCCCACCACACGGCGAGCCAGATGATCACGCCGATCAGCACGTTCTGGTAGAAGGTGCTGATGTCGAGCTGCACGGCGCCGTTGCGGATGACCGCGACGAGGAACGCTCCGATCAGCGAGCCGACCACGGTGCCGCGCCCGCCGAACAGGCTCGCGCCGCCGATGACCACCGCGGCGATCACGTCCAGCTCCAGTCCCTCGCCGAAGTTCGGCTGCCCGGAGTTGATGCGCGAGGCGGCGATCATCCCGCCCAGCCCGGCAAGCGCGCCCGAGAGCACGTAGACGGCGGTGGTGTACTTGCGCACCGGCACACCGGACAGGCGCGCGGCCTCCATGTTGGAGCCCATGACGTAGGCGTAGCGGCCGAGCCGCGTCCTGGTGAGCACCAGGTGCCCGGCCACCGCGACCACCGCGATCAGCACGATCGGGATCGGGATCACCCCGATCACGCCCTGCCCCAGCAACCGGAACGACTCCGGCGCGCCGAACACCGCGACCGCTCCGGTGAAGATGAGCACCAGGCCGCGGCCGACGCTGAGCATGCCGAGCGTGGCGATGAACGGCGGCAGTCCCACCACCGACACCAGCAGCCCGTTGATCAGGCCCGCCATCGCGCCGACGGCGATCCCGCCGACGACGCCGATCAGCGGGTTGAAGCCGAAGTCGGCCATCAGCATCACGCCGAGCACGCCGGAGAGCGCGGCCACCGAGCCGACCGACAGGTCGATGCCGCCGGTGATGATCACCAGCGTCACGCCGACGGCCATCACCGCGTTCACCGAGGTCTGCGAGCCCAGGTTGAACAGGTTGTCGGCGGTGAGGAACGACGGTGCGACGAACGAGAGCGCGATGAAGGCGACGATCAGCGCGCCCGCCGCCGCGACCTGGGACACCGCGCCGGAGGCGCGGTCAAGCAGACCGCCCACCACTCCGCGGTCCTTCGTCTGCTCAGCCATGGTTTTCCTTCGCTCCGGTCGCGAGTGCGACGACGCGTTCCTCGGAGAACTCCGCGCGCGGGACCTCGCCGGTGATCCGGCCGCCGCGCATCACCAGGATCCGGTCGCACATGTTCAGCAGTTCCGGGAGGTAGCTGGAGATGAACACGACCGCCTTGCCCTGCCCGGCCAGCGCGTCCATCTGCTGGAACATCTCCGACTTGGCCCCGACGTCCATGCCCCGCCCGGGTTCGTCGAAGAACAGCACCTCCGCTCCGGTCTCCAGCCAGCGCGCGAGCACCACCTTCTGCTGGTTGCCGCCGGAGAGCGTCTGCACCGGACGGCCGACCCACGGCACCCGGATGCGCAGGGAGTCCCGCTCCCGCTCGGCGACCCGGCGCTCGGCGCGCAGGTCGATCAGTCCGGCGCGCATCGGCAGCCGCGCCATCGTGATGTTCTTGTCCACCCCCAGTTGCAGGGCAAGACCATCGGACTTGCGGCTCTCGGTGAGGTAGCCGATGCCCGCGGCGATCGCGTCGGCCGGCCCGCGGATGCGCAGCCGCTTGCCGTCGAGCGAGACGGTGCCGGCGTCGGGCAGCTCCGCGCCGAAGACGGCGCGCGCCAGTTCGGTGCGTCCGGCGCCGACCAGCCCGGCCAGGCCGACGATCTCGCCCGCACGCACGTCGAACGACACGTCGTGCACGACGTCGTCCCGGCTCAGCCCGCTGACCCGCAGCCGCACCTCCCCCGGTGCGGAATGGGTTCGCGGGTAGAGGTTCTCCACGTCGCGGCCGACCATGAGCTGGACCAGCCTGCCTTCGTCCAGTTCGGACACCGGGTGGGTGTCGACCACCGCGCCGTCGCGCATCACGGTCACCCGGTCGCCGATCTCGAAGATCTCGTCCAGCCGGTGCGAGATGTAGAGGACGGCGATGCCCTGCGCGGTCAGCTCGCGCACGATGCCGAACAGCTCCGCGGTCTCGCGTTCGGTCAGCGTCGCGGTCGGCTCGTCCAGGATGAGCACCTTGGCCCGCACGGCCAGCGCCTTCGCCAGCTCCACCCGCTGCTGCTCCGCAGTGGACAGCAGCCCGACGCGCCTGCCGGGGTCGACGTCCAGGCCGACGCGGGCCAGCAGTTCGGCGGCGGCGCGGCGTTCCCTGCCTCGCGAGATCCAGCCGAAACCACCGGGTTCGTCGCCGATGAACAGGTTCTCGGCGACCGAGAGGTCCGGGGCGAGCGCGAACTCCTGGTGCACCATCGACACGCCGAGCCTGCGCGCGGCGCCGGGGCCCTGGTAGGTGACCGGTGCGCCCGCCAGCTCGATGCGGCCCGAGGTCGCCGGCTCGACCTGGGCGATGAGCTTCATCAGCGTCGACTTGCCCGCGCCGTTCTCACCGGCGAAGACGTGGACCTCACCGGCGAAGACGTCCAGGTCCACATCGGATACGGCGACCACGCCGGGGAACCGCTTGCCCACCCCGCGCAACGCCACCGCGACTGGGCTGTCTGCGTTCGGCGTCACGGTCGCTCCCCCTGATCGGCGTTGATCGGCCCGCTCCGGCTCGCGTGAGCCGGATCATACCCACTACACCAGAGCGTCGAAAGGGTTGGAACAGAGCCAAGTAACCGATTACCAGATCGTTGCCCGCGCAGGCACCCGCGACTCGCGGCGGCCGACGCCGACGGCCCCGGCGCGTGCCGGGGCCGTCGCGTGCGAGGGGGTTTCAGCTGCTCGCGCTGGTGATCACCGCGATCTGCGCGCCGAAGGGGTCGAGGAACATCGCCAGCCGCCCGATCTTCGGTGCCGACACCGGTGCGACCAGCTCGGTCGCGCCGTTGGCGGTGGCGGTGGCGAACACGGCGTCGCAGTCGGCGACCTCGATGTAGGGATGCCACTCCGGTCCGCTGCCCGCGTCGAGGTTCTCCCGCGCGAGCTGCATGATGCCGCCGTGCCCGCCGTCGGGGCCTGCCGCCTGTGCGGCGACGATGAGGTAGGTGACCTGCGGCATCGAGGCATCCTCGACGCGCCAGTCGAAGACCGACCGGTAGAACCGCCCCGCCTCGGCCGCGTCCGGTGTGTACAGCTCGGTCCACACCAGCGAGTTCGGCTCGCCGACCACCTCCAGGCCGGTGGTGCGGTTCGGCTGCCACACCCCGAAGCGGGCGCCCGCGCTGTCGGTCAGGGCCGCCATCCGGCCCTGGTCGAAGATGTCCAGCGGGCCGACGCGCACCGCGCCGCCCGCCTGCACGACGGCTCTGGCCGTGGCGTCGGCGTCGTCGGTGCGGAAGTACACCGTCCACGCCGAGGTCGCGCCCTGCTCGGTCAGCGGCCCGACCGCCCCGGCCATCCTGCCGTCGATCATGAAGAAGCCGTAGCCGCCGGCGTCGGGCCCCGCGCTCCGCAGCTGCCAGCCGAAGAGCTTGCGGTAGAAGGCGGCGGCCGCCTCGGTGTCGGGCGTGCCCAGGTCGAGCCAGATCGGCGCGCCGACGTCGGTGGTCCTGAACATGGGTGGTCCTTCCGGGCGAGTGCGTGCGGGCGCCGCGTCGGCGCGGGAGCGGGCCCGCGGGGGCGGCGGCCCCCAGTCGCCTCAGAATGGCAAGGAGGACCGACAACCGCTGGGTGGCCGACGCCGCGGGCGCCGCTCGCGCTGCCTGCGCGGAGCCTCACCGCCCGTTGGACGCACCCGTTCGCCGACCTCGACGGGTGACACCCGATGAGTGGTCCCGGTCGCAGCCGGATGACCCGATCGGCCCATGGACAGCGGCGGCATCCGTAAGCTCGTCGGTACGGCCGCACCCGTGACGGCCGGGCCGCGCAGGACAGGAGGGGACGACACGTGCAGCCGCTGTTGACCAGCGAGCCCACCAGAGTCGGCGACTACCGGTTGCTCGCACGGCTCGGCAGAGGAGCGATGGGGGCGGTCTACCTCGCGCGGTCCCGCGGCGGACGGGTGGTGGCGGTCAAGCTCATCCGGCCCGACCTGGCCGACGACGCCGAGTTCCGGGAGCGGTTCCGCCGCGAGGTGCAGATGGCCCGCTCTGTCGGCGGCTTCTGGACGGCCACGGTCGTAGACGCCGACACCGAGGCCGAGCAGCCCTGGCTGGCCACCGAGTACGTCCCCGGCCCGACGCTGCACCAGGCAGTGGCCGACCACGGCGCGCTGCCCGAGCACACCGTGCGCAGCCTGGCCGCCGGGCTGGCCGAGGCGCTGGCGGCCATCCACCGCGCGGACCTGGTGCACCGCGACCTCAAACCGGCCAACGTGCTGCTCGGCCCGGACGGGCCGCGGGTCATCGACTTCGGCATCTCCCGCGCGGTGACCGGCAACGCCCTCACCGCCACCGGAATGTTCCTGGGCACGCCCGGCTTCTTCTCTCCGGAGCAGACCGTCGGCAGCGAGGTCGGCCCGCCCAGCGACGTGTTCTCGCTCGGCGCGGTGCTGGTGTTCGCCGCGACCGGCATGGGCCCGTTCGGCAACGAGAACACCGCCGCCATGCTCTACCGGGTCGTGCACACCGAGCCGGACCTCGACGAGGTGCCCGACGGGCTGCGTCCGCTGCTGGCGTCGTGCCTGGCCAAGGAACCCGCGCAGCGGCCGACGCCCGCGCAGCTGCTCGACGGGGTCGGAGAGCAGAGCCCGCAGGGCAGCCAGTGGCTGCCCCCGGCGATCACGGCGGTGATCACCGAGCACGCGACCGAGCTCCAGCGCACGGCGTCGGCTGCCGCGGTGGCCGACTCGCCGCCCGGCGAACCCAAGCCCGTCACGCGCGCCTACACGCAGGCCCAGCCGCAACCGCAGGTCCATGCGCCCACTCCGAACCAGGCGCACGCGCCGATCCCGCCCGCTGGGCAGGCTCCCGCAGCACCGCCCGCGCAGCCGCGAGGCCAGGCCACCGCCGAGCCCAAGCCGGTCACCCGCACGTTCACGCCGGCCCAGCCCGCACCTCCGCAGCAGGTGCAGCCCGCGGCCCAGCAACAGGTGCAGCCGGCGGCGCAGCAACAGGTCCAGGGGCAGCGGGGCAAGATCGTGCCCGCCCAGCCCCGCCAGACCGCGCAGACCCAGGCCGCCGTGGCCAGGGTGCGCGCCGACGTCCCCGGACCGACGTTCGCCACCGGCGGCCGGGTCGGCGCGTTCGTCTCGGCCGTGGTGATCGTGCTGCTGATGGTCGGTGCACGCGAGCTGAACAGCGCGATCGGCACCAACCCGAACGTGCGCGGGCTGTTCAACCTGGGCATGCTGCTGCTGGCCGTCAGCGCCGGGTGGTCGCTGCTGCGCGTCGTGATGCCCAGCCTGCGGCTGAAGGTCAACAACGACGGCCTGCGCATCTCCCGGCTCGGCCTCGGCAGGGAGATCCCCTGGTCGCAGGTCCGGCACATCGGTGTCGTGGGCCGCGGCAAGAAGCAGTCGGTGGCCGTGTGGCTCGCCGACGGGATCCCCGCGCCGCGCTCGAACCTGTGGCACCGGACCCGGGGCTACCACGGCGGGACCAAGGTGTTCCCGATCGGCGCCACCGGCGGCTGGTGGACCAGGCGGCAGGAGGTCAAGCGCGTGCGGTTGGCTCTCCAGCAGTACGCGCCCGGCCGCTACGACCACAAGCTGCTCTGAGCCGAGCCAGACGGCCGGCGGACGGGAGATCTCATGAACGTGTCCGAAGACACCGGGGCCAACCCTGTCTGCTCCTTCTGCGGAGCCAATACCGCGCAGGTCAAGCACCTGATCAGCGGACCTGGCGCGTGGATCTGCGACGGGTGCGTGCGTGCCTCCTACCAAATCATCGAGGGCTCGCGGCGGGAGAAGACCCGCAGCGCGGACGAACCGGCACCGGCGACCGGTGCGGATGCGGCCGTGCCGATAGACGACCCGATCATGGCCACGATCGCCCAGGTGCAGCAGGCCGCCCTGCAGGGGCATCGGGAGCAGGCCGCGTCCGCCTACGAGCAGCTGTGGTCCCAGGTGGAGCGCCCGCTGCACCGCATCTCGGTCGCGCACTACATGGCCGATCTGCAGGACGACCCGGCCGAGGAGCTGCGGTGGGACGAGCGTGCGCTGGAGGCTGCCGCCGAGGTCACCCCGCAGCACGCCGACGCCGCCGCGGTGGCTCCGCTGCGGGCGTCGCTGCACGTCAACGCCGCCCGCGCGCTGCACGAGCTCGGCCGCCGGGAAGACGCCCGCGAGCAGCTCGGAGCTGCCCGGCAAGCCGAGCGGATGCTGCCAGAGGACGGTTACGGAAGCCTGGTGCGTTCCCGGATCGACGAGCTCGGCACCGAGATGGACGGGCAGCAGACGCTGCTGTAGTGCCTCTCTGAAAAGCCCCTAGGCGACGGGCAGCAGGCAGACCGGCGCCGGCGTCTCCACCGGCTCGCCGACCGGCTCCAGGCCACCGTCACCGTGAACCCGCAACGCACGCAGTGTGCCGCTGTCCTGACCGGCCGCGAAGAGCACCGCGCCGTCCGGGGACAGCGCGATGTGCCTAGGTCCGGCGACGCCCGCGGGATGGATGCCTAGCAGCCGGAAGTCGTCGCAGCCGAACACCGCGATGCTGTCGTGCCCGCGGTTGGAGGCGAAGGCGAACCGGCCGTCCGGGGAGACCACCACCTCCGCGGCCAGGCTCTTCTCCCGGTGGTCTTCGGGCACCGTCGGCAGGGTGCGTCCGGTCTCGGCCGCGCCGGTCTCCGGGTCGTAGGCGACCTCGGTCAGCGCCGAAGCCAGCTCGTTGAGCAGGTAGAAGCGGGTGCCGGAGGGGTGGAACGCCAGGTGGCGCGGGCCCGCGCCCGCCGCCACCGTCACCTCGGTCCGGATCGCCAGGTGCCCGGACTCCGCGTCGAAGTCGTAGACGTAGACCGAGTCGGTCCCGAGGTCGGCGGCGAGCACCCGCCGCCCCGCCGGGTCGGACAGCACCTGGTGGGCGTGCGGCCCGTCCTGGCGGTCGCTCGGACCGCTGCCGCTGTGCTGGACCACGTGGCACGGCTCGCGCAGCACCCCGCCCTCGGCGACCGGGTGCACCACGACGTTGCCGGAGACGTAGTTGGCCGTCAGCAGGAACCGGCCGGACGGGTGGATGCTGAGGTGGCAGGGTGCCGAGCCCAGCGTCGGCTGCGAGTTGACCTCCCGCAGCGAGCCGTCGTCGCACACCGCGAACGACAGGACCCGCCCCTCCCAGACCTCGCTGACCGCGAACAGCGTCGAGCCGTCCGGCGCGAGCGCGAGGAACGACGGGTCGGCCGCGCCGGCGACCACGTCGGTGCACCGCAACGCTCCCGTGCCGTCGGCGATGGCGAGCCTGATCCCGTCCGCCTTCGACTCCTCCCCCGTGTAAGCGCCGACATACATCCGGTACTCGCCGTTGTCCGGCATCCACGCCTCCTCCGCAGATCTGCTTCCGACCAGGATCGCAGGGACCGCCCGGCCGAGCCCACAACCACAACGTTTCACCGTGGCACTCGTTCATCACGCAACGAAGCATCGGAACAAGCAACGTCTCGCGGCTGAAATCGACGATGCCGGGCACATAACCTATGCCCATGACTGCCGCCCCATCGCGTGCCACCGCGCAGGCCGACACCACCACGACCGACGCCACCGACCGGTTCCTCGGACTCGCCGACCACTACAGCGCGCACAACTACCACCCGCTCCCCGTGGTGATCGCCGAAGCCTCGGGCGCGTGGATGACCGATGTGGACGGTCGCCGCTACCTGGACTTCCTCGCCGGATACTCGGCGCTGAACTTCGGCCACGGCCACCCCGACCTGGTCGCCGCGGCCACCGAGCAGCTCGGTCGCGTGACGCTGACCAGCCGCGCCTTCCACCACGACCAGTTCGGGCCGTTCTGCGCGGAGCTGGCCGAGCTGACCGGCACCGACATGGTGCTGCCGATGAACTCCGGCGCCGAGGCGGTGGAGTCGGCGATCAAGGTCGCCCGCAAGTGGGCCTACCAGGTCAAGGGCGTGCCGGAGGACCGCGCGGAGATCGTCGTCGCGGGCTCCAACTTCCACGGCCGCACGACCACCATCGTCTCGTTCTCCACCGACCCGACCGCGCGTTCGGACTTCGGCCCCTTCACCCCCGGCTTCGTCGTCACCCCCTACGGCGACGCCGACGCCGTCGAGGCCGCGATCACCGAGCGCACCGCGGCCGTGCTGGTGGAGCCCATCCAGGGCGAGGCGGGCGTGGTGGTGCCGCCCGCCGACTACCTGCCGCGGTTGCGAGCGCTGTGCGACGACAACCAGGTCCTGCTGATCGCCGACGAGATCCAGTCCGGCCTTGCGCGTACCGGCGAGCTGCTGGCCAGCGAGCACGACGGGATCCGCGCCGACCTCTACACCCTGGGCAAGGCGCTCGGCGGCGGCATCATGCCGGTGTCGGCGGTGGTCGGTCGGCGCGAGGTGCTGGGAGTGCTGCGCCCCGGCGAGCACGGCTCCACCTTCGGCGGCAACCCGCTGGCCTGCGCCGTCGGCCGCGCGGTGATCGCGCTGCTGCGCACCGGCGAGTTCCAGCGGCGTTCCCGCGAGCTCGGTGCCCACCTTCACCAGCGGCTCGGCGAGCTGGTCGGCCAGGGCGTCGCCGAGGTGCGCGGGCGGGGCCTGTGGGCCGGGGTGGAGATCGAGCCTGGCGGGCCGGCGGGCCGCCAGGCCAGCACCGCGCTCGCCGAACGCGGCGTGCTGTGCAAGGAGACGCAGGACACCACGCTGCGCATCGCGCCGCCGCTGGTGATCAGCCGCGCGGACCTGGACGCCGGCATCGACGCCGTCGCCGAGGTCCTCACCGGACGCTGACCGGCCGCCGCGGCCCGGGTCGGACGCCTGGCGCGTGCGGATGCGGCGTCGCGGGTCAACCGCCGCGTCCCGGGCGGATGCGGCGTCCCGGGCGGATGCGGTGCGGCGCTTAGGATCGGGGCGGCCACCGGCGAACCGGCCGGGGCCGCCCGCCGATCCGAGGAGAGCGCCTTGACGGCATCCCGCCCCGGTCCGCGGCGCACCGCTGCGACCTTCACCGAGCAGGTCCGCCGCAGGCAGATCATGGACAGCACGATCGAGCTGATCTCGGTGCGCGGCTACACCGGTACCTCCCTGTCGGCGATCGCCGAGGCCGCCGGGATCTCCAAGGCGGCGGTGCTCTACCACTTCTCCTCGAAGGACAACCTGACCGAGGCGACGCTCCAGCACGTCTTCGAGCAGTACACCGCCTACGTCATGGAGCGGGTGGAACGGGCCGCCGACGCGCGCGAGGCGGTGCTGGCCTACGTGCGGGCGATGATCTCCTACAGCCGCGACAACCGCCGCCACATCCGGCTGATCACCGAGGTGCTGCTCGACGACAAGGGCGGGACGCGGCTCAAGGCGCCGGGCTCGCACGAGGCAGGAGGCCGGCTGCGAGGCCTGGCCGACCTGCTCGCGGCGGGTCAGGAAGCCGGGCTGCTGCGCGACTTCGACACCACCACCATCGCGCTGGCGATCGGCGGGGCCATCGACGGCGTGGTCAGCCAGTGGCTCGCCGATCCGGAACTCGACCTCGACGCCGCGACGGAGGAACTGGAGTCCTTCGTCATGCTCGCGATCGACCGCCGAGCGGCCTAACGCTGCGCGCGCCGGGCGAAGCCGGGTGCGCGCTCCGGGCGGACGCCGACACCGCCGACGTGGGCCGTCACCGCGCCGAGCGCCGGGAACCGCCGCAGCAGCCGCATCGGAAGCGGCAGTCGCTTCGCGCCGAGGGTGCCGTCGAGCGCGGGCCGCAACAGCATCTCGTGCTCGCCGAGCTGCAACCGCTGGGCCACAGCCGTCGGCAGCATTCGCCGACGCTGCACGCGCGCGAGGTCGGCGACGCCGACGGTGCCGCGCAGCAGCGGCGCCGCCAGCAGCCGGGCGGTCGCCGCCGCGTCCTGCACCGCGAGGTTCACGCCGACCCCGCCGACCGGCGACATCGTGTGCGCGGCGTCGCCGATGCAGAGCACGCCGTCGGCGTACCAGCGCGGGAGCCGATCCATCGAGGTCTCCAGCAGCTTGACGTCGTCGAAGGAGCCGATCTCCTCCAGCACGTGCGGCGGCCAGCCGAACAGTTCCGCGAGCGCACCCCGGAACCACTCGATGCCGCGCGCCCGCAGCCTGGCGTCGTCGCCCTTGCGGATCAGGTAGGAGGTCTGGAGGTAGTCGCCGCGGTCCATCGTGACCGCGACCTGGCCGTCGGCGAACCGGGCGAACACCTGCCCGCCTGCACCGGAGCCGGACACCGCCGGAACCCGCACCGACCAGACGTCCATCGGGATGTCGAACGCCCGGGACCGCATCCCCGCCGAGCGGCGGACCACGGAGCCGCGACCGTCGCACCCGACGGTCAGGTCCGCGGCGAGCTCGCCGGGACTGCCGTCCTCGTTGAGGTAGCCGACGCCGGTGACGCGGCCGCCCTCCGAACGCAGACCCGTGACCTCCTTGCACATCCGCAGGGTGAACGACGGCTCGTCCTGCGCCGCGTTCGCGAGCAGGTCGAGGAAATCCCACTGCGGGACCATCGCGATGTAGTTGCGGCGGCCCCGGAGCCGCCCGAAGTCCGCGGCGACCACAGTGGACTCACCGATCCGCATCCGCATCCGTTCCAGCTCCCGCTGCGGCAGCGCGGCGAACCGCTCCCCGAGCCCGAGGTCGTCGAGCAGGCGCAGGGTCGACGGGTGCACGGTGTCGCCGCGGAAGTCCCGCAGGAAGTCGCGGTGCTTCTCCAGCACGGTGACCTCGACCCCGGCCCTGGCCAGCAGCAGTCCCAGCATCATCCCCGCCGGGCCGCCACCGACGACGCAACACCGCGTGCTCTCCATACCCGCCTCCGCTCCGATCACCGACGATGCTAACCGATCGGTCAGCGAACTGACCGATCGGTTAGACATGCGGCCCGGAAAACACGAGTGGCCGCGCCCGGAGGGACGCGGCCACCACCAGTTCAGCGTGCGGTCAGGACTTGGCGAGGTCGCGCGACAGCGCGGTGAGGCGGCTGGTCGCACGCAGGTACTTCTTGCGGTAGCCGCCCGCCAGCATCTCCTCGGTGAACAGCACCGGCAGCGCCTCGCCCGAGACGCGGACCGGGATCGCCCGGTCGTAGAGCCGGTCCGCCAGCGCCACCAGCCGCAGCGCCACGTCCTGGTCCGGTGCCGCCCGGACACCGCGCACGTGCACCGCGCTCACGCCGTCGACCAGGCGGCCGTACTTCGACGGGTGCAGGCGGGCGAGGAAGGCGCAGAGCTCCTCGAAGTCGTCGAGCGTCGCGCCGTCGGTGGCCGCGGCCAGCTCGGTCAGCTCGGTGTCGCTCATCGGGTCCGGCGCGTCGGGCAGGCCGCGGTGCCGGTAGTCCGGGCCGTCCACGCGCACGACCTCGAAGCGGGCGGACATCGCGTGGATCTCGCGCAGGAAGTCCACCGCGGCGAACCGGCCCTCCCCGAGCTTGTCGGGCAGCGTGTTCGACGTCGCGGCGATGTGCACGCCCGCGTCGGTGAGCTTGGCGATGAGCTGGGTCACCAGCATGGTGTCGCCGGGGTCGTCGAGCTCGAACTCGTCGATGGCCAGCAGCCGGTGCTCGGAGAGCCTGCGGACGGTCTCGGCGAAGCCGAGCGCGCCGACCAGGTTGGTCAGCTCGACGAAGGTGCCGTAGCTCTTGGGCCCGGGCACCGCGTGCCAGGTCGAGGCCAGCAGGTGGGTCTTGCCGACGCCGAAGCCGCCGTCGAGGTACAGCCCCGGCTTGCCCGGGTCCGCCTTGCGCCCGCCGAACAGCGACTTCCACCACGACCCGCCACCGACGGCGGCGGCCGAGACGCGCCCGGCGAAGGCCCCGCACGCCTCCACCGCCGCGGCCTGGCTGGGCTCGTCGGGGTTGGGGACGTAGGTGTCGAAGCGGACCTCGTCGAACCGGGGCGGAGGGGTCATCGCACCGACCATCTCGTCCGGCGAGAGCTCGGGACGGCGATCGGCCAGCCGCGGGGTACTCATGCGCCGAGCCTAACCGGCATGTTGGGATGGACCCGTGGACAGGCTCTGGCCGATGAGTGGCGCACCACAGGCGGACGGCGAACTCGAGGACTTCTACGCCTACCCGGAGGGGCTGGAACGCCCGTGGGTGCGGGTGAACTTCGTCTCCAGCCTCGACGGGGCGGTGACGATCAAGGGCAGGTCGCGCGGCCTGTCGGCACCCGAGGACCAGCGGGTCCTCGGTCTCATCCGCGACCTCTCCGACGTGGTGCTGGTCGGTGTGAGCACCGCCGTGCTCGAGGGGTACCGCGGCGTCAAGCGCACCGAGGTCCGCAGCGAGCGCCGCTCCCGCCTGGGGCTCTCGCCGGTGCCGCCGATCGCCCTGGTCACGCGGTCGTGCTCGCTGCCGGTGGACTCCCCGCTGCTCACCGACACGCTCGTGCCGCCGATCGTGCTCACCTGCCAGGCCGCCCCCGCCGACCGGCGGGCCGCGCTGGCCGATGCCGGGGCCGACGTGGTGGTCGCCGGGGACGAGCAGGTCGACCTGCCTGCCGCGCTGGCCGCGCTCGACGAGCGGGGACTGCGGCGCATCGGCTGCGAGGGCGGGCCGACGCTGTTCGGCTCCCTGGTCGAGTCCGACCTCGTCGACGAGCTGTGCCTGACGATGTCGCCGCTGCTGGCAGGCGGGGACGCGGGGCGGATCGCCAAGGGCACCGGTGTCGGCGTTCCCCGGCGGATGCGCCTGCTCTCCGCGCTGCACACCGACGAATCGCTGCTGCTGTTGCGGTACGCGAGAATGCACGCGTGACCGCTCGCGCCGACACCGACCAAGCGCTGATCGCAGCAGCGCAGCGCGGGGACGCGTCGGCGTTCGACGAACTGGTCCGCCGCCACACCACCACCATGTACCGGGTGGCGGTGCGCATCCTGGGCAACTCCTCCGAAGCCGAGGACGCGGTGCAGGACGCGTGGGTCTCGGCGTGGCGGTCGCTGAAGCGCTTCCGCGGCGACGCCGCGCCGTCGACGTGGCTGTACCGGGTGGTGACCAACGCCGCGCTGGCCCAGATCCGGCGGCGCAGGCCCACCGTGCCGCTCGACGTCTCCGACGAGGCCGTGGGCGGGTTGTTCGCCGATCACCGCGATCCCGAAGGCCAGGCGGTGCGCAACGAGGAAGCCACCATGGTCCACCGCGCGATCGCGACCCTGGAACCCTCGCAGCGGATCCCGCTGGTCCTGCACGAGTTCGAAGGGATGGGCTACGAGGAGATCGCCGAGGTCCTGGACGTCGGCGCCCCCGCGCTGCGGTCCCGGTTGCACCGCGCGCGGTTGGCGCTGCTGGCCAGGCTGAAGGAGATGCGCCATGGCTGATCGCTCCTCCGACGCCGACCGGGTGCTGCCCTGCGGGCGCACCGTCGGCGAGTTGGTCGGCTACCACGCCGACGGCGGGACGCCCGAGCTCGCCGCGCACGTCGCGGGCTGCCCGCACTGCCAGGCCGAGCTGGCCGAGCTGGATTCGGCATGGGCGGCCGTGCGCCGCACCGCGAACCTGCCGGTCGAGCCGCCGGACGGGCTGGTCGACCGGGCGCTGACGACCGTGCGCGGCATCCGCGGCGGTGCCGGGTCGGCGCCGCTGGAGTTCGACCAGGACGGCGGGTCGCTGCGGATCTCGCCGCAGGCGGTCCTGCTGCTGGCCCGCCGGACCTGCGCCGAGATCCTGACCGCCCACCCCGGGGTGCACCTGCGGGGCTGCGGGGGCGACGTCGACGAGGTGCGGATCGACCTGCAGGTGCAGTACCCGCTGCCCGCCCCGGCGCTGGCGGAGATGATCCGGACCGAGCTCGCCGACCGGCTGCACGTGGCGCTCGGCGGGGCCGCGCCCGCGGTGTGGATCAGGATCGCCGACGTCGCACCACCTGAATCATCCGATTGGGTGACATAGGACACGCGCCCGGCAGATCCGGGCCGAGCCGAGCATCCGATCTCGCAGGAACATCCCCGCCGGGGCAGCCGAGACCGGCGGGACAGCGGAAAGGACTACCCATGGCCCAGACCCAGACCGGCCAGAGCCAGACCGGATCGACCGAGAGCGGCCAGGAGACCAGGCGCGTCCCGGACAGCCGCACCGGCGGCACGTCCCCGGCCCGGCTGGCCGACGAGACCTCGCAGGGCCGCACCAGCATCGCGGCGTCGGTCGTGCAGAAGATCGCAGGCATCGCGGCAAAGGAGATCTCCGGCGTCCACGCGATGGGCGGCGGCGTTTCCCGCGCGTTCGGTGCCATCCGGGAGCGCATCCCGGGCGGCAGCGGCACCTCGTCGACCTCCGGGGTGCAGGTCGAGGTCGGCGAGAAGCAGGCCGCGGTGGACCTCGACATCGTGGTGGAGTACGGCGCGTCCATCGTGGACCTGGCCCGCGCGGTGCGCCGCAACGTGATCGGCGCGGTGGAGCGGATGACCGGCCTCGAGGTCATCGAGGTCAACATCTCGGTCAACGACATCCACCTGCCGTCCGAGGACGAGGAGGGCAACGGCACGCCACCCACCTCGCGGGTGGAGTGACCGACCGGGGACCACGGGCGTGGCGGCGAGGAAGGGCGCGATGACCGCGACCGACGAGGAACTGGCGGAGCGGGTGGCGGCGGTGGTGCTCGCCCACCCGTCGGTGCTGCGGCTCGACGGCGGCGAGTACGGCGTGGTCGCCACCCACCTGCCGGGCCGGCGGGTGACCGGCGTCCGCTCCCGCGAGGACGGCACTCCCGCCGAGGTGGCGGTGGTGCTGCGCCTGGACCGCCCGCTGCCGGAGCTCGTCGCCGAGCTTCGCGCCGAGATCGCGCGGGTGGCGGGGCGCGGACCCGTCGACATCACCGTCAGCGACGTCGAGCAGGCAGGCGCGTGATGACCGGCCGGGACGCCGCGGCACGTGCGGACCTGCGGGCCTTCGTCCGCAGGCACCACCCCGACGTCGGAGGCGACCCCGAGGTCTTCGCGGCCGGGCTCGACGAGCTGCGCGCCCGGCAGGCCAGGGAGCTCGAGCTCGACGACGCCCGCTACGACGCGCCGATCGTGATCGTGCCCCGGCCCGGCGTCGTGCGCGGCGTCGCGCGCCGGATCAGCGGGTGGCGGCGACGCAGGCGCCACCCGCGGGTGCGGTGACGCGGGGCGGGTGCGGTGGTCTTCGGCGCTCCCGCCGGAGATGATCAGCGGTGCCGCCCACCGCGGTCCCCGAAGAACGGAACCGAAGCCGCCCCCGGGACCCACCGGCCGGCACCGATAGGAGACAAGGTGAACGCAACGCAGACCGGCCTGCTGGCCGGGCTCATCCTCGGTACCGCCGCGGCCGTCGGCGGTTTCGCCGGCTTCCTGATCGCCCTCGCGGTCGGCGCGATCGGGCTGGTCGTCGGGCGCGTGCTCGACGGCGAGATGGACGTGCGCGACATCCTCGGCAGGCGAGGCAGGGACCGGTGACCGCCGAAGCGGCGCGCACCGCCACCGAGCCTCGGCCGCCGGACGGCGGCCTGCCCGAGCCCGCCGAGCGAGGCGCCCTCGGCATCGACCGCACCGTGCTGCGCAAGATCGTCGAGCACGCCGCGGACGAGGTCGCCGGTGGCGCCCGGGTCCGCCGCCGCCTGGCCGGGGTCGGGCTCGGCGAGCACGGCGCGAGCGCCCACGTCGCCGGGCCGGACCGCGAGCTGCGGATCAGGCTCGACGTGGTGCTGCGCTACCCGGCGCCGGTGCGCGAGACGGTGCGCAGGATGCGCGAGCGCATCGCCGCGGATCTGGAACGCATCGCAGACTGCCGGGTCCGCACGGTCGACGTGACCGTCTCGGCGATGGTCCGCGCGGGCAAGCGGCAGCGAGTGGAGTGAACCGATGCGTGTGCTGGTGCGCCTGATCGCGGCGCTGTTCGGACTGGCCCTCGCCGCGGCGGGTGCCCTGCTGGTCGCCGAGACCGCCTGGGCGTGGCTGCGGCCGGACAGCGGTGGCCTGATCCTGCCGCTGCCCGAGCTGCGCTCGGCGCTGAGCGCGCTGACCTGGGACCAGACACCGGTGCGCGTGACGGCGGCGCTGGTCGCCGTGGCCGGACTGGTGCTGCTGCTGCTCGCCTTCGGCGCGGGCCGCAAGGACATCCGGCTGCACGACCCGGCGCCCGAGGTCACCGTGACCACCGACCCGCGCTCGCTGGCGCGGCTGGTCGGGCACCACGTCCGCGCCCAGGACGGCGTGGCCGGGGCGACGGTGACCGCCGACCGCCGCAAGGTCCGGGTACGGGCCACCGCGCAGTTCCGCCAGACCGCGGAACTGCTCGACGAGCTGACCGAGACCGCCAGGACGACGGTCCACGAGCTCCCGCTGCGGCGGACGCCGAAGGTGACGGTGTCGCTGTCGGCCGCCAGGGAGCGGCGTTGACCGCGACCGGCCGGGTCGACCGGTCAGGAGGGCTGATGAGCGAGAAACCCGAGATCCGTCCGAGCACCACGGCCACCGGCCGCGCGCTGGGCTTCGAACGCGGGGTCGTGGTCGTCCTCGGGCTGCTCGCACTGCTCTGCGGCGCGCTGGCGCTGGTCGTCGGCATGGGCTGGCTGGGCACCTACCGGGGGCAGCGACCGGTGCTGGATCCGCTGCTGGTGCAGTGGTGGCGGTCGTTCCCGCAGTTCGCGACGGCCGCCGCGATCGTGCTGGGGCTGCTGCTGGTGGTGGTCGGCATCTGGTGGGCCGCGCGGGCGCTGCGGCCGGAGACCAGGCCCGACCTGCGGATGGAGGACGGCACCACCGGCAGGCTGCTGGTGTCGGCGAGCGCGCTGGCCGACGCCGTGCAGGCCGACGCCGAGTCGGTCACCGGGGTCAAGCGGGTGCGGGTGCGGATGGCAGGCGACGTGCGGCGGCCGAACCTGCGCCTCACGCTGTGGCTGCACGAGGGCACCAGCGTGCGCCACGTCTGGGAGGAGCTCGACGAGAAGGTGCTCTCCCACGCCAGGCGAGCACTGGAGACCGAGGTGCTGCCGACGGCGATCAGGCTCGAACTGGACCGCGCACCCCGGCAACGGGTGCGCTGACGAGGAGGCCGCGGCGATGACGCTACCGCTGCAACCGCCGGTCAAGCCCATGCTGGCCAGCCCGGTGGACGGGGTGCCCGAACGGTCCGGGCTCTTCTTCGAACCCAAGTGGGACGGCTTCCGCTGCCTGGTCTTCGCCGACCCGGGCGCGGCCGAACCGCTGTTCCTGCAGTCCAGGACGGGCAAGTCGCTGAACCGCTACTTCCCCGAGGTGCTGGACGGCCTCGGGCGCGTGCTCACCCGACCCGCGGTCCTCGACGGCGAGCTCGTCGTCACCCGCCAGGACGAGCACGGCGACCGGCTCGACTGGGACGCGCTGACCGAACGCATCCACCCCGCCGCGAGCAGGGTCAAGCTGCTCGCCGAACGCACCCCGGCCACCTTCATCGCCTTCGACCTGCTCGCACTCGACGACCGCGACCTTCGCGGCGAACCCTTCTCCACGCGGCGGGAACTGCTCAGCGGCCTCGAATCCGACCACAGTGGACTGCGCACCACCCCGGCCACCCAGGACCACGCGCTGGCAGGCGAGTGGTTCCGGGTCTTCGAGGGTGCCGGGCTCGACGGCCTGATCGCCAAGGACGCCGACGGCCGCTACGAGCCGGGCAAGCGGACCATGCTCAAGGTCAAGCACGCCCGCACCGCCGACTGCGTCGTGGCGGGGCTGCGCTGGCACGCCAACACCGAGCCCGGCACCGCCGTCGGCTCCCTGCTGCTCGGCCTGCACGACGACCGTTCGGTGCTGCACCACGTCGGCGTGGTCGGCGCGTTCCCGGCGGCGCGCAGGCGCGAGCTGGCCACCTCGCTGGCCCCGCTGCTCGGCGCCGAGAACCACCCGTGGCTCGGCCCGCACGCCGAGGACGGCAGGCGGCTGCCGGGCGGCGTGACCCGCTGGCGCAGCGGCGAGCTGGTCTGGGAACCGCTGCGACCGGAGAAGGTCGTGGAGGTCGCCTACGACCACACCGAGGGCGCGATGCCGTCGCGGTTCCGCCACACCACGCAGTTCGTGCGCTGGCGCCCGGACCGCGACCCGGAGTCCTGCCGCTACGACCAGCTCGAGGAACCCGCGCGCTACGACCTGGAATCGGTGCTCAGCGGGACAGTGCGCGCGCAGGACGCCGCGAAGTAGTCTCCCCGCGTGGGTGAACAGCGAATCGCGGTCATCGGAGCCGGAGCGGTCGGCGCGGTCCTGGCGGAAGCGGCGCAGGCGGCGGGCCACCAGGTCACCATGTGCGTCCGGACGCCGTTCGAGCGGCTGGTCGTCGACGGTCCCGGAGGAACCACCGAGCTCCCGGTCGGGATCGTCACCTCCGCGGAACGGGTCCCCGAGGTCGACCGGGTGCTGCTCACGACCAAGGTCCAGGACGTCGCGACCGCCGAGCCGTGGCTGCACGCCTTCGACGACGGCCGCACGCCGGTCGTGGTGGTGCAGAACGGCGTCGAGCACGAGGAGTCGGTGTCGGCACTGGGCTGGAGCGGGCCCCTGCTGCCCGCGCTGATCTACGTCGGCGCCGAGCGGGTCGCGCCCGGTCACGTGGTCCGGCGGACCCGGGCCAGGGTCGTCGTCCCGCGCGGCGAGCTGGGCGCGGCGCTGCCGGAGCTGCTGCCGGACGTGGGGGTCGAGTCCACCGGCGACTTCCGCACCGAGGCGTGGCGCAAGATGCTGATGAACGTCGCGGCCAACCCGATCACCGCGCTCACCATGCGCCGCCTCGACGTCCTCGACGAGCCCGGCGTGAGCGAGCTGTGCGCGGCGGTGCTGGCCGAGGCGGTGGAGGTCGCACGGGCCGAGGGCGCCGACCTGACCTCCGCCGACGCCGACAAGGTCGTCGACGCCTACCGGACCGGTTTCTCCCCGGACAACGGCACCTCGATGCTCTACGACCGGCTGGCGGGGCTGCCCACCGAGCACGAGCACATCAGCGGACCGGTCGTGCGGGCCGGGCAGCGCCACGGCATCGCCACGCCGCTGAACCAGGCGCTGCTGACGCTCATGCGCGCGGTGCGGCCAGGTGGCACGGGCTGACCGGCCGCAGAGCCCGTCTTGAGTTCTTTGAAGCGGCGCAGCCGCTTGGCCCACCCTCGCGACCGGCACCGCCGCGGGTTCTCAGGCGTTCTCTGACGAGGACAGCCTTTTCGTGGCGTATGGGTGACGCGAGAAAAGGATCCCGGAGTCAGAGGGCGCCTGAGGTTCCGCCACCGGAACCGCCAGGCAGGGTGAGTTCGAAGACAGGCTGTCACCCCTCGCCCCGGAGCCAGAAGCTGACGCGGTCCAGCCACGCGTGGAACAGCTCCGCGTCGCCGAGGATCTCGACCTCGGCGCCCGGGGCGGGCTTGCGCCCGTAGATGGTGAGCAGCAGCCCGCTCAGCGGTCCGCGCACCGCCGCAGCGGCCTTCTCGTGCGCTCGCCGCCAGGTGATCGGCTCGCCGGACAGGTCGACCAGCCACTCCGCTCCCGCCTCCGGCGGGGCGTCGGTGGCGTGCAGGTGCAGGGAGCGGCCGGGACCGAGCAGCTCGCGGATCGACGGGCTCTCCTCGAAGACCTGCTCCAGCGCGCCGAAGTCCATCCACTCGTCGAGCGCGTCGACGGCGACCTCGCCGTCCACGTCGAACTGCGCGCCTGCGACCAGCGCGGCGTCGGAGCGGTGGACCGCGGTCTCGTGCACCATCCGGCGGGCCCAGAACACCGGTGTTCCGCCCGGGGCGACGGTCCACACCCGCGCGTCCGGCCCGGCCTCTCGCAGGGTCTCGGCGAGCCGCGCCGCGCCGTCGGCGAGCCAGGCGTCGAGCACTGCCGCGTCCTCGTCGGTGTAGTCGGCGAGGTCGTTGATCCGCTCTTCGACCGGCTCGGACGCCCGGGTCCGCACGACCTCCTCGACCCAGCGGTGAGCGGCGCCGACGTGCCGCAGCAACTGGCCGAGGTTCCAGCCCGGGCAGGTCGGCACCGGTGCCGTCAGGTCGGCGCCCGCGACCGCGGAGCGCAGCAAGTCGGTCTGCGCGACGACCTCCGCGCAGCAGCGGTCGAAGCTCAAGATCGGCATGGCGCCAAGCTAGACCTGCGCCGCGCCACGCGCACCCGGTTAACGCACGGTCAGGTCTGGGTGCCGACCGTGCGTGTCGCGCCGACCGAGGCGATCACGACGCAGCCGACGGCCGCCCACTGCCACGCGCCGAGCGCCTCTCCCAGCACGACCAGCCCGGCCAGCGCGGCGACCGCGGGTTCCAGGCTCATCAGCACGCCGAAGACGCGCGGCGGGATCCGGCGCAGGGCCTCCAGCTCCAGCGTGTAGGGCACCACCGACGACATCAGCGCGACGAGCAGCCCGACGGCCAGCACCGCCGGGTCCAGCAGCACCGGCCCCGCGTCGGCGACGCCGAACGGCGCCGCCACCAGCGCACCGACGGCCATCCCCAGCGCCAGGCCGGAACCCCCGGAGGTCCGGCTGCCCAGCTTGGCGCTGACCAGGATGTAGCTCGCCCACAGCACGGCCGCCAGCAGCGCGAAACCGACGCCCACCCAGTCGAGTCCGCCGTCGGCCCTGGACAGCAGGAGCACGCCGGCACCGGCGAGCAGCGCCCACACCACGTCGAGCTTGCGGCGCGAGCCGAACAGCGCGACCGCGAGCGGGCCGAGGAACTCGATCGTCACCGCCACGCCCAGCGGGATGCGCTCGAACGCCTGGTAGATGCTCATGTTCATGCCGGCCAGGACCAGGCCGTAGCCGACGACCACCGCGAGCGTCCTGCGGTCCGTGCGCAGCGACGGGCGCCAGACCACCAGCAGGACCGCGGCCGCGAAGAACAGCCGCAGCGCCACCACGCCCGACGAGCCGGCGACGGCGAACATCTGCTTGGCGAAGGCGGCACCGACCTGCAGGCTCACGATGCCCAGCAGGACCAGCACCGGCGGCGGGACCGCCCCGAAGGCGCGGGCGGCGGTCTGCTCCAGTCCCACCACCGGCCGTCCCCGGGACGACGCCCCGTCCATGTGCGCCATGACCATGACCGCGCAGGCTCCCTTCCCTCGCCGCTCCGGGCGCACGCTACCGCCGCGCGGCGATTGGTCGAACCGCATTGTCGGCTATCCCTCACCGCCCCGGACGTCCCAACAGCCCCTCACCGCGGTCTCACGTGGATCATGCGATGCTGACCGCAGTTCGCATCCCGTGCATCCACGACGAGGAGTACCCGTGCCGCGCAGCACCCCCCGGCGCACCGCTCACCGGGTCGGGGTGCTCCTGCTGCCGTTGCTGCTGCTGGTCGTCGCGGCGTGCTCGGCCGGGCCATCGCAGCGACCGCCGGTGGCCTACCGCGACGCCGAGCAGCAGGTCACCCCGCAGCCGCAGACGCCGGGACCGGCGCCCGTGCCGCCGCTCGGCCCGTCCGTGCAGGAGTCGCTGACGTGGGACGACTGCACCGAGCAGACCCGCGGCGAACTCGGCGTGCCCGCGCTGCCCGCGGGGATGACCTTCGCCTGCTCCCGGCTGCCCACCACGCTCGACTCGCCGGAGGCGCCCGGGCGCGGCACCGCGCGCAGCGCCGTGATCAGCGCAGGCTCGGGCCAGGTGCCGCTGGTGGTGCTCGGTGACATCGGCGGCGAGCCGGGCACGGCCTTCGCGGCGCGGATGGCGCTGCGGCTGCCTCCGGAGCTCCTGCGCACCTTCCGCGTGATCGGGATGGACCGCCGGGGCACCGGCGAGTCCGACTCCGCCGACTGCATCCCGGTCGAGCGGCGCAACGCCATCCTCGGCTTCGACCCCAGGGCCACCGACCGCACGACGCTGGACCGGCTCGTCGACTCCGTCCGCGACGCCAGCCAGCAGTGCCTGCTCAGCCTCGACGAGCGGTTGCAGGCCTACGACACCTGGCGCACCGCCGCCGACCTGGAGGAGCTGCGGCTGGAGCTCGGTGTCCCGAAGCTGCACGCCATCGGCCGCGGCGAGGCCGCCAGGGTCCTGACCACCTACACCGAGCGCTTCCCGGAGAGCGTGGGCCGGATGGTCCTCGACGGCGCGCCCGACCCGCAGCTCGACGCGATCGCCCAGGGCGAGGCGCAGGCGCAGGGCGGGGAGCAGGTGTTCGACCGGTTCGCAGCCGACTGCGCCGCGCGCGGCTGCCCGCTGGGTCCCGACCCGCGCCGGACGGTCGCCGACCTCGTGGAGCGGACCCGCGCCGCGCCGCTGCCCGGGACCTCGGTGACCGCGGGCAAGATCACGCAGGCGGTGCTGCTGGGTCTGCAGGACCGCGACGCCTGGCCCGGGCTCGCGCAGGCGCTGGCCGCCGCGAACCGGGGCGACGGCAGCGCGGTGGCGGCCATGGTCGCGCCGCTGGTCGAAAGCACGCCGCCGGCACCCGCCCGGCTCGACGGCGACATGATCACCAGCTGCAACGACACGACGCTGCGCGTGCCGCCGCAGCGCAGCACCGAGATCGCCGCGGACTGGAGCGCGCGGTTCCCGCTGTTCGGAGGCGTCTTCGCGCAGCGGCTGGTCTGGTGCGGGCTCTGGCCGGTACCGCAGCAGGCGCTACCGGTCCCGCACACCCCGGGGCTGCCGCCCTTGCCGGTGATCAGTACCGCGCACGACGCGGCGGTGCCCGCGCTGGGCAGCGATCACATGGCCGAGCAGCTGCCGTCTGGTGTCGTGCTGCGCTGGCTGGGCGCCGGGCACGGCGCGGTCGGCCGCTCCGAGTGCGCCACCACCGCCGTCACCAGGTTCCTGGTCGACGGCGTGGTCCCTACCGAGGGCATGGCCTGCCCGGGGTGATCCCGCAATCACCCCGGGCAGGCTTTCCGCCGCTCAGCGGCAGCTCGAGCAACAGCCGCAGGACGGGCCGGAGCAGCTTCCGCAACAGCTGCAGCCGCCCGCCTGGGCCGGGGCGGTCTCGCGCTCGGTGTGGACCATGGGTCTGCCTCCCGGTGTGACGAATGCCAGCAGTAGCGATGGTCCTGCCGGGGGCTCCGGCAGCGACACCGCCGCGAGAGCGGTGCGTTGTCCGCCAGTGTGCTGAAAGGCGGACATGCGCATATCGCTATGAGTAACCGCGGGCGCGAAAAGCAGGCGACGCCCGCGGTCGGAAATGCCACCATGTGATCAACCACGATCCCCGGAGCGCGTTCCGTGAACACCTCTGACCAGGCAATCCTGCTGCTCACCGGCATCCAGGCGGCGGGCAAGTCGACCGTCGCGCAGGGCGTTGCCGAGCGCCTCACCCGTTCGGCGCACGTGCGGGGTGACGTGTACCGCCGGATGGTCGTCGGCGGCAGGGAGGAGATGACGGGCTCACCGTCGCAGGAGGCGCTGCGCCAGCTGCGCCTGCGCCACCGGCTGACGGCCGGCACCGCCGACGCCTACTTCGACGCCGGTTTCACCGCGGTCGTGCAGGACGTCGTCCTCGGCGAGCACCTGGCCGACATGGTTCGTGCCGTCCGCAACCGGCCGCTGCTGGTCGTGGTGCTCGCTCCCTCGGTGGAGGCCATCGCCGAGCGGGAGGCGGGCCGGGGCAAGGTCGCCTACGACAGCTGGGCCGTGCACGAGCTCGACACCGTTCTGCGCGAGCAGACCCCGCCGCTCGGCCTGTGGCTGGACACCTCGCACCAGACCCCGCAGGAGACCGTCGACGAGATCCTGCGCCGGGCGTGGACCGAGGCGGCGGTGGACTGACGCCGGGGCGATACGTCAGAAAAAGATCCCGGAGCCAGAGGACGCCTGAGGTTCCGCCACCGGCACCGCCACGCAAGGCCAGGTGAGTTCAGAGAACGTCCCTCAGACCGAAGGAGCGATCTCGTACTCGTAGTACTGGTAGTACTCGGGTGCGGGCTCGTGAAGCGCGCTCGACAAGCCCGTCGCGAGCAGGCCGAGCACACCCAGCACGATGAACGCGATCAACAGGACCCGTGCCCCCGTGGACAGCGTCAGCGGCCGGGTCCCCTGCGCTCGCGCGCCCTCCGCCGCCGAGCCGCCGTCGCCGAAGAGCCGCTTCGGGTAGGAGTCGGTCAGCAGGTACCAGTAGGACTGCACGCGCAGCTCGTAGCGGACGAACGCGGCGGACGCGCCGAACACCGGCTGCGGTGTCCGGCCCGTGATCAGCACGGCGAGCCAGAGGAAGAACGCCAGGACCGTCCAGCCGTGGGCGAGCACCGCCGCCACGACGGCGGCGGGGATGACCAGGATCAACCGGAAGAACACCGCCGCGCGGTTGAGCCGGCCAGGGCGGATGTCCACCCGTACCGGGTAGCCGATCGAGGTGGTCAGGAACTGCGGGTAGCTGTCGACCAGCAGAGTCAGGTACGCGCCGACCCGCGTCCGGTAGCCCACGTAGAGCACGAGGAAGTCGGCGATCCACGTCGGCAGGCGCGCGGTGAACAGCGCCGCGAACCACCCCAGGACCGCGACCACCGCCGCCGCGATGCCGACGGCGTAGAGCACGATGAAGTGCGGGATCAGCAGGATCAGCCGCACCAGCACCGTCCACCTGCGCTGTGGGCCCGGCCCCTCGATCTGCACCTCCGGCAGGAACGGCGGACGCGACTCCCCCGGCTGTCCCCCAGGTTCGCTCATCACTGCCTCCGGCGTACTCGCGAAGGAACACGACAGCGCTCGCCGAAGGTAGCACCGGCGGGCCGAAGTCACCCGATTTGCCGACTGGGGGCCGGGATTCCGCCCTGGATTCGGGTTTCCTTCGATTCCGCGTGCGAAAAACCCCTGTTCGAATTAGCTGAATCCGGTCACTTTTCCTTTCGATCATCACGCGTAGCGAAGCACGAAGCCGCAAGAGCACTGCTCGGCGATTCCACGTCCCGCTCTCCGCTGGGCCGAACGGGTAGGAGAAGCGGCTCCGCACACCGGGCTGGATCGCGATGCGCTTAAAGTTCGCGGCAGTCTGGAGATCGCCGGGAGTGCCGGGTAGTACCGATCCGGGAAAGGACCCCGCACCATGAGCCACGGCAGACGCAATCCGCAGGACTGGGAGTTCGACGACGCGGCATCGTGGGACGCCGATGACGACGCGCCGGAGCCGGACGACACGGCAGGCGTCCTCGGCCAGGATTCCGCGGGCGCTGTGGCGGTGCGCGTCACCGGCTCCGGGGCGGTCACGTCGGTCGCCCTCGCCGACGACTGGAAGCAGTCGGTGGCGCCGCACGAGCTGGGCGCGGCCGTGCTGGCCGCGATGACCGCCGCCACCGTGCAGGCGATGGCCGAGACCGTGCCCGCGGCCGGAGCGCAGCCCGCGTCTACCCGGCCGCCCGCGGACACGTCGCCGCTGAGCAGGCAGGACGTGTTGCGGTTGCTCGACGAGGTGTCCGCGGACCTCGCCGAATTCACCCGGCGGATCAGCGCCACGTCCAACCAGCCTGTTTCCCTCGAGAGCGCGGGCGGGCACGTCAGCGGCACCGCCAAGCGCGGCCAGGTCCTGGAGATCTCAGTGGACCCGGACTGGGCGGGCGCGGCCCGGGACTCCGAGATCGAGGCCGAGCTCACCGAGCTCCTCGCCGGCCTCGTCGAGCGCAGCGTGCCGGCGGATGCGACCGCCGGACCGCGCAGCCGTGCGATCGAGGAGCTCCAGTCCCTGGCCGCCGATCCGCACACGCTGCTGCGCCGGCTCGGCTTGTCGCGCTGAGGCCCGCCCCCACGTCCCTTCGCAGGAGGAGCAGACCGTGACCCAGCCAGGCATCGCCGTAGAGCTCGAAGCCCTGCGTTCGGACGCAGCGGTGTGGAAGACCGCCGCCGAGGACCTCCAGGTCGCGCTGGACACCGCCGGCTCGCTCGGCGTGACGGCGGCCGACGTTTCGAAGTGGGCCGACGACCGGGGCTTGGACGCCACGTTCAACGCCGCGCGGGACGCGCTGGCCGCCATGATCCATCAGGCCGCCGAGTACTTCCGCGAGATCGGCGACGACCTGCTCGAGGCCGCCGACCAGTACGAACGCGACGACGCGCAGGGCAGGCACGGGATCCAGGCCGTGCACGGGCAGTTGGGGGAAAGCTGATGGCGAACGTGCTCGTGCAGCAGGCCGCGGACAAGACCGATGAGATCGACCGGGCGATCAACGGCTTCTGGGAAGTGGTCGACGAACTGCTGAGCTGGGTCCCCGACTTCCTGTCGTACCTGGTGGAGCCGATCCAGCGCAGCATGGAGGCGCTGGCGCAGCAGTTGCGGGAGTTCTGGGACGAGATCAACCGGTCCTTCGAGCTACCTGGCGACTCCGACCGGCTGCGCGAGATCAGCGACCAGTGGGCGAACGCCGTGGCGACCCCGATCGGCGACGTCGCGGGCGACATCACCCTCTCCGGACTCCAGGCGAACGTCCGCTGGGAGGGGCCTGCGGCCGAGGCTTACAAGGCGCTGGTCCCGAAGCAGGAGGAGGGGCTCAACGGGATCAAGGACCTCGCGATGCAGATGCGCGGGTCGCTGAACAACCTCGCCGACGCCATCGACGCGTACTGGCTCGCGACGCTGGTGGCCCTCGGCGTGTTCGTGGTCGGGGCCGTCGCGGCGATCGCCACCGCCTGCACGGTCGTGTGCACGCCCATGGCGATCGCCGCCATCGCCGGCGCGGCGGCCGTGTCGATCGGCCTGATCACCACCGGGGTCATGGCGCTGAACAGCTACCTCGACGTCATCGACACCGAGCAGACCACCTTGCGGGACAAGATCCGCGACCTCGGCGACCGGTGGACGCGGTCGGCCCACGACCTGTCCGACGGCAGCGTCAGCGACGGCGACGGATCGGACTGGCGGGTCAACCGATGACGGCCGGTCAGCAGCGGCAGCGGTACGCGGCGCTGCCGCCCGGGTTCGGGCGGACGATCGGGACCACGTCGTTGCTCGCCGGCCTGGTGTCGCTGGTGCTGGGACTGGTGGCGGGGGTGCTCATCGTCGCGCTCGGGTACCGGCTGCCGACCTCGGCCAACCCCACGACGATCGTCATGGTCGGCATGGGCGGGATCTCGGCGTTCTTCCAGGTGTTCTCCTGCGTCACGCTGCTGACGGCACGTTCCTACGTCACCCACGGGCATCTGGACGTGCCGTTCGCGACGAGAGCCCGGCGCCTCCTGGTCGTGTTCTGGGCGGGAACCGTCGCGACGACGGTGATCTCCTGCTGGGTCCTGGTCAAGGCGGTGGAGAGTCCGGGGAACTTCTCCAGGGGGGAACGCGTGGAGTTCGGCCCGCCCGTGGTCGGCTACCTGGTCCTGCTTGCGGTGCCGTGCGCGCTCGCGCTGTGCAACCTGCTCGTCGACCGATGGCTGCTGCGGCCTTCCGCCCGGACGCTGCGCAGGTACGCCGACGGGGAGACGACCGCGCACTGACGTGACACCCCGGAGCGCACCCGCGACCGCTGTCCGCACTCCGGTCCGAGCCGCGTTCTGCTCGCTCCGCGAGCCGTTCCCGCAGCTCGGGTCTGTCGCATCCGGGCGACGGGTTCTACCGTTGTAGGTGTCCGGGCGCTGTGGCCTGCGCTGCGCGGCGCGGCGGGCGACTAGGAGCGGTCATGACCCAACCGGGTGAGGGCAGATCCGACCGGGCGCCTACGGCGACGGAGATCCCCAGCACGCAACTCCCCGGCGTTCCCTATGCCGACCTCCCGGAACCGAAACCGTTGCGGAAGGTCCTGGGCCCGAGCGTGCTCCTGCTCGCGGGGGCCATCGGGTCCGGGGAGTACGTGCTGTGGCCCTACATCGCCTCACAGGTCGGCCTGGCCCTGGTGTGGCTGGCGCTGATCGGTGTGCTCACCCAGTACTTCCTCAACATGGAGATCGAGCGCTACTCGCTGGCCACCGGGGAGACCGCCGTAACCGGGTTCACCCGGCTGTGGAAGCACTGGGGCTGGCTGTTCATCATCATGACCGTGGTGCCCTGGGCGTGGCCCGGGTGGGCGACGGGCGGCACCACGACGCTCTCCTTCGCGCTGGGCTTCCCCGAGGACGCCATCCCCTACGTCACCATCGGCGTGCTGGTGCTGATCGGCCTGGTGCTCACGGTCTCGCCGGTGGTGTACAGGACCGTCGAGAAGATCCAGTTCTTCCTGGTCGGCCTGATCGTGCTCTTCCTCCTCTACGCCGCACTGGTGCTGCTGGGGGCGCCGGGCTGGCTGGCGATCGGCAGGGGCTTCGTGACGGTCACCGAGATCCCCTCGTCGGTGGCGGCGATCCCGGCCGCGACGCTGCTCGGCGCGATCGCGTTCGCCGGCGCGGGCGGCGCGCTCAACCTGGTCCAGTCGAACTGGATCCGGGACAAGGGACTGGGCATGGGCAGCCGCCTGCCCAAGGTGGTCTCACCGTTCACCGGTGAGGAGCAGGCCGTGGCGACCACGGGCTACTTCTTCCCGCAGGACGAGGAGAACCTGCGCAGGTGGCGTGGCTGGTGGCGGGTCGCCGACCGGGAGCAGTTCATCACGTTCTTCGTGATCGGCCTGTTCGCGCTGCTCATCCTGATGGGCCTGACGTTCGTCACCATCGGCGTCGGCAGCCAGGCGGAGGACTTCGCGTTCATCGAGCTGATGGGCCAGCGGCTCGGCGAGGTCACCGGGACGATCTTCTACCTGCTCGGCACGGTCGTGCTCTACTCGACGAACCTCGCCGTGCTGGACATGGTCGGGCGGGTGACCGCCGACGTGCTCAAGACCGGGCCGCTGCGCGACAACACGGCGCTGAGCGAGAGCCGGATCTACTTCATCGTGGTGTGGGCGGAGATCGTCTTCGGCTCGGTCATCCTGGCCTCCGGTGTGGACGAGCCGCTGGTACTGGTGATCATCGCCTCCGCGCTCAACGGCATCGTGATGTTCGTCTACTCCATCCTGCTGATCCGCCTGAACCGCGGTGTGCTCCCGAGGGAGATCGGCCTCAAGGGCTTCCGCCTCGTGGCATTGGCCTGGGCCGTGCTGTTCTACGGCGGCTTCTCGCTGTTCACGATCTACGACGAGTTCTCGCAGCTGTTCGGCTGAGCGCTCGGGCTCCCCTTCCGCGAGCGCGTGGGCTCCCCCGGCATCTTCGGATAGTCCGGTGGGTAAGGCATCTCGCCCAGACCCCGGTCGCGTTCGTCGCGGGCGTACCAGTCGAGCAGGGCCTCGATGCCGTAGGCGCGGTCGTCCAGTTCGCGGTGCGGGTCGCCGTTCTCGGCCAGCCAACTCGGCACGGTCTGGAGGTCGAAGTCGTCGGGTTCGACCTCGGGCAGTTGCGACCAGGTGAGCGGGGTGGAGACGGTAGCCCGCTGGTTGCCGCGGATCGACCAGGCCGAGGCCACGGTGCGGTCCCGGGCGGCCTGGTTGAAGTCGAGGAAGACGCGCTCGCCGCGGTCGGGCTTCCACCAGTCCACGGTGGCCTGCCGCGGGATGCGGCGCTGCACCTCGCGGGCCAGCGCGATGACCGCGCGCCGCACCATGATGAAGTCCCACTCCGGGCGGATGCGGACCAGCACGTGGATACCGCGGCCGCCGGAGGTCTTCGGGAAACCGGTGAGCCCTGCCTCGGCCAGCACCTCCCGCAGCACCTCGGCCACCCTCGCCGCGTCGGCGTAGTCGGTGCCGGGCTGCGGGTCGAGGTCGACGCGCAGCTCGTCGGGGTGATCGACGTCGGCCGAACGCACCGGCCACGGGTGGAAGTCGAGGGTGCCGAGCCCGGCCGCCCACACCAGCACCGCGGGTTCGCTCGGGCAGACCTGGTAGGCGGTGCGCCCCGACGGGAAGGTGACCTCCACCTGCCGCACCCACTCCGGCGCTCCCTTGGGGACTCGCTTGGCGTAGAAGGGCTCTCCGGGCACACCGCCGGGATAGCGCTTCAGCGTCGTCGGGCGGTCGCCGATGGCGCGCAGCATCGGCTCCGCGACCGACAGGTAGTACTCGGCGATCTGCCGCTTGGTGAACCCCCGCTCCGGGAAGTACACCTTGTCCGGATTGGACAACCGCACCGTGCGCGTGCCCTCAGGCCCGTCGACCTCGAATTCCGCGTGTGCCGCCACGACGAGCAGCCTAAGTCGAGATCGGCGCTCCGTCCCGGTGAACGCGGGAGCCGGCCAGCCGGAGCAGCACGCCGTCGGGCAGCGCCTCCAGGTCGTCGAGCCCGGCCAGCTCCCAGGTCGGCGACGGCTCGACTGGCCCTCCGACGCCGATCACGGGCATCCCGGCCGCGATGGCCGCGCGCACGCCCGCCTGCGCGTCCTCGACGACCGCGCACCACGCGGGTTCGACGCCGAGCCGCCGCGCGGCGAGCAGGTAGCCGGCCGGGCCGGGCTTGCCCGCGTCGGTCTGCTCGCTGGTCACCAGCACCTCCGGCACCGGCAGTCCGGCGGCGGCGAGCCTGGCCCGGGCCAGCGGTTCGGTGCAGGCGGTGACGATCGCCCACGGCATGCCGTCCAGCGAAGCCAGCAGCCGGGCGGCGCCGGGCAACGCGCGCACGCCGTCGGTGTCCTCGATCTCGTCCGCGAGCAGCGCGCGGCTGTCCGCGAGGTTCTCGGCCACGGGGCGCTCCGGCAGCACCTCGGCCATCACCTCGTGGCCCGGCCTGCCGTGCGTGCGGTGGAAGAACGACTCCAGCGGGATGCCCACCGCGTCGGCCCAGCGCTGCCAGCTGCGGCGTACGGCCGCGTGGGAGTCCACCAGCGTGCCGTCGAGATCCAGCAGGACCGCGCGGACCCGCAACTCATCGATTCTTTTGTTCTCCATGAGAACAAAATAGGATGGGGTCCGTGCCGAGGGGAAGGGGCGAAATGGCCGAGCATCCGGGTGCCGCCGAGCGCCGGGAACCGCGGATGGTGCCGGACGCGCCAAGGCATTCGCCTGCCCCGGCCGACATTCCGGACGCCACGCCGCGCACCGCCGCGGCACGGGTGCTGACGTTGCTGCACCACGGTGGGCCGCTGTCGCGCAGCAGCGCCACCTCGTCGCTCGGGCTGGCCCGCAGCGCCATCGGCAACGCACTCACCGAACTGGAGGCACTGGGGCTGGCCCGCACGAGCACCCCCGCGACCTCCGGCCGCGGGCGGCCGTCGCCGCTGGTCGAGGCCGCGCCGACCGCGCCCTTCGTCGTCGCTTGCGCACTGCGGCCCGACCGCCTGGAGGTCACCACCGGCACCATCGGCGAACCCGTCGCGCCATCGCACCCCCACCCCCTCGGCGAACGCGACTTCGCGCCGGAACGGCTGGCCACCGTCCTCGCCGAACAGGTCGAGCAGGCGGTCCGCCGGCAGGCCGGCGGCCGGGCCTGCGCGGGCGTGGGTGTCGCGATGCCCGCCGCCATGCGCGAGAGCGACGGTTTCGTGCACTCGTCGCTCTGCTACGGCTGGGCCGACGTGCCGTTCGGGCGGCTGGTCAAGGCGCTGCTGCCGGACCTTCCGGTGCACTTCGGACGGGACAGCAACCTCGCCGGGATGGCCGAGTACCGGCGCGGGGCGGCGGCCGGTGCCGCGAACGCGCTCGTGCTCACCTGCGACGGCAAGGGCATCGGTGGCGCGCTGGTGAACGCGGGCACGCTGTTCACCGGCGGCGGGCACGCGGTGGAGGCCGGGCATCTCATGGTCGACTCCGAGGGCGAGCCGTGCCCGTGCGGTTCGCGTGGCTGCCTGGAGCGCTACGCCGACGGTGCGGCGCTGGCTCGCGCGGCCGCCGCGACCACCGCCGAGGAAGCACTCCGGGCCACGACCGCACGGGCCGAAAGCGCCCGGCGGCGCACCGCGGGCACCCTCGGCGCCGGCCTCGCCGGGCTGGCCACCGTCCTGGACCCCGACCGGATCGTGCTGACCGGATTCCTCGCCGAGCTGCTGGCCGCCGAGCCCGGCGTGCTGACCGAGGAGCTGCACCGGTTCTCGCTCGTGGCCCGCACCAGGCGGCTGCGGCCGGTCCCCGGCGCGCTCGCCGAGCCGGCGCTCACCGGCGCGGCCGACCGCGCCTTCGCCCCGCTGCTGCGCGCTCCCCAGCGGATCGGCGGCTGAAACCGCAGGCCCGCGGCGCTACGGTGACGGCATGCCAGCGCAGGACGGCGAGGGGTGCGACGGCCCGGCCAGGCGGTTCGACGACGACCTCGCCGGGCTCGATCCGCACGACCCCGAGGCCAGGGCGTTCGCCGAGCACCTGGACCGGATGGAGCGCAGCGGTTCCAAGGCCACCGTCGAGGGGATGCTGCACGGCGTCGAGGACTTCGCCCAGAGCGCCAACCGCACCGAAGGCCACCGCCGCGTGGTCGCCGTCGTCGTGGTCTCGCTGATGCTGTTCGGCGTGCTGTTCACGGTCTACAACGCGGTCGCCTTCGTGCTGGACACGTTCCTGGGCTGAACCGCGGGACCGCGGGAGCCCGCACGGGCGGACGATCTTGGAAAGCATTAGCGTGGAGGCATGGAACCGGATGTGGGTGCCACCCCGAAGGTCTCGAAGTCCGACGAGGAGTGGCGGCAGCAGCTGAGCCCGTCCGAGTACGCGGTGCTCCGGGAAGCGGCCACCGAACGTCCGTGGACAGGCGAGTACGTCGACACCAGGACGCAGGGTGTCTACGAGTGCAGGGCGTGCGGGGCGGAGCTGTTCCGCAGCGAGACCAAGTTCGAGTCGCACTGCGGCTGGCCCTCCTTCTACGACCCCCGCGACACCGACGCGGTGATCCTGCGCGAGGACCGCTCGCTCGGCATGGTGCGGGTGGAGGTGCTGTGCGCGACCTGCCACGGCCACCTGGGCCACGTCTTCGAGGGCGAGGGCTACGACACGCCGACCGACCAGCGCTATTGCATCAACTCGATCGCCCTGCGCCACGTGCCGAAGGCCTGACGCGCCCAGCCCCCGGTCACCCTGCCGGAGCGAGCGTGCGGGTGGCCAGCAGGTTCAGCGACTCGGCGGAGGGCGAGCCGGGTTCGGCGTGGTAGGCGATCACCTTCTGGTCCGGATCCGGCAGGTGCATGGTCTCGTAGGCCAGCGTCAGCCGGCCTGCCACCGGGTGCCGCAGCTGCTTGCGCCCGTAGCCGAGGTCGCGCACGTCGCGGTCCGCCCACAGGCGGCCGAAGACCTCGCTGCGCCCGGAGAGCTCCTCGACGAGCGCGCACAGCGCCTCGTCATCGGGGTGGCGCCCGGCGTCGAGCCGCAGGAGCGCCACGATCTCGGTCGCCTTGGCCGTCCAGTCCACGTAGAACTCGCGCGCGGCCGGATCCAGGAAGACCTGCCGCGCCAGGTTGCGCTGGTCGGGCTCCATGGCCGGGAAGTCGCCCAGCAGCGCGCAGGCGAGCCGGTTCCAGCCGAGGATGTCCAGCCGCCGGCCGAGGACGATCGCGGGCGTGCTGTCCATCGCGTCGATGAGCTGCTGCAACGCGGGACGCACCCGCTGCTGCGCGCTGCGGCGCCGCTTGCGCACCGGGCGCACGAGGTTGCGCAGGTGGTCCCGCTCGGCCTGGTCGAGCCGCAGCGCGTCGCAGATCGCCCCGAGCACTTCGCCGGAGACGTTCTGGGCGTGCCCCTGCTCCAGCCGCGTGTAGTACGCCACGCTCACCCCGGCCAGCTGCGCCAGCTCCTCCCGCCGCAGGCCGGGGACGCGGCGCCGACCGTACTGCGGCAGCCCGACGTCATCGGGGCCCAGCCGGGCGCGGCGGGTGCGCAGGAACTGGCTCAGCTCGGTGCGGTGGTCCATGCGAAGGTGTTTCTCCCAGTAGTAGGAACCGGATTCGTACGTTCAACGCCCGCTGGTCGCGCAGGTCAGGCGTGGGCAGGCTGGACCGCATGAACGACACGATCGCTGCCTACGCCGCGCCCTCCCCGAATGCCCCGCTGGAGCCCACGCCGGTCCCGCGACGCGAGCTCGGCGAGCACGACGTCCTCATCGACATCTCCTTCACCGGGATCTGCCACTCGGACATCCACCAGGTCAACGCCGAGTGGGGCGAGGGGATATTCCCCATGGTGCCCGGGCACGAGATCGCGGGGGTCGTCGCGGCGGTCGGCTCACAGGTGACCCGCCACACCGTCGGCGACCGGGTCGGGGTCGGGTGCTTCGTCGACTCCTGCCGCGACTGCGACAACTGCCGGGCCGGTTCGGAGCAGTACTGCACCGGCGAGCTCGGCGCGGTGATGACCTACAACGGCGTCGACCGGGACGGCAAGCCCACCTACGGCGGCTACGCCAGGCAGGTCGTGGTGGACGAGAGCTACGCGCTGCGCATCCCCGACGGCCTGCCGCTGGACGAAGCGGCGCCGCTGCTGTGCGCGGGCATCACGGTGTACTCGCCGCTCACGCGCTGGGGCGCGGGTCCGGGCCGCCGGGTCGCCGTCGTCGGCCTCGGCGGGCTCGGCCACGTGGCGGTCAAGATCGCCCGTGCCAAGGGCGCCGAGGTCACGGTGCTCAGCCAGTCGCTGCGGAAGAAGGACGACGGGCTGCGGCTGGGCGCCGAGCAGTACCACGCGACCTCGGACCCGGCCACGTTCGAACGGCTGGCCGGGAGCTTCGACCTGATCATCAACACCGTCTCGGCGGACCTCGACCTGGACGCCTACCTCGGCCTGCTGCGCACCGACGGCACCCTGGTGCAGATGGGCCTGCCCGAGCGCCCGGTGCCGGTCTCGGCGTCGACGCTGATCGGCGGTCGCCGCACGCTGGCCGGCTCGCTGATCGGCGGGATCGCCGAGACGCAGGAGATGCTGGACTTCTGCGCCGAGCACGGGATCGGCGCAGAGGTCGAGGTGATCCCGGCCGAGCGGATCAACGAGGCCTACCAGCGGGTCCTCGCCAGCGACGTCCGCTACCGCTTCGTCATCGACACCGCGACGATCTGACGCGGCGCGCCGGGTGGCGGGCACCCGAGCCCGCCACCCGGCGAACGCGGGCGCTCATCCTGCGGCGACCGGCCCCGCCAGCCTCCGCCACACGACGTCGACGCCGACCTCCGAGCTGGTCACCGGCTGCTGCGACGGGCAACGCCGCTCGACCTCGGTGAAGCCGAGCCGCCTGGGCACCGCCGCGCTGGCGTGGTTCGCGGCGTCGTGGACGATCTCGACCTGTCCGGCGCCTATGCGGAACGCCTCTGCCACCAGCGCCCGCGCCGCGCGCGTCGCGATGCCCCGCCCGGTGTGGCCGGGGTGCAGCCAGTAGCCGATCTCGAACCCACCGGTGCGCGCCATCAGGCTGCAACTGCCGATGGCCGCCCCGTCCTCGGCGAGGATCGCGTAGTTGTAGGCCGCGCCGCTGTCCCAGTCGGCCTGGCTGCGCTCGATGAACTTCAGCGCCTCCGGCCGCCCGTAGCCGTCGGCCACCCACGCCATCCACGGCGCCAGGTGGTCGAGTGCCTCGGTCGTCACCCGAAGCGCCTCGTCACCGTCACCACGGGACCAGCGGCGAAGCCGTACCCCGCCGTCGGCCAGAAGCTCCGATGGTCGCTCCACGCCGGCAATTCTGGCGTCGGCCACCACCTGCGGCACTCCGGCTTCCGGGTGGTGTTCGGCTCGCCGCCACGCAAGGCGTCAGGACAGCCTCTCAGGCGTGGTGCACCGAGTCGACGGAGTAGAGCGCCGGTTCGAACCGGGCGATCTCGGCGGCGGCCGACATGTGGTGCCGGCATTCCGGGTTGGCCAGCATCCGCTGGAAGTGCTCCGAGCTCTCCCACTGGGCGTAGTTCGCCACGCGGGTGCCGTCCAGGCTGACGTGCAGATTCGCCGAGACGAAGCCGGGCTGGTGGCGCATGACCTCCTCGGTCGCCCGCGCCAGCACGTCGACCAGCTCCCGCTGCCGGCCGGGTTCCACGGTGAAGACGTTGATCAGCGTGACGAGGTCGGCGTCGGCGTTGATCTCGGTGGTCGGCATGCTCTCCCCTTGTTGTCAGGTTCCTTACACGAGCATTGTTGTAAGGTTCCTGACATGAGTCAAGCCGACGTGCGGAACCGGGCCGGATACCAGGTCAAACGGACCCAGCAGGCGCTGAACCAGGCGTGCGAGCGCCGGCTCCGCCCTCTCGGGCTCTCGATGTCGAAGTACGCCGTCCTGCACGCGCTCGCCGAGGAACCCGCGATCTCCTCCGCCGAGCTCGCGCGGCGGTGCTTCGTCACCCGCCAGTCGTTGCAGGACGTGCTCGGTGGTCTGCGCGGCGCGGGCCTGGTCGCCGTCGCCGAGACCGCGACCGGCGGCAGGGCGCGTCCGGTGACGCTCACAGATGAGGGCGAGCGGCTGCTGCGCGAAGCCGACCGCACCGTCTCGGAGGTCGAGGAACGCATGCTCGCGGGCATCGGCCCCGATGACCGGCGACGGCTGGTCGAACTGCTGGCCTGCTGCGCGGACAGCCTTTCCTGAGACCGGGTTCACTCCTCGTGCGGGGGCGGCTGGACGTCGAACAGGCATCCATACCCGTGCACCGGCACGTGCAGCCCGCCGGCGTGCAGCGCGTGCCACAGCAGCACCTGGTTGGCGGTGAGCACCGGACGCCCGAGGTCCTGCTCCAGCGCGGCGATCACCCCGACCGCGCGCATCCCGTTCCCGCCGACGAACACCGCCTCGGCCCTGGCGGGCACGTGCTCGCGCACCCAGTCGTAGAGCTCACCGGGATTGATGCTGCGCTGGTTGCTCGGCAACCCGACCGGCGAGTTGAACACCACCTCCAGGCCCTGGTCCCGGAAGTACTCCGCGCCCATGCCGCTGAGCCGCTGGTCGAACCACGGCGGATCCAGCAGCGCCAGCTCGCCCACGCCGAGCGCCCGCAGGGCGAGCACCGCGGCCGAGCAGGTGGCCACGACCGGGATGCCTTGCGTGGCGGCGTTGAGCCGGTGGAGCATCTCCGCCTCGGCCGCCGGACCGGTCGCGTACCCGGAGCTGGTGAAGGCGAAGGCGATGCTGCGCACCGGCGCCGCGGCCAGCAGCCGCGCCGCGTCGTCGACGTGCGGCGGATCGGCGTACTCCCGGATCGGCCCGAGCGGGATCGTCGACGGCATCCGGCCACCGCGCGCCATCGCGCCGAACGGCACCCGCGCCGCGTGCACTCGAACACCGTCGGGCGCCATCACCTGCAACTCCGACTCCGGCCCGACATCCCCGTGCGGAGTCAGCACCCCGATCCGCGCCCGCGCGTCCCACCCGTCCGGTTGCCACATAGCGCCATTCCAAGCCCAGCGGCGCCGGGCCGCGACCGGAGGCGCTCAGGGCACAGCGGCCGCCGAAGGCTCAGGGCAGGCGGGTGACCAGGTCGGCGACGTCCACGCGGTGACCGGTGTAGAAGGGGGTCTCCTCGCGCACGTGCAGCCGCGCCTCGGTGTAGCGCATCTTCCACATCAGGTCGACGATCCGGTGCAGCTCGTCGGCCTCGAAGGCCAGCACCCACTCGTAGTCGCCGAGCCCGAACGACGCGACCGTGTTCGCGCGCACGTCGGGGTAGTCGCGGGCGGCCTTGCCGTGGTCGGCCAGCATCGTGCGGCGCTCGTCGTCGGGCATCAGGTACCACTCGTAGGAGCGCACGAACGGGTACACGCAGACGTACTTGCGCGGCTCCTCACCGGCCAGGAAGGCCGGGATGTGGCTCTTGTTGAACTCCGCCGGGCGGTGCAGCGCGACATTGCTCCAGACCGGCTCCGACGAGTGCCCCAGCGGCGTCTCGCGGCGGAACCCGGTGTAGGCGGCCTGCACGGCCTCGATCTCGGCGGCGTGCCACCAGATCATGAAGTCGGCGTCGGCGCGCAGACCCGACACGTCGTAGACCCCGCGCACCACGACACCGGATTCCTCCAGCGAGTCCAGGTACTCCTTGGTCGCCTGCGCGGCCTTCTCCCGGTCCTCGGGCAGGGTGTCCTGCTCGATGCGGAAGACCGACCACATCGTGTAGCGGATCGTGTCGTTGAGCTCGGAGTAGTTCAGACGCGCCATGGCTCCATATTCCCACCGCGACCTGGTCAGGCCGCCACGAGGTCTCGCGTGACCTTGGCCGCAGCCGCCTGCCCGGTCGCCACGCAGGCGGGCACGCCGAGGCCGTGCAGCGCGGCACCCGCGACGGCCAGTCCCGGCACCTCGCCGACAGCGCGCTCGATGCCGGAGACCGCGTCCAGGTGCCCGACCCCGTACTGCGGCAGCCCGCCGCCCCAGCGAAGCACGGCGGTGTCGACCGGGTCGACGGCCGCGCCGATCAGCTCGGAGAGGTCGGCGCGCACCCGGCGCAGCAGCTCGTCGTCGGTCAGCCGCAGCTCCTCGGTCTCACCGAAGCGGCCCACCGAACCGCGGACCAGCAGCTCACCGTTCTCGCCACGGAGGTGCGGCCACTTGCGGCTGGAGAAGGTGAACGCCTTGGCGGTGAACGGCGTGCCGTCGGCATGGGTCTCGCCGCGCGCGATCAGCACGCCCGAAGCGTCGGGCAACGGCGTCTCGGGCGGCAGTGCCAGGCCGACGACGACCATGGAGGCGACGTCCACCCCGCCCATCCGGTCGGCGGCCTCGGGCACCACGCCGGAAAGCAGCCGGCGGGCCGCGGGCGCGGGAACGGCGAGCACGACCGCGTCGGCCTCCAGCACGTCCGGGTCCGGCGCGGAGCCGATCTCCAGACGCCATCCGGTGCCGCTGCGCTCCACCGCCCGCACCGGCAGCCCGAGGCGGACCTCGGCGGAGCACTCGCGGACGAGCTCGTCGACCAACCGCTGGTAGCCGCTTGCGAAGGCGCCGAACACCGGCGGCTTGCGTCCCGGCTCGCTCGGCGCGGGCAACGCCGCGGCGGCCGCGGCCGTGACCGACTCCGCACCGGCGTCGATGGCCGCGGCGAGCGCGGGGATCGTCGCGCGCAGGCCCAGCAGGTCGGCGTTGCCCGCGTAGACCCCGCCGAGCAGCGGCTCGACCAGCCGGTCGACGACCTCGTCACCGACCCGTTCGCGCAGCAGCCTGCCGACCGACACGTCGGCTCCACCCAGGTCCAGCGGCGGCAGGTCGGCCTCCGCGCGCACCGCCGCGACACCGGCCTCGGACAGGACGCCCTGCACGGCTTCGGGCGAAGACGGCACGCCCATGACGGTGCCGCCGGGCAGTGGCCGCGTCCGCCCGCCGGCGCGCACCGTGGCCGAGGCGCTGCCCGGGTACACGATGCCGTCGTCGACGCCCAGCTCCTCGGCCAGCCGCAGGACTTCGGGCCTGCGCACCAGGAAAGCCTCGGCACCGAGGTCGAAGTCGCGGCCCGCGAGCCGGACCGTGCGCAGCTTGCCGCCGAGCCGGTCGGTCTGCTCGACCAGGGTGATCCGCGCCTGCGGTCCGAGCTCCCGGCGCAGCCGGTACGCCGCGGCCAGCCCGGCCGCACCGCCTCCGACGACCGCGACGTGCTGTGGCACCGTTGCTCCGCTCACCGCTCGCTCTCGGCGTGCACGAGTTCGACGACCCTGGTCAGCACACCGGGATCGGTACTCGGCAGCACGCCGTGACCGAGGTTGAAGATGTGCCCGCCCGCGGCCCGGCCCTCCGCGAGGATGCGGCGCACCTCCCGCTCGACCGGCTCCCAGCCCGCGAACAGCACCGCGGGATCGAGGTTGCCCTGCACGACCGGGTCGCCCTGCTCCGGGGCGGCCTCGCGCAGCCGCTGCGCCGCGGTGTCCAGCGGAACCCGCCAGTCCACGCCCACCACGTCGGCGCCCGCCGAGCGCATCGAGCCCAGCAGCTCGCCGGTGCCGACCCCGAAGTGGATCTTGGGCACGCCGGCGGTGCCCGGCGTCTCGGCAACGCCCTCGAAGATGCGGCGGCTGTGCGGCAGCACGAACTCGCGGTAGTCACGCAGCGACAGCGCACCGGCCCACGAGTCGAAGAGCTGGATCGCGTCCACGCCCGCGGCGAGCTGGGTCCGCAGGAACGTCAGCGTCGTGTCGGCGAGCTTCTCCAGCAGCGCGTGCCAGGTCGCGGGCTCGGAGTGCATCAGCGCCTTGGTGCGCTCGTGGTTTCGGCTCGGGCCGCCCTCGACCAGGTAGGAGGCCAGCGTGAACGGCGCACCGGCGAAGCCGATCAGCGGCGTGCTGCCCAGCTCGTCGAGCAGCAGGCCGACGGCGTCACCGACCTTGGACACCTGCTCGGGCGCCAGCGACGGCAGCGTCGCGACGTCGGCCGCGGTGCGCACCGGCTCGGCCACCACCGGCCCGGTGCCCGCCACGATGTCGAGCCCCACGCCGGCCGCGTGCAGCGGCAGCACGATGTCGCTGAACAGGATCGCGGCGTCCACGCCGTGGCGCCGCACCGGCTGCGCGGTGATCTCGCACACCAGGTCGGGTGTCAGGCACGACTGCAGCATCGGGATGCCTTCGCGCACCTTGCGGTACTCCGGCAGCGAGCGGCCCGCCTGCCGCATGAACCAGACCGGCGTGTGCCGGGGCGTCTCGCCGCGAGCAGCGGCCAGCAGGGGTGCGTCGGCGAGGTCGCGGCGGGGCGTGACCGGTGCGGAATTCGTCATCGAAGTGCTGCCCGTAGGTCGTGGGGTCGGTCCCCGGGCGGTCGTGGCTTGCCGAACTCGCGGGAAACCGGCTTGCGACGGCCATCTTCGCACGCCCGCGAGACGGCTCCGGCGGCACCGCCGGGGCCGTCTTGATCTTTCTCGGCACGGCTCGGCGTGGCTTGCCGCGCCGCCGCCCGGCAGGCGCCTACAGTGCATCGGTGTGACGGAGATGCCGGTGGCGCCCGAGTTGTTCCGGCAGGCGGTTGCCGCGTTGAAGTCGTCCCGCCCGCGCCAGGAGATCGAGGTCAGCGAGGTCGGGCCGCCGCGGCGGCTCGCGCCGTGGGCCTACGCGGTCGCGGCGGAGGCCAACGGACCGGCGGGCGAGCTGGCAACCGCGCGGTTCGTCCTGCTGCACGACCCGGACGGCCAGGAGGCGTGGAAGGGCGTGCTGCGGCTGGTCATCTACCTGCGGGTGGAGCTCGATCCCGAACTGGCGACCGACCCGCTGCTGCCCGCCGTCGGCTGGTCCTGGCTCACCGACGCCCTTGAGGACTCCGGGGCGTCGTGGACGGCGCTGGGCGGCACTGTGACGCTGACGTCGTCGGCCCGCTTCGGCGACATCGCGGGCCCCACGCGCAGCCACGACCTGGAGCTGCGCGGGTCGTGGACCGCGATCGACGCCGACCTCGGGCCGCACGGGGCGGCGTTCCACCAGCTGATGGCGACCGCGGCCGGGCTCCCGCCGGAAGGCGTCTCGATGCTCGGGCCCCGCACGGCGGACAACGGCCGCCCCTGCTGACAGCGGCCTCGGCCGCTTTCCGGGCGCAGGCCCCACTTCCCCGACGCCAGCCCCACTGCCGGCTTCCGAGAGCCTGCTGCTGTCGCCCGGCGGCAGCAGCAGGCAGCTACCTGGGCACGGTTTCGCCAGCCATGTGACGCTCGCCGCGGTCGCCGTGGCACCTCGACTCCGACGCGCCTCGACGGTGTACGGAGCTGGTCCGGTCAGTCGCGCGAAGACGCCGCTGCGTCTGCGTCCCGGCGCGGGGCTCCGATCGGCCTCTGGGCCGGTCCCTGGCCGCCGGGATCCGCCGTGCACGCCGAGTGCCCCAGCCAGGCCGGACCGTTGCCCCAGCCGGGCCGGACCACCCCGTTCCGCTGCGTGACCGCCCTGCACCCGAATGCCACGTCCCGGGTGCCGCCGAGCTGCCACTCGCCGCAGGCGGCAGGCCGCTCGGCGCTGCCACCCGAACGCCGACCTATCGCCGTCGGAGGGTCGCCGACCGGTCACCCGCCGTTCTCACCCGAAGCGGCGACCGTTCGCCGTGGGAGAGCCGTCATTGATCACTCCCCGCCGACCGTTCACCGCTCGTCACTCGAACGCCAGTCGCACGAAGCGTGACCATCCAAGCGCGTTCCGTTACATTTCTGCATTGCCCACGCCTGACCGCGACGCCGCGCCGCGACACTCCGAGGCGGGCCGACCGCCCCCGAAACCTCCCACAGGCCCGATCGAAACGATTGAATGCGCAAACTTTTCGCGATCCGCAATCTAGGTGTGTCGTTTCACCACGTACCGACGTTAGCCACATCGCCTACTGTCACCCGATTGAGCGATGCAATCATGTCCGAGTAACAACTCGATCGGGATACATACCCGATTGATCGTCCCGCTGACCCGCTTGGGCGGTTACGCTGCCCCCGACGACACCACTTTCGGTCGATCAGTGGCGCGGCTGATTGGTCGAGAGTCCCGGTGCCGGTCGGGGGGCACGACCGACTCCAGGGAGGTAGTGACGTGGCTGCCGTCGGCTTAGGTCAGGCCGCTCGAACCACGCCTGCCGGCGCTTTGCCGGCCAACATGGTCCCGCACCCGCGGGAAGAGCTGTTCACGGTGCTCGTGGTGGATGACCATCCGCTGCTCCGGGAGGCAATCGCCGCCCGGTTGCTGCAGATGGGCGCCGGCACGGTGCACGAGGCCGCATCGATGGCCGAGGCCAGGGCTCGGGCCCTGGCGACCGGTCCGTGCGACCTCGCCATCCTCGATCTCGGACTCCCCGACGGGACCGGCATCGACCTGGTGACGGAACTCCGTACCCAGGGCTGGCCGCGGATCGTGGTGCTCGCTTCGTCCGATGACCCCTATGCGGTCCGGGCCGCCTTCCAGGCAGGTGCGCAGGCGTACCTGCTGAAGTCGGCCTCGCCGATGGTGGTCACCGACGGGGTGCGCCGCGTTCTCGACGGCGGCGTGTATGCCGATCCCAGCGTGGCCCCGGTGCTCGCCGCGGGCACGAGGGTTCCGGGAACCGACAACACGCCCCGGGAGCTGTCCGGGCGTGAAGTGGAGGTGCTCCAACTCGTGGCCGACGGCCGATCCAACAAGGAGATCGGCGAGGCGCTCAACCTGTCCGCGCTCACGGTGAAGAGCCACCTGTCGCGGATCGGCCGCAAGCTGGGCACCGGCGACCGGGCTCAGATGGTTGCCCTGGCCATGCGCGCCGGGGTGATCAGATGACGGGCTGAGAGATCCACTGGTGCGGGCGCCCCCTCGGCGCCCGCACCGCCGACCCCGGTGCGGCCGGACCGGCGACCTCGGGCAGTCCAGCCCACACCAAGGACCGGAACACGTAAGGTCTGATGGCCGTGGAAGCTGCAACCCCCGAGTCCACCGGACCCGGCCGCCCGGAACCGGTGCTGCTGACCGAGCCGGCCGACGGCGTACCGCCGGTGGTCGACTCCCCCGTCGCGCTGCAAGCCGCCGCGACCGCGCTCGCCGCGGGAGCCGGGCCGGTGGCGGTCGACACCGAGCGAGCCTCGGGTTACCGCTACTCGCAGCGCGCGTACCTGGTGCAACTGCGCCGGGAGGGTGCCGGCACGGTGCTGGTCGATCCGATCGCGCTGGCGGGCTCGCTGGAACCCCTTGTCACCGCGTTGGACGACACCGAGTGGGTGCTGCACGCGGCGTCCCAGGACCTGCCGTGCCTGGCCGAGCTGGACTTGCGGCCAGCGCGCCTGTTC
Source organism: Saccharopolyspora erythraea (assembly GCF_018141105.1). NCBI lineage: Bacteria > Bacillati > Actinomycetota > Actinomycetes > Pseudonocardiales > Pseudonocardiaceae > Saccharopolyspora > Saccharopolyspora erythraea. The sequence goes on along the minus strand of NZ_CP054839.1, from coordinate 2,484,779 downwards.
GACACCGAGCTGGCGGGCCGCCTGGCCGGGTTCGACCGGGTCTCGCTCGGCGCGCTCGTCGAGCGCATGCTCGGATACCGGCTCGAGAAGGGCCACAGCGCGGCCGACTGGTCGCGCCGTCCGCTGCCCGCGGACTGGCTCGCCTACGCCGCGCTCGACGTAGAGCTGCTGGTCGCCCTGCGCGAGGCGATGCACGCCGAGCTGGAACGCCAGGACAAGCTGGAGTGGGCGTGGGAGGAGTTCGAAGCCGTCCGCACCGCCCCGCCCGCGCCGCCGCGCGCCGAACCGTGGCGCCGCACGTCGGGCATCCACCGGGTGCGCAGCCCCCGCCAGCTCGCGGCGGTCCGCGCGCTGTGGGAGGCGCGTGACTCGGTCGCCCGCGAACGCGACATCGCGCCCGGACGCATCCTGCCCGACAGCTCGATCGTGCAGGCCGCGCAGGCGAATCCGAAGACGGAGGCGGACCTGACCGCGCTGCCGGTGTTCGGCGGCAGGCAGCAACGGCGCCGTGCCTCGATGTGGCTGCACGCCCTGCGCAACGCGCGGCGGCTGTCGGCCGACGAGCTTCCGGTCGCGTCGCCGCCCAACGAAGGTCCGCCACCGCCGAACCGGTGGGCCGATCGCGACCCGGCCGCCGCGGCCCGGCTTTCCGCGGCCCGCGCCAAGCTCTCCGAGATCGCCGAGAAGCACCAGTTGCCCGCGGAGAACCTGCTGCTGCCCGATCTCGTCCGCCGCACCTGCTGGGCACCGCCGGAGGACATCAGTGAGGAGGCCGTCGCGCGGCTGCTGCGCGAGAAGGGCGCCCGCGAGTGGCAGATCTCGCTGACCGCGAACGCCCTGAGCACCGCACTGCACGCCGAACCGGCCGCGACGGACTAGGCCCGGGCGCGGGCATTGGGTGTCGGGGCGTGTTGGCCCGGCCGTGGAGCGTTGCGGATCCGGCTTACGGTTGGCGACCGAGGTAGGCGAGCAGTTTGTCCTGTTCGGACGCGTCCTCGCCGACGATGACCTCCGGGCCGCACACCCCGCTCCTACGGATGTTGTCGCCGAGGGCGCGGGCGTCGGCGTGCACCCTGGCGACCTCGTGCGCGGGCAGCGACTCGTCCTGTCCGGTGGCCCGAGCTATGTCCCAGGCGTGCACGAGCAGGTCGAAGCCGAGGAAGCGGTCGACCGTCGCCTCCGCCGTGGTCGGCCCGAGGATGCCGTCGTACTGCTTGCCCGCGCGGTCGGGGTCTTCCAGCAGTGCCTGGATGGCGTCGCGGGCCTCGCTCCACGCGCCGAGCGGGTCGTCGTCGACGTAGCGGTGCAGGGTGACCGACAGCCCGGCCCACGACGGCATGTCTCGGTGCACCTCGACGACGTGGCGCAGCACGTCCCGTGCCGTCCAGCCCTCGCAGGGCGAGGGGTTTTCCCAGCTTCCGGCGGGAACGGCCGCGACGCGGCGGGTGAACTCGGCGGCCAGCGCCCGGTAGCGCTCGGAGATGTCACTCATGTGCAAGAGCATGCTCCGCCGAGGTCGGGTTGTCGTGTACGGATCGGACACCGCGATCCTCCGCTCCCTCAACCGCTGATGAGCGCACGTGGGCTCGCACCACCGATCTCGCGGCAGTCTCGCGAGAGGTGCGACTGGTCGGTGTAACCGGCGGCGTCCGCGAGTTCGGCGAGCCCGGCGGGCGCGCCGGGATGGCGGGCCATCCGCAGGAAGCCCTGGAGCCGCAGGATGCGCCGCAGCATCGACGGCCCGTACCCGAAGGTCCGGGTGCAACGCCGGTTGAGCTGCCGCTCGCTCAGCCCGGTCGCGTGCGCCATGGCGGCCACGGTGGTGCTGGTGTCGTGCAGGAGCATCCGCCGCACCGTCTCGGTCGCCGGGTCCTGCGGCGTTGCCCCGGCCAGCCACCTTCGGGCGTGTTCCTGCAGGATGCCGAGCCGTTGCCGCTGGTCGCCCACCTCGCCGAGCTGCTCGGAGAGCTGCCGTTGCGCGCGTGACCCGAGCACGTCGTCCAGCCCGATCCGCCGGTCCCGCACGTCGGCGGTGTCGAAGCCCAGCACGCTCCCCGCCCGGCCCGGCCGGAACCGCACCCCCACTGCCTCGACCCCGGCGGGGAAGCTGAACGACCACGCAGCGGTCTCCGGACCGCAGACGCGGACCACGCCGGTGCTGATCCACAGGACGTCGACGCATCCGTCCGGCACCAGACTCGCCTGCCCGCCCACATCGGCCGTCCAGCCGGTGACCAGATCCGTCACAAGATCCGGCGCGACGGCAGACGACGTGTACAGCATGGACAGAGCCTAGGCCGGGACGGCGACAGGCGGGAGGCTGCGCAGCGGCGGGACGCCGGACACCGGCGGGAGTCGGGGCCCGACACACCGGCGCTAGTCCGACAACCAATGCCAGTACACGTCCAAGGCGCCTGACACACCAACATGAGCTGGGGATCATCCGACACACCCGCGCGAGTTGGACACCCGCGAGTCCCACACACCGCCACCATCGGCCGACACCGCCGCCGCCGCATCCACCCACGCCGCCGCCCCATCCGCGCTGACGCGCAGATGGCGCCCCCGGGCGCCGCCCACGCCGGGCGCATCCGCGCTGACGCGCGGATGGCGCCGCCGGGCGCCGCTCAACGCCGCACCCGGGTCGTGAGGGCGCCCGGGGCGTCGAGGAACAGGGGTGTGAGGCACCCGACACGGCGAGGCGTGTGGTTACCGGTGGGTAATAAGCGCTAGAGTGCCGTTACCGGCTGGTAGCGGGCCCGCTCCCGCCAGACACCGCCGAGGCACAACCCACCACACCAAGTGAGGAGCACGCCGTGGCCGCACCTGCGTCGGCAGCCGCCGACACGCGCAGCGCAGCACGTGCTGTTCGGGACGTGGTCTTCGTCGACGGCGTTCGCACGCCGTTCGGCAAGGCCGGCTCGAAGGGCCTGTACGCCGAGACCCGCGCCGACGACATGGTCGTCAAGGTCATCCGGGAACTGCTGCGGCGTCACCCCGAACTCCCGCCCGAGCGCATCGACGAGGTCGCCATCGCCGCGACCACCCAGACCGGCGACCAGGGCCTGACCATCGGCCGCAGCGCCGCGCTGCTGGCCGGGCTGCCCAAGTCGGTCCCCGGCTTCGCCATCGACCGGATGTGCGCGGGCGCCATGACCGCCGTGACGACCGTCGCCAGCGGCATCGCGTTCGGCGCCTACGACGTCGTGATCGCCGGCGGCGTCGAGCACATGGGCAGGCACCCGATGGGCGAGGGCGCCGACCCGAACCCGCGCTACGTCGCCGACCAGATCGTCGACCCCTCCGCGCTGGTCATGGGCTCGACCGCGGAGAACGTGCACGACCGCTACCCGAGCCTGACCAAGGACCGCACCGACGCCTACGCCGCGCTCAGCCAGCTGCGCTACGAGGAGGCGGCCCGCGCGGGCAAGATCGCCCCGGACCTGGTGCCGGTGTCGACCCGCTCGGCCGAGAACGGCTGGGGCCTGGCCACCGCTGACGAGCCGCCGCGTCCGGGCACCACGGTCGAGGCGCTCTCGGGCCTCAAGACCCCGTTCCGCCCGCACGGCCGGGTCACCCCGGGCAACGCCGCGGGCCTCAACGACGGCGCGACCGGCTGCCTGATCGCCGACGCCGACACCGTCCGCGAGCTGGGCCTGCCGGTCGGCATGAAGCTCGTCGGCTACGCCTTCGCGGGCGTCGAGCCGGAGGTCATGGGCGTCGGACCGGTGCCCGCGACCGAGAAGGCCCTGCAGAAGGCCGGGCTGACCATCGACGACATCGGCCTGTTCGAGATCAACGAGGCCTTCGCCGTGCAGGTGCTGGCCTTCCTGGAGCACTTCGGCATCGCCGACGACGACGCGCGGGTCAACCCGTGGGGCGGCGCGATCGCCTGCGGTCACCCGCTGGCCTCCTCCGGCGTCCGGCTGATGACCCAGCTCTCGCGGCACTTCGCCGAGCACCCCGAGGTCCGCTACGGCATCACCACGATGTGCATCGGCTTCGGCATGGGCGGCACGGTCATCTGGGAGAACCCCAACTACACCGAGGGAGGCGCGCGGTGAGCGACGAATTCGCATCCCTGTTCCCGGACGAAGTGGTGACCAAGGCGTTCACCCGGCTCCTGGACGTACCGGGCCTGCCCGGCAAGCTGGCCCTGGTCACCATCGACAACGGCCACGACCACACCCGGCCGTCGACCTTCGGTCCCGGCGGGCTGGCCAGCCTCGACGCCGCGCTCGACGAGGCCTTCGCCGCCGAGCCTGCCGCCATCGCGGTCACCGGCAAGCCGTTCGTGTTCGCCGTCGGCGCCGACCTCTCCGGCGTCAAGCAGATCTCCGAGCGCAAGCACGCCCACCAGGTCGCCAAGACCGGCCACGACGTGTTCCGCAGGCTGACCGAGTCCGAGATCCCGACCTTCGCGTTCGTCAACGGGGCGAGCCTGGGCGGTGGCCTGGAGCTGGCGCTGTCCTGCCAGTACCGCACGGTCTCGGAGGGCGCGGGCGCCATCGCGTTCCCGGAGTGCTTCCTCGGGCTGTTCCCGGGCTGGGGCGGCACGCAGCTGCTGCCCAACCTCATCGGCGCGGACTCCGCGGTGACCGTGATCATCGAGAACGCGCTGAACCAGAACAAGATGCTCAACCCGAAGAAGGCCACCGCGCTGGGCATCTTCGACGTGCAGCTCGAGGCCGCGGACTTCCTCGAGGAGTCGCTGCGCTGGGCGGTGCGTGTCATCAACGGCGAGCAGACCGTGCCGCGGCCGGAGATCGACCGCGGCCAGGCGTGGGACGACGCCGTCAACCGCGCCAAGGGCATCGTCGAGGCCCGCACCCACGGCGCCTCCCCCGCCGTGACCAAGGCCGTCGAGCTGATCGACCTCGCCCGCGACAACGACCTGGACGCCGGCTACGCCGCGGAGACCGAGGCGCTCGCCGACGCCCTGATGTCGGACGAGCTGCGCTCGGGCCTGTACTCCTTCGACCTCACACAGAAGCGCGCCAAGCGCCCGGCGGGCGCGCCGGACAAGTCGCTGGCCCGCGAGGTCAAGAAGGTCGGCGTTGTCGGCGCCGGGCTGATGGCCGGGCAGTTGGCGCTGCTGTTCGTGCGCAGGCTGAAGGTGCCGGTGGTCATCACCGACATCGACCAGGCGCGCATCGACAAGGGCGTGGGCTACATCCACGGCGAGATCGACAAGCTGGCGGGCAAGGGCCGCATCTCGGCCGACGAGGTCAACCGGCTCAAGGCGCTGGTCACCGGTTCGCTGGACAAGGGCGCCTTCGCCGACGCCGACTTCGTGATCGAGGCCGTCTTCGAGGAGATGTCGGTCAAGCAGAAGGTGTTCGGCGAGCTGGAGGAGCACCTCTCCCCCGAGGCGATCCTGGCCACCAACACCTCGTCGCTGTCGATCACCGAGATGGCTTCGCGGCTGCGCAACCCCGAGCGGGTCGTGGGCTTCCATTTCTTCAACCCGGTCGCGGTGCTGCCGCTGCTGGAGATCGTGCGCGGCGAGAAGACCGACGACGCGGCGCTGGCCACCGCGTTCTCGGTCGGCAAGCAGCTGAAGAAGTCGTGCGTGCTGGTCAAGGACGCCCCGGCGTTCGTGGTCAACCGGCTGCTCACCCGGTTCATGGGCGAGGTCATCGCCGCGGTCGACGAGGGCACCCCGTTCGAGGTTGCCGACCGCGCGCTGACCCCGCTGGGCCTGCCGATGAGCCCGCTGGTGCTGCTGCAGCTGGTAGGCCCGGCGGTCGCCCAGCACGTCAACCACACCATGCACCGGGCCTACCCGGACCGCTTCGGCGTCAGCGACAACCTGCAGCGGTTCGTCGACGCGGGCAAGGCCGCGGTGTGGCAGTGGGACGAGCAGGGCAACCAGAAGATCGACCCCGAGGTCGCCGAGCTGTGGCAGCAGGGTGACAACCCCTCCACCGAGGAGCAGGTCCGCGAGCGGGCGCTCAAGGCGCTGGCCGAGGAGGCGGGGATCATGCTCGACGAGGGCGTGGTCGCCGAGGCGCAGGACCTCGACCTGTGCATGATCCTGGGCGCGGGCTGGCCGTTCTGGCTGGGTGGCATCACCCCGTACCTCGACCGCTCCGGTGTGTCGGAGCAGGTCAACGGCAAGCGGTTCCTCGAACCGGGTGTGGCCAGCGTGCCCGCCTGAGCGAGCTGAACACCTGGAGGGGCCGGGACGTCGCCGACGTCCCGGCCCTTCTTCGTGCGGTACACCATCTCGACGGTCACCCTCATCCCGATGTCCCACCCGGAAGTTCAGCAGGTGCAGGTGCACCGGGTGGTGCAGGCCGGTCACGAACCGCCAGATCGGTCGTGTCCGGCACGAACGGGGAGAACAGCGGCCCTGCGGTTCTGCCATGATGGGTGGCGAGGCGAGATGGAGGACACCCCACGTGACCGCGCTCCGCCCCTACGAACTCGGTTCGTTCACTATCGCTGATTGGCACGCGCTACCCGCGCGGGAAGACGGTTCGCGTCTGGAGCTGATCGAAGGGTACTGGCTGGTCACCCCGCCACCGAACGGTCAACATCAGTGGGCGGAGGGAGAGGTCGTTTTCTCCCTCAAGGACGCCATCCGCCGCGCCGGGAGAACTGACCTGTTCGCCGTGGCGGGCGTCGGCGTGGAGATCAGCACCACCTACCGCACCGCCCTGGTGCCGGACTTCGTCATCCTCAACACCCGGCCGCTCGCGAACTCGTTCCAGGCGAGCGACGTCGTCCTCGCGGGCGAGATCTGGTCGCCAGGCAACAGCGGTCGCGAGCGCAAAGACAAGTTCGCCGCCTACGAGCAGGTCGGTGTGCCGTTTTTCTGGAGCATCGCGCAGGATCTCGGCGGGCCCACCGAACTCGCCGCCTACCGGCTCGAAGACGGTCGCTACGTCTGCGAGGCGACCGCCGAGGCCGGGCAGGGCCGGGTCGGCATCGCCGGGAGCCCTGTCGAGGTCGAGCTGGACATCGCCGCGCTGCGCCCCTGAGCCGTCCTCAGGGCGCGACGGGCAGCTCGACGGTCACCGCCAGGCCGCCTCCGGCGACCGGCTCCGCCGCGACGCGGCCGCCGTGCGCGGCCGCCGCCGCGCGCACGATCGACAGGCCGAGCCCGGCGCCGGTGCGGGCGGTGCGCTGCACGCCCGCGCGCCGGAAGGGCTCGAACAGCGCCTCGACCTGATCGGTGCCGATCTCCTCCCCCGACGACGCCACCCGCAGCGACGCCCAGCGCGGCCCGCTGCCGACGTTCACCATCACCCAGCCCCCGTCGACGTTGTGCCGCACGGCGTTCTCCAGCAGGTTGCCCGCGACGCGTTCCAGCAACGCGGGGTCTCCGACGGCGAACGCGGGCTCGTCGCAGCAGTCGATGCGGATGCCGCGCTGCGCCGCCTCCACCGAGACCGCGCGCAGCGCGCGGCCGACGACCTCGGTGAGGTCCACCGGTTCCCGGACCGCCAGCTCCACGCCTTCGGTGCGGGCCAGCAGCAGCAGCGCCTCCACCAGCCGCTCGGCCCGCGCGGTGGCCTCCCGGACCACGTCGGCCATCCGGCGCAGCTCCTGCTCGTCGGCGTCGGGGTCGGACAGGGTCACCTCCAGCTCGGTGCGGACCACCGACAGCGGTGTCCGCAGCTCGTGGCTGGCGTTGGCCACGAACCGGCGCTGGGAGTCGAACGCCGCCTGCAGGCGGTCGAGCATCGCGTCGAAGGTGTCGGCCAGCTCGGCGACCTCGTCCCGCGGGCCGGACAGCTCGATCCGCTCGTCCAGCGACTCCGCCGACAGCCGACGGGCCGAGTCGGTGACGTCGTGCAGCGGCCGCAGCACCCGGCCGGTCACCGTCCACGCCAGCACCGCCGCCGCCAGGACCACCGCCACGAACGCGGCGCCACCGATCAGCAGCACCTGCTCCCGCGCCGACTCGCGCAGCGCCTCACCGAGCAGGCTCGCCGGGACGTCGACGCCGTGGACCCGCACCACGCTGCCGTCGGGCAGCCGGGGCACCGCGGCCACCACATTGCCGACCAGCAGCCAGCCCAGCCACAGCAGCAGCGCACTGACCCCCGCGACCAGGGCGGTGGCCAGGAGCGTGATCCGGAGCCGAAGACCCGGACCACGTCGAGCGATCGGCACCGGACGCGGGCCGCGGGCCGCCACCTCAGCCCCGGCCCGCCGTGGGAACCCGGTATCCCGAGCCGACGACGGTGTCGATCACGCCCGGTTCCCCCAGCTTCTTGCGCAACGTCATCATCGTGACCCGGACCGTCGTGGTGAACGGATCGGCGTTCTCGTCCCAGACCCGCTCCAGCAGTTCCTCGGAGCTGACCACCGCGCCGCCCGCCCCGAGCAGCACCTCCAGCACGCCGAACTCCTTGCGCGTCAGCTCGATCTCGCCGCCGGAGCGCGAGACGGTGCGGCGGGCGGGGTCCAGCGCCAGGTCGCGGGCGGTCAGCAGCGGCGGGACGGCCGGGGTGGCACGCCTGCCCAGCGCCCGCACCCGCGCCGTCAGCTCGGCGAACGCGAAGGGCTTGGCCAGGTAGTCGTCGGCCCCCAGCGACAGCCCCTCCACCCGGTCGGCGACCGTGCCGCTGGCGGTGAGCATGATGACCCGGGTCAGCTGCCCGGAGGCCACGACCGAGCGGCACAGCTCGTCGCCCGACATCCCGGGCAGGTCGCGGTCGAGCACGATCACGTCGTAGCGGGTGATCGACGCCTTCTCCTGCCCGCTCTCACCGTCGTAGGCGACGTCGACGGCCATTCCCTCCCTGCGCAGCCCTCTGGCGATGGCGTCCGCCAGCGGCTGCTCGTCTTCCACGACCAGGATCCGCACCTGTTCACCCTGCCACAACGCGCGGATCACCGAGCCCGCTTCCCCGGCTCTACACCCTCGCCGGTGCCGCGCTGCGCCTGCTCGCCGCGGTGTAGCCGGCGAGACCGAGCAAGGCGAGTGCGATCGCGATCTCGATCACCAGGAACAGGCCGGCGTTGTTCGGTGCGGTGTTGTCGTGCGCGACCAGCTCGTGGGTGTGCACGATCGCGTCACCGCCCAGCCAGATCCCGCTGACGAGACCGGCGACGGGACGCACGCCCGGGTTCCAGTAGCCCACCAGAGCCAGTACCGCGAACGCCAGGTTCGCCACGGCCACCTCGTACTGGAACGGGTTGCCCGCCGGGAACCCGATGCCCTGCGCGGTCTCGGCGGCGAAGGCGGTGTGGGCGACCGCTCCGAGCAGCCCGGCCAGGCCGACCGCGCTCAGCAGCAGCCAGCCCATCAGCAGATCGGGCACGGACACGGCTCGGTCGTGGCGGCGGCGCAGCGCGTACTGCACTCCGAAGCCGACGAGCGCGACGACCAACCAGAACAGCATGTACATCGGCTCCCCCTCCGCCTGGCGCCGCAGACCCCCTGCCGCGCGGGCGATGCCCACCCACCGCGGAAGCGGGCACTTGGCAGGACGTGTGAGTCCCACACCGCAAGCGGCTCCGCCGCTTGTGGAACAGACCCCAGCTCCCCACTACCCGCGCGCCGAGATCGATACGCGGTCGTGGTCGGCGTCGCCGGGCGACCGTCGCGGCTCACGTCGGCAACGGCCCCGGGGCCCCGAACGCGAGTGGCCTCCCACCGCGTTGGGTGGGAGGCCACTGCTGCGTGCCGGTTCTGTCAGGCTCCGGTGGCGGTCTCGCCGCGGCCGCCGTTGCCCACCGCGACCGGGGTCAGCCTGCCCGCGACCCACTCGGTGATGCGGCGCGCGATGTCCTGCTCGGTCAGGCCGAGGTCGGCCAGCACCTCGTCGCGGGAGGCGTGCTGCAGGAACCGGTTGGGCACAGCCAGGTCGCGCAGCGGCACGTCGATCTCCTCGTCGCGCATGGCGGCCGCCAGCGACCAGCCGAAGCCGCCGTGGCGCCCGCAGTCCTCCAGCGTGACCACCAGGCTGTGCCGGGCCGCGAGCTCCAGCACCGTCCGCGGCACCGGCACGACCCAGCGCGGGTCGACCACGGTGACGCCGATGCCCTGCGCGGCCAGCCGCTCGGCGACGGCCACGCCCAGCTGGCCGAAGGCGCCGACGGCGGCGAGCAGCACCTCGGAACGCTCGTCCGCGGCGGGCTTGCTCAGCACGTCCACACCGCTGATCCGCTCGACGGCGGGCACCTCCTCGATCACCGAGCCCTTCGGGAACCGCATCACCGTCGGCCCGTCGTCGACGGCCACGGCCTCGCGCAGCTCCTCGCGCAGCGTCACCGCGTCGCGCGGCGCGGCGACCTGGATGCCCGGGATCGCGCCCAGGATCGACAGGTCCCACATGCCGTTGTGGCTGGCACCGTCGTCGCCGGTGATGCCGGAGCGGTCCAGGGTCACCGTCACCGGCTGCCGGTGCAGGGCGACGTCCATCAGCAGCTGGTCGAAGGCCCGGTTGAGGAACGTCGAGTACACCGCGAACACCGGGTGCAGACCGCCCATGGCCATGCCCGCGGCCGAGGTCATGGCGTGCTGCTCGGCGATGCCGACGTCGTAGCAGCGCTCCGGGTAGGCGGCGGCGAACTTGTCCAGCCCCGTCGGGCCGAGCATGGCCGCGGTGATCGCCACCACGTCCTCGCGCTCGGCGCCGATGCGCACCAGTTCGTCGGAGTAGACGTCGGTCCAGATCTTGGGGGCCGGCTTGGTGGGGATGCCGGTCTCCGGGTCGATGACCTTGACCTGGTGCATCTGCTCGGCCACGTCGTTCTCGGCGGGCGCGAAGCCGTTGCCCTTGCGGGTTACCGCGTGCACGATCACCGGGCCGCCGAAGGCCTTGGCCATCGACAGCGCCTGCTCCATGGAACGCAGGTCGTGGCCGTCGACCGGGCCGAGGTACTTGATGCCGAGGTCGGAGAACATGACCTGCGGGCTCAGGGCGTCCTTGATGCCGCTCTTGGCCGCGTGCAGCCCGGTGTAGAGGGAACGGCCCACCACCGGCAGGTTCTGCAGCGTGCGGCGCCCGCTCTCCAGCGCCCGCTCGTAGCCCGGCTTGAGCCGCAGCCCCGCCAGGTGCTCGGCGAGGCCGCCGATGGTCGGGGCGTAGGAGCGGCCGTTGTCGTTGACGACGATGACCACCGGGCGGTCCGGGTCGGCGGCGATGTTGTTCAGCGCCTCCCAGCACATGCCGCCGGTGAGCGCGCCGTCGCCCACGACCGCCACCACGTGCCGCTGCTCGGGGCCGAGCTGGAACGCCCTCGCCAGGCCGTCGGCGTAGGACAGCGCCGTTGAGGCGTGGCTGTTCTCCACCAGGTCGTGCTCGCTCTCGTCGCGCGACGGGTAGCCGGAGATGCCGTCGCGCTTGCGGAGCCGGTCGAACCCGCCCTGCCTGCCGGTGACGATCTTGTGCACGTAGGCCTGGTGGCCGGTGTCGAAGACCACGGCGTCGCGCGGCGAGTCGAACACCCGGTGCACGGCCAGGGTGAGCTCGATGGCACCCAGGTTCGGCCCCAGGTGACCGCCGGTGCGCGACACCTTCTCGATCAGGAAGGAGCGGATCTCAGCGGCCAGCTTCGCCAGCTCACCGTGCTCCAGGCGTTTGACGTCGGCCGGGCTTTGCACGGACTCCAGCAGCGTCACCGCTTCACCTCGCTTGTCTCGCCGGGGGCTGTCGACCGGACTGCGGTTCCGCCCAGTCTACGGAGGGACGCCGCGCCCAACCTGAACGGTTCGGTCCGGAACCGGAAATCGCCTCGGATCAGAGCGCACGCACGCCGTTGACCAGGCACTACCCGATCGGGTGTGCCCATCACACCGCGCTGGCCCGCGCACGGCGGCCGTCCGGGTGATGACGCTGCGCTACCGGCACCGGCCCTCCGGAGGTCACGGCTGGTCAACGCGCTCCAGCAGGGCGATGCACTCGACGTGGTGGGTCATCGGGAAGGCGTCGAACGCCTCGATCTCGACCAGCCGGTACCCGCCTTCGGCGAACAGCCCGACATCGCGGGCCAGCGCCGCCGGGTCGCACGCGACGTGCACGATCCGCGACGGGCGGTGCGCGCACACGGCCTCGGCCACCTCGCGCCCGGCGCCCTTGCGCGGCGGGTCGAGCACGACGACGTCCGGCGATGGCAGGTCCTCGTCGCGCACGACGTCCTCGGTTGTGCCCGCCCGGAACTCCACCTGCGGCAGATCGCGGAGGTTGCCCACGGCGTCCTCCACCGCGCGCCGCGACGACTCCACCAGCAGCACCGAACCGGTCGGCCCGACCTGCTCGGCCAGTCCCGCCGCGAACAGCCCCACCCCGCCGTAGAGGTCCCACGCCACGCCGCCCTCCGGGGCCGCCGCCATGCGCGAGACGACCGCGGCGAAGGTGTCGGCGGCGGCCACGTGCACCTGCCAGAAGCCGTGCGCGGCCAGCTCCCACGTCCGGCCCGCCGCCTCCTCGCGCGCGACGCCGCTACCGCTCACCTGCCGGGAAACGCGCTTGCCGCCGCGCTGCCGGTCGTGCGCGGTGACGTGCACCTGGGCCGCGGAGTCCGCGGCGACCTCCACCTCGGAGCCCGGTCGCCACCGCCGGGAGGTGACGTCCTGGATCGCCTCGGCGACCGTGATCGGGCAGTCCTCTGCCGGCACCACGCGGTGGCTGCGGTGCGCGCGGAAACCCGGCCGGCCACCGCGGTCCACCGCGACCCGCGCCCGGGTCCGCCAGCGCAGCAGGCCGCCGGGCAGCTCCTGGACCCGCACCGGCAGGTCGATCCCGGCGATCCGCTTCAGCTGCTCGGTGACGACCGCCGACTTCAGCTCGCGCTGCGTCTCGCCCGAGGCGTGCTGCCAGTCGCAGCCGCCGCAGCGGTCGCGGCCGCGCGCCATGTCGGCCAGCGGGCACGGCGGAGCGACCCGCCCCGGCGCCGCGGTGCGGACCTCGACGGCGTCGGCGCGGCAGAAGCCGCCACCGCCGTCCTCGGTCACCTCGGCGACCACGACCTCGCCGGGCAGCGCGTGGCGGACGAACACCACCCTGCCCTCGTACCTGGCCACGCAGTGCCCGCCGTGGGCGACCGGGCCCACTTCGACCTCCAGCAGGCGTCCGGTCCAGTCCGGTTTGCCGCTCACCGGCGCTCGTTCCCCTTCACGTCTTCCAGGCCCCGGCGCACCGCGCCCGGGACGGTGGTGGGCCGGTGGCTCACCCGCTGCGACGACTCCAGCTGCCACGGCACGCTGGTGACCATCACGCCGGGCTGGAACAGCAGCTTGCTCTTGAGGCGCAGGGCGCTCTGGTTGTGCAGCAGCTGCTCCCACCAGCGCCCGACCACGTACTCGGGGATGAACACGGTGACCACGTCGCGCGGGCTGTCCCGGCGGATGCGCTTGACGTAGCCCAGCAGCGGCCGGGTGATCTCCCGGTACGGCGACTCCAGCACCTTCAGCGGCAGCGGCAGGTCCTCGGCCTCCCACTTGGCCACCAGCGCGCGGGTGTCCTCGTCGTCGACGTTGACCGTCACGCCCTCCAGCACGTCCGGGCGCGTCGCCCTGGCGTAGGCGATGGCGCGCATCGTCGGCAGGTGCAGCTTGGAGACCAGGATGATCGCGTGGTTGCGCGACGGCAGGACCGCGTCGACCTCCTGCTCCTGCAGCTCCTCGGCCACCCGGTCGTAGTGCTTGCGGATCGCGGTCATGAGCACGTAGATCGCCGCCATGGCCGCGATCGCGATCCACGCGCCCTTGGTGAACTTGGTGACCAGCACGATCAGCAGCACGCTGGCGGTCATGAACAACCCGAAGGAGTTGATCATCTGCGAGCGCCGCATCCGGCGCCGCTGCACCGGGTCGGTCTCGGTGCGCAGCAAGCGGTTCCAGTGCCGGATCATGCCGCTCTGGCTGAGCACGAACGACATGAACACGCCGACGATGTAGAGCTGGATCAACCGGGTGACCTCGGCGTCGAAGGCGAGCACCAGGATGATCGCGCTGACCGCCAGGAACAGGATGCCGTTGGAGAAGGCCAGCCGGTCGCCGCGGGTGTGCAGCTGGCGCGGCAGGAACCGGTCCTGCGCCAGGATCGAGCCCAGCACCGGGAATCCGTTGAACGCGGTGTTGGCCGCGAGGACCAGGATCAACCCGGTGAAGAACATCACGTAGTACACCGCGGGCGGGAACCCGGCGAAGACCGCGTTCGCCAACTGGGCGACCAGCGTCTTCTGCTCGTAACCGGGAGGCGCGCCGATGAGCTGGTGTGCCGGATCCTCGGCCACGACGGCACCCGTCATGCCCGCGAGCACGATCAGCCCCATGAACATCGCGATCGCGAGAACGCCCATCAGGGCCAGCGTCGTGGCGGCGTTGCGCGACTTCGGTTTGCGGAACGCGGGCACACCGTTGCTGATGGCCTCGACACCGGTGAGCGCGGCGCTGCCTGAGGAGAACGCCCGCAGGATCAGGAAGGCGAAGGCGACCCCGGCCATCTGGGTCTCCTGCGCCAGGTGGAAATCGGCGCTCTCGGCCCGCATCTCCTGACCGAGAACCAGACCCCGGAAGAGGCCGACGACGACCATGCCGAGCACGCCGAGCACGAAGGCGTAGGTCGGAATCGCGAACAGCGAACCCGACTCCTTGACACCGCGCAGGTTCATCGCCGTCAGCAGCACGATGGCCCCCACGGCGAACAGCACCTTGTGGGTCGCCACGAACGGGATGACCGAGCCGATGTTGGCCGCCGCCGAGGAGATCGACACCGCCACGGTGAGGATGTAGTCCACCAGCAGCGCGCTGGCCACGACCAGACCCCACCGCCTGCCGTGGTTGACGGTGGCCACCTCGTAGTCGCCACCGCCCGAGGGGTAGGCGCGCACGTTCTGCCGGTAGGACGCGACCACCGCGATCATCACGATCGCGACCACGATCCCGATCCACGGGCTGAACGCGTACGCCGAGATGCCCGCGACCGACAGCACCAGCAGGATCTCCTCCGGTGCGTAGGCCACGCTGGACATCGGATCCGAGGCGAACACCGGAAGCGCGATCCGCTTGGGCAGCAGCGTGTGCGCCAGGCGGTCACTGCGGAACGGCCGGCCGACGATCAGTCGCTTGGCCGCGGTTGCGAGCTTGGACACGGCCAAGAGCGTAGGCGCAACCACTTCCCATGTGGTGAGCGCGGCGGGCACAGGGGTGCCCACGTCACATCTGGGCTCAAGCCCCCTCCCCAACTACCGTATTCACCCGATAGGGTGCAGCAGCCCGTTCGGGCGGGAACTCGCCGACAGAAGTCACGCACCGGGTAATCCGGGTACCGTCACGCTGGCATGACGACCGGCGGGGTCGCCGAAGCGAAAACCCCCTTTCAGCGAGGAGACAGGTCGTGCACGTGGTGATCATGGGCTGCGGCCGGGTCGGGGCCTCCCTGGCCACGGCGTTGCAAAGGCTCGATCACACCGTGGCCGTGGTCGACAAGAACGCCCTGGCGTTCCACCGCCTGGGCCGCGACTTCCACGGCCGGCAGATCACCGGCAACGGCTTCGACCGGGACGTCCTGATCGAGGCAGGCATCGAGAAGGCCGCGGCGTTCGCGGCCGTGTCCAACGGGGACAACTCCAACATCGTCGCCGCCAGGGTCGCCAGGGAGACCTTCGGCGTCGAGCACGTGGTGGCGCGCATCTACGACCCGAAGCGGGCCGAGGTCTACCAGCGGCTGGGCATCCCGACCGTGGCGACCGTGCCGTGGACGACCGACCGGTTCCTGCGGATGCTGCTGCCCGAAGGCGTCGCCACGGCGTGGCGGGAGCCGTCCGGGACGGTGGCGGTGCTCCAGCTGCCGCTGCACGAGGGCTGGGTCGGCCGCAAGGTCACCGAACTCGAAGAGACCACCGGTTCCCGCGTGGCGTTCATCATGCGCTTCGGCAACGGGATCCTGCCCACGCCGAAGACCGTGATCCAGGCCGACGACACCGTCTACGTCGCCGCGCTGTCGGGCACCGTCACCGACGTCACCGAGTCCGCCAGGCAAGCACCCGAGGAGACCCACTGATGCGCATCGCCATCGCGGGGGCCGGTGCGGTAGGCCAGTCCATCGCGCGGGAGCTCATCGAGGGTGGCCACCAGGTCATGCTCATCGAACGCACCGCCGAGAACTACCGGCCGAAGAACATCGACGAAGCCGAATGGGTGCTCGCCGACGCCTGCGAGCTGGCCTCGCTGGAGGAGGCGGGCATCGAGTCCTGCGACGTCGTCATCGCCGCCACCGGTGACGACAAGGTCAACCTGGTGGTGTCGCTGCTGGCCAAGACCGAGTTCGCGGTCCGCAGGGTGGTGGCCCGGGTCAACGACCCGCGCAACGAGTGGCTGTTCACCGACGCGTGGGGGGTCGACGTCGCGGTCTCGACGCCGCGGATGCTCGCCGCGGGCGTGGAGGAGGCGGTCAGCGTCGGCGACCTGGTCCGGCTGATGACCCTGCGCCAGGGCCAGGCCAACCTGGTCGAGATCACCCTGCCGGAAGGCACGCCGCTTGCCGGGCGCCGGGTGCGCGACCTGAAGCTGCCGGAGAACGCCGCGCTGGTGACCATCCTGCGCGGCGGCCGGGTCATCGTGCCGCAGTCCGACGACCCGCTGGAAGCGGGTGACGAGATGCTGTTCGTCGCCACCGACGACGTCGAGCACGAGATCCGGGCCGTCGTGCACGACACCCAGAACCTGGCCTGAGCCGAAAGACGACGACGCCGGTGCGCCTACCCGACGGGTAGGCGCACCGGCGTCGTTGCTTCTGTCAGCTCGATGCGGGGTTGGAGCGCAGCGCCGGATCGGCGCGTTCGGCCTCGGCGGTCTCCTCCGCGATCTTCGAGGCCCGGCGCACCGCCCACACCGTGACGATCAGCGCCAGCCCGGTCAGCGGGTAGCCCATCGCGATCCGGGCGAAGGCCAGCCAGCCGGTCTCGTCGGAGACGTAGAGCCACTGCTGCACGACGAACTTGGCCGCGAACACCACCGTCCACGCCAGGGTCGCCAGGTCGTAGCCGAGCATCGCCCTGCGGTTCCTGCGCCAGGAGAACCCGAGCCCGTTGAGCGCCGACCACACCACGCCGACCAGCGGCCAGCGGGCCACGATCGACACCAGGAACACCCCGCCGTAGACCAGGCTGGTCCAGATGCCCAGCAGGAAGAAGCCCTTGGCCTCCCCGGACCGGTAGGCGATGAACGAGCACACCGCCACCCCGATCACGCCGGAGATGGCCGGCTGCAGCGGCTCCTTGCGCACCAGCCGCACCACGGCGATCGCGACCGCGACCCCGATCGCCGACCAGATCGCGACCATGAGGCTGGCCAGCGTGCTGATCACGACGAACACGACGATCGGGACGGCGGAGTAGGCGAGGCCGCTGACCCCGCCCATCTGCTCGAGCATCGTCTTCTCGGCGTCTTGCACGCGGTCCTCGGAGGGACCGGGTGCCGGGCCGGTGGTGTCGGCCGGCTCCGCGCCGGCTGGGCGGTGGCCTCCGGAGGCCGCCGATGCGTTGCTGTCGCTCATGCGGTGTTCTGCAGCTCGTAGTAGGGGTTGTAAAGCACCTTGCGGCCCTCGCGCACCGCTATGCGGCCGCTGGCCTTTATGGTGCGCCCGGGCTCGATGCCGGTGATCCGGCGCCGGCCCAGCCACACGAGGGTGACGCCGTCGGTGCCGTCGAACAACTCGGCTTCCAGCGTCGGCGCGGACGCCTTGGGCGACACGCCCACGCTGCGCACCCTCCCGAGCACCACGACCTCCTCGCCGCACTTGCAGTCGCAGGCCCGCTGGGCACCTGCCTCCTGCGAGCGCTCGGAGAGGTCGTCGGCGTCGAGCTGACCGACGTCGCTGGTCAGACGGTGTAGGAGGCGACGCCAGTAGCCGCTCCCTGTCTTGCTCATCTAGCGCTCCCGTGCGCTTCGGGGCTCGACTTCGCAGCCCGTCCGACTCCAGCGTAGCCCGCTGGGAACCGGAGGGTCGCCAGCCCGGCGACAATTGGACCTTGACCCCACGATCGGATCATTTTCCGATCACGCGAGGAGTCCCGCGCGGCTCGCGGCGCGCACGACCATCGCGCGGACGCGGGTGGTCCGCAAGACCCTGCGCCGGAGTGAGTCCGAGCCCACGTGCCGGTGCGCTCCCGCTCGGCGCGTGGGCACCGTTCGCGGGGTCGGGCGCTAGTTCTGCGAGAGCGCCAGGGCACCGCCGAGGCCGATGAGGTTGGTGCCGCTGGCCGGCTGCTGGCGCCCGCGCCGGCGCGGGTCGCCCGCCGGTCGGCAGGCCAGCGGGCCCGCGAACACCGCGACCAGCAGGTCAGCCGCCACCGCGAACACCACGAAGACCAGTCCGAGCGCGAGGAACGCCGGCGTCTGGGAGCCGCGCTCGGGGTGCACGAACTGCGGGATGAACGCCAGGAAGAACATCGCCGTCTTCGGGTTGAGCACCTCGGAGACGAAGCCCTGCACCACCGCGGAACGCCCGGAGGAGGCCGCCGTCCGCAGTTCCGGCGGCTGCCCGGCGCGCAGTTCCAGCAGCGCGCGCACCCCCGGGTAGATGAGATAAGCCGCACCGGCGAACTTCAGCACGGTGAAGGCGAGCGCGGAGGCGGCGAGCAGCGCCGAGAGCCCGGCGGTCGCGGCGACCACGTCCACGGAGGCACCGATGCCGTTGCCGATCGCCGATCGCACGCCCTCACGGCGGCCACCGCGGATGCTGCGGGCCGGCACGTAGAGGATTCCGGGGCCGGGCGCGAGGGCGATCAGCAGGGTGGCTCCGAGGTAGAGCCCCACTCGTTAGGCGTTGGGCACGGCGGCAGCCCATCGGCCGCGGAACTCGCGACCGATCCGTTTTCCGGCGCCGCCGCGCCCCCAGGACTAGCCCTGCTGTTGCTGCTGCGCCTGCTGGATGTGCCGGGCGATCGCCTCCGGCAGCTCGATCGGCAGCGGGGTGCGCACCGGCAGCGGCTCGTCACCGCGCACCACGACGGTCTCGTCCAGCACCGCGTAGAGCAGCTTCGCGCAGTCCTTGGCGTGCTCGGCCGGACCGGCCGCCACCCCCCGCACCAGCCACCGCGGCCCGTCCACGCCCACGAACCGCAGCGCGGCCTTGGGCGAGTCCGCGACCAGCTCCGGCCCCCAGTCACCGCCTTCGCTGTGAACCCGGGCCCCGTCCTTGCGCAGCTGGTCGGCGAGCTCCTTGCTCACCTCCGGCCACAGCGGGCTGCTCTTCGGCGCGGCGAAGGCGCTGACCGTCAGCCTGCCGAACTGGGTGACCATGTGCACCGCCCGGACCGGCCCGGAGGGGTCCACCTCGACCTGCAGCTGTCCGCCTTCGGGCACCGGCACCCGCACCGAGCCGAGGTCGAGCCGCTCGACACCGTCGTCGGGCGCTTCGGCCTCGTCGTACGGGCCGTGGTCGGCGGACTCCCCGGTCTCGTCGACGATCGGTTCGTCGCCGAACGGCTCGTCACCCGCGTCGTCCGCGGCTCGCCGTCGACGGCCCCATCCGAACATCCCTCAGACCTCCGTCCTGTGATCGGCTCCGGCCTCCGCCGGAACCGTCAGCACCTCGTGCCCGCCGGTGGATCCGTACCCCCCGGCACCCCGTTGCGACTCCGGCAGCGCGTCGACCTCCTCGAAGTCGGCGTGCTCGACCTTCTGCACGACGAGCTGGGCGATGCGGTCGCCCCGCCGGAGCGTCAGCGGCACGGCCCGATCATGGTTGATCAGGCAGACCTTGATCTCACCGCGGTACCCGGAGTCCACGGTTCCAGGCGCGTTGACCACGCTCAACCCCGCGCGGGCGGCCAGCCCTGACCGGGGGTGCACGAAACCGGCGTAGCCCTCCGGCAGCGCCACCGCGACGCCGGTGCCCACGAGCGCGCGTTCGCCCGGCTGGAGGGTCAGATCGCTGGTGGTGACCAGGTCGGCTCCCGCGTCGCCGGGCTTGGCGTAGGACGGGATCGGGACATCGGGGTCGAGTCGGGTCAGCAGGACCTTCACGTTCGGCACGGGCGGCGAGACTACCCTGAAGACGTGCAGAAGAGCGCAGAAGCAGCCGGTCCCGCCGGGGACACCCCCGGTCAGGGGAACGAGGAGGGCCGTCCGGAGTTCCGCGAGCGGCTCTACGCGTCGTGGTGGACGTGGCCGCTGCCGGTGATCGGCGCCGTGCTGATGGCCGCCCAGGTGCACATGGGCTACCCGGGGGTGCGGGCGTGGCTGCCGTACGTGGTGCTGGTGCCGCTGGCGATCGCCATCCCGCTCTGGCTCGGCCGGACCAGGGTCGAGGTGCGCGGCGGCGAGCTGTGGGCGGGCGAGGCGCACCTGCCGTTGCGCTTCGTCGAGGACGTTGAGGTCGTGCCCGGCCGGGACAAGCGGCGCACCCTCGGCCCGGACCTGGACCCGGCGGCGTACGTGCTGCACCGCGCGTGGGTGCCCACCTCGGTGCGGGTCTGGCTGGACGACCCGGACGACCCGACCCCCTACTGGATCGTCAGCACGCGCAGGCCGGAGAAGCTCGCCGCGGCGCTGGGCCACCCCACCGCCTGAGCCGCGGAACCGGACGCGAAAAGGCACTGGGCACACGCCGTCGCGTGTGCCCAGTGGTTTCTTTCCGCTCTTGGCTATCGGCGCGGACGCGGGCTCAGGCCGCGCAGTCGCGGCAGATCAGCCGGCCGTTGCGCTCTTCGGCGAGCCGGCTGCGGTGGTGCACCAGGAAGCAACTGGCGCAGGTGAACTCGTCAGCCTGCTTGGGGAGGACCTTGACGGTCATCTCCTCACCGGAAAGGTCGGCGCCCGGGAGCTCGAAGTTCTCCGCGATCGCCCCTTCGTCCTCGTCGACGACGCCGGATTGCTCCGTGTTGCGCCGCGCCTTGAGCTCCTCCAGCGAGTCCTCCGCCATCTCGTCGGACTCGCTGCGGCGCGGAGCGTCGTAGTCGGTCGCCATCGTGTTTCACCCCTGCGATATGTGGAGACTGCAATGGTGTGCCGCTGGTAAACGTCCCAGGGCCCGGATTTGTGCCCGCAGGGGAGAGTGACGGCGATCTCGCTGGCGCAACGCGTTGATTCCCCCGAAACGAGCGATTCGCCTCACTCATCACTGCGGGAGGCGCCGAGAGGGTAGCTCATACGACACGGCCGCACGCACCGGGTCACCCGTAGGTGTGGTGTTCGCGGCAGCGGGGCAACCCGGCAAGATCGGCGGAACAGGTGCGGAGCCGCCGCGTGGGGGCGCCTGGGAACCACCCGGACGGGCGTTGGGGTGCATGTTTCAGGTGCGTCCGGAGGATTCGCCCTGATCGGCAACAAGTGCGATACGACGGCCGGTCCGGCACCGCGCGCGCGAGTCCCAGCGCCTAGGCTGATCCGAGCAGGATGCCAAGATCGGCGGGACCGGCGAACGTCAACGGGAGGGTGGCAGGAGTGGCTGCCGTGAGCGCGAGGTGGGGTCGGCGCGGCCCCCGGTACCGACGGCGGCGGCCGGTGCCCGCGCTGCTGGTGCTGGCCGCGCTGGTGGTGCTGTCGGGGGTGCTGTGGACCAGGATCTTCGAGGGCGTCGAGGACATCGAGACCGCGACCAGTTGCAACACGCCTGGCGCGCCTACCGCGCCGCCCGCCCCCGGTGAGGAGCCGTACGCCCCGCTGGGCAAGATGCTGCCGCGCAACTCCCTCGACCAGACCCCGCCGATCCCCCCGCAGGACATCCGGGTGCGGGTCCTCAACGGCAACGGCGAGAGCAGGCAGGCGTCGCTGATCAGCAACGAGCTCAGCGGGCTCGGCTTCGCCAAGGGCGGCGACCCGGACAACGACCCGGTGTATCCGAACTACGACCTGAACTGCCACGGCCAGATCCGGTTCGGCGCGGCAGGGGTCAACGCGGCCCGCACGCTCAGCCTCATCGCGCCCTGCGCGCAGCTGGTGCGCGACGAGCGCCAGGACGCCGGCGTCGACTTCGCCCTGGGGGCGAAGTTCGACGACATCAAGACCACCGCGGAGGCCAAGCAGGTGCTCCAGGAGCTGGAGCACTGGGTACCGCAGCGCGACAGCGCGGGCGGCGCCCAGCAGGAGGTCAGCCCGCCGCCGATCGATCCCGCACTGCTCGTCGCCGCGCGCGACGTGCACTGCTGATCCGGCCATCGCGGATGTGGATGGGCCTGGTCACCCGCGGGTGACCAGGCCCATCCACGTCCGCAGTCAGCGGTAGGAGCCGCAGGACGTCCGGTAGCGGCTGGGCCGCCTATGCCCCGCCGAAGCGGCGCAGGGTGTCCTTGAGGGCGGTGCCGATGCCGGGCGTCACGCACACGATCGTCCCGTCGCCGAGACCGTCGTCGGCGCCCGGGAAGGGCAGCCGCAGCTCGGCGCCCGCCTCCGCCGCGATGAGCGCGCCCGCGGCCCAGTCCCACCGGTTGAGCCCGCGCTCGTAGTAGCCGTCCAGCCAGCCGGCCGCCACCGCGCACAGGTCGAGCGCGGCCGACCCGCTGCGCCGGATGTCGCGGACCTCGGCCAGCAGCTTGCCGACCGTCGCGGCCTGCTCCCTGCGCCGGTCGACGGTGTAGGCGAAGCCGGTGCCGACCAGCGCCAGGTCGAGGCGCTCCGCGCCGGAGACACGCAGCCGCCGCTCGCCCAGGTAGGCCCCGCGTCCCAGCGCGGCGCTCCACACCCGGCCGGACACCGGTTCCACGACCGCGCCCGCCACCGAGCGCCCGTCGACCTGGGCCGCCAGCGACACCGCGTACCACGGGAAGCCGTAGAGGTAGTTCACCGTGCCGTCGATCGGGTCGACGACCCAGCGCAGGCCGTCCAGGGCGCTTTCGCCGCCCTCCTCCTCGCCGAGGACGCCCTCCCCCGGCCGCAGCTCGGCCAGCCGCTCCCGGACCAGGCGCTCGGCCGCCCGGTCGCCGGCTGTGACGACGTCGGTCTCGGCACTCTTGGTGCCAACCGAACCGTCAGTAACAGCATCGTCACGCACAGTGCGCGCCAGATCCGCCGCCTGGCTCGCGACCTGCACCGCTACGGTGCGAAGAGTTTCCACGTCGAGCTCATTTGCCAATCCCACGAACACATCGCAACACAACACGGTTAAGGTCTGCACACCTTCGTCTGAATCGAATAGGAAGGGTCAGCCATGGGAACTGCCCGCGGTTTCGGCGTGGACATCGGCGGGTCCGGCATCAAGGGATCGGTGGTGGACATCGACGCCGGCGTGCTGGCCGAGGAACGCATGCGCATCCCGACCCCGCAGCCCTCGACCCCGGCCGCCGTCGCGGACGCGGTGGCCGAGATCGTCGAGAAGTTCGCGTGGACGGGTCCGGTCGGCGTGACGCTGCCGTGCGTCGTCAAGCGCGGTACGGCGCACACCGCAGCGAACGTCGACAAGAGCTGGATCGGTACAGACGCGCAGGCGCTGTTCGCCGAGCGGCTCGGCAAGCCGCGCGAGGAGGTCGTCGTGCTCAACGACGCCGACGCGGCCGGCCTGGCCGAGATGCGCTCCGGCGCCGGTGCGGGTCACCGGGGACTGGTCGTGCTGCTGACGTTCGGCACCGGCATCGGCAGCGCGATGTTCGTCGACGGCAAACTGATCCCGAACACCGAGTTCGGCCACATCGAGGTCGCGGGCCACGACGCCGAGACCCAGGCCGCCGCATCGGTCAAGGACAACCTGGAACTGTCCTACCCGGAGTGGGCGCAGCGCGTGGGCACGTACCTGGAGGGGCTGGAGAAGTTCCTCTGGCCCGATCTGATCATCGCAGGTGGCGGTGTCAGCCGGAAGGCGCACAAGTGGCTGCCGCTGCTGGAGTGCCGCACCCCGATCGTGGCCGCCGAGCTGAAGAACGACGCGGGCATCGTCGGAGCCGCGACGGCCGCCGCGGGCGGCATCGAGCACTGAGGGAGCAGCCCGCTCAAGTGCCCGGGGGCGGGGCGGCTCCGCCTTGCAGCGGAACCGCACTCGTCCATCGCAGTTACAATGGAACACGACCCACCTGATCCGAGGCCGCCGGACGAGCCGCAAGCGCAGCTCACGTGCCGTACGGGAGGACTTCGGTCAGGGTGGGTTGTCCCCGACCTTTGGCGGCCGAGGTTTCGCGCCCTCCGGCCAGCCCTGATCGACCGTCGCGAAAGGGCGTACGTGGCAGCCGCAGAAACCGCAACCCGACGCTCCAGCTCCGCTGCAAACTCTGGCGGTGCCCAGTCCCAGTCGGACCAGACCCAGGCGAACGCCGCGGCCTCCGACGCCGAGGAGACCCAGCAGTCGACCTCGACGCGCAAGACCGCGGCGAAGAGTTCTGCGGCCAAGAGCCCGGCCGGCACCAAGTCGACCGCCCGCAAGACCGCGGCCAAGCCGGCGGCGAAGAAGGGCGCCAAGACCTCTTCGGCCAAGCCGGCGAAGGGGGCCTCGGCCAAGGGCAACGGCGAGAGCATGGAGATCGACGAACCGATCGAGACCGATCTGACGTCTCCTGATGTCGCCGACCTGGCCGAAGTCGAGGTGGAGATCCCGGAGGAGCCCACCGTTCCCGAGGACGAGGACGGCAAGGCCGACTCGGACTTCGTGTGGGACGAGGAGGAGTCCGAGGCGCTCCGGCAGGCCCGCAAGGACGCCGAGCTCACCGCATCGGCGGACTCGGTCCGCGCCTACCTCAAGCAGATCGGCAAGGTGGCGCTGCTCAACGCCGAGGAAGAGGTCGAGCTGGCCAAGCGCATCGAGGCCGGCCTCTACGCGGCGGAGCGGCTGCGCCAGGCCGAGGAGGCCGAAGAGCGGCTGGCCATGCAGATGCGGCGCGACCTGCGCTGGATCGTGCGTGACGGTGAGCGGGCGAAGAACCACCTGCTGGAGGCCAACCTCCGGCTCGTGGTCAGCCTCGCCAAGCGCTACACCGGCCGCGGCATGGCGTTCCTGGACCTGATCCAGGAAGGCAACCTCGGCCTCATCCGGGCCGTGGAGAAGTTCGACTACACCAAGGGCTACAAGTTCTCGACCTACGCCACCTGGTGGATCCGGCAGGCCATCACCCGGGCCATGGCCGACCAGGCGCGCACCATCCGCATCCCGGTGCACATGGTGGAGGTCATCAACAAGCTCGGCCGCATCCAGCGCGAGCTGCTCCAGGACCTGGGCCGCGAGCCCACGCCGGAGGAGCTGGCCAAGGAAATGGACATCACCCCGGAGAAGGTGCTGGAGATCCAGCAGTACGCCCGGGAGCCCATCTCGCTGGACCAGACCATCGGCGACGAGGGCGACAGCCAGCTCGGCGACTTCATCGAGGACTCCGAGGCGGTCGTCGCGGTCGACGCGGTGTCGTTCACGCTGCTGCAGGACCAGCTCCAGTCGGTGCTGGCCACGCTGTCGGAGCGCGAGGCGGGCGTGGTGCGGCTGCGCTTCGGCCTCACCGACGGCCAGCCGCGCACGCTGGACGAGATCGGCCAGGTCTACGGCGTGACCCGCGAGCGCATCCGCCAGATCGAGTCCAAGACGATGTCGAAGCTGCGGCATCCGTCCCGGTCGCAGGTGCTGCGCGACTACCTGGACTGAGCACAACGTAGGCGAGGAGGGCGTCCGCCCCGGAGCGATCCGGGACGGGCGCCTTCTTCGCGTCCGGGGCCTGCCCGCTTCGCCCGAGAGGCGGGACCGGTGGACGTGCGGTCGCGGCAGGATCGTGGATCGTGAGACGTTCCCTGTCCGCGGACGAGCACCGGGTGCTGTCCAACGGCGCCATCGTCGGCTGGGCTGTGGGCCTGCTCGTGCTGGCCGCTGGCTCGGTCATCACGCTCTGGTCGCTGCTCGGCTCGGGCGGCCCGAACGCCTCCGTGCGCCTGGACATCATCCGCACCGCGTTCAGCATCGTGGTCGGCGGTGGCGGCGCGGCCGGACTGCTGCTCGCGGCACGGCGGCAACGGGCGACCGAGCTCGACCTCCGGCAGCGCGACCACGACGCCGCCGAGACCCGGGTGACCGAGCTCTACGGCAAGGCCGCCGACCAGATGGGCAGCGACAAGGCCCCTGTGCGGCTTGCCGGGATCCTCGCGCTGGAGAGGCTGGCCCAGGGCCACCCCGAGCACCGGCAGACCATCGTGGACCTCATCTGCGCCTACCTGCGCATGCCGCGGGAGGACGATGTGAGCGCCGCGCAGGAGGAGGAAGTCCGCCGGACCGCGCAGGGCGTCCTGGCGGCGCACCTGCGGCCGGAGGAGGCGTCCCGGTTCTGGCCGGACGTGCGGCTGAACCTGTCCGGGGCTCGGCTGCAGTCCTTCACGTTCGCGCGGTGCAGCGTGCGCACCGCTTCCTTCGCCGACGCGCGCTTCCACGGCGCGGCCGTGTTCCGGGGTACCACCTTCGATCGGTCGGCCGACTTCCGCAACGTGCGGTTCACCGGTCTGGCCGACTTCCGCCGCGTCACGTTCGGCGGTGAGGGACCGAACTTCCGGGGCACCTCGTTCGAGGGTGCGGTGGACTTCGGGGAGCACACGACCGCGGTCCTCACCGGGGCGGCGGCCTCGGAAGACGACGGGAGCAGGCGGAAGTGGCCGAGCGGGTGGGTGGCGGAGCCGTCGGCTGAGCGACCGGGTTGGGCGAACCTCGTGCGCGAGCGGTGACCGATTGCTCGCGCAGCGGAACCGAATGCGGCCGCGAAGCGTCTTATCGGTACCAGCTGAGTCCTGCGAGTGAGGAAGGAGCCGGGACATGAACAGAGGCTGGATGCCCATCCCCCTGCGGGGGTCGTACGGATGCAGCCGGTTCGGGCGGCAGCTCCCGCGCAGGACTCCGGAGGGTGCTCCACGCGGCTAGACGGTCGCGCGGGTCACCCGAACCTCCGAGGGGCCTGCGCGAACCGAACCGGGAAGCGGCGTACCCGCGCCGCTTCCCGTCCTTTCCGGCGCGGTGGCGCGGCTGGGTGGTCGCGCGACCGCGCCGAGTCATGCGCCCAACGTGTGCGAACCACCACGAAACGTGCGATTCTCGGCTCTGGACGATGGAAATCGTTGCCGTGATCACCGAGCGGAAGCGTTCCGACGATCGGGAATTTCCTGTTCGCCTACAGCGGAACACCCAGTCGCCGAACCAGGCGAAATGTGACAAGAGACACCCCGCCGTGCGATCCGGCGAGCGCCGGAGATCGCGTCGGACGACCTTGACCCGCCGGATTTCCCCTAGTCACAAGGCTTTCACCACCCGTTGGCCACTCTGCGCTATCGCCGTTGCTGCAACCGGGTGCTTCGACGTGACGACAGTCGCCACACCCAACGGGAACACTGACTTCCGCTGAAGCGTCTGCAAGAGTGGAGCCAACGAGCACCGACCTGACAGCCAGTGGGCCACGGTGGTCGTAGCAGGATCGAGGGCGCCGGTAGATCTCCGGCGCCGGGACGGAGGGAGATCACGATGCCTGGAACGCTCACCCGCCCCGAGCTGACCGCCGCCGACCGCTGCGACCGCTGCGGGGCCGCTGCGAAGCTTCGCGCCGTACTGCCGTCCGGCGGGGAGCTGCTGTTCTGCGGGCACCACGCCCGCGCCTACGAGTCCGGTCTCCGCGAGATGGAGGCTGAGCTCCAGCAGGACGAGCAGCACTAGCACCCGAGTCAGCGTTCCCCCGGGGAAGCCTCGCTTCTCCGGGGGAACAGCTTTTTCGGGGGACTTCTGCGGGGCTTGTCCGCCCTGTCGAGGTCGCCCCTCAGCCGGTCAGTTCACCCAACGCGTCGAGCAGGCGGCGAACGTCCTCCGCGTTGCTGTAGTGCGACAGGCTGGCCCGGACGCCGCCCTCAGGCCCCAGCCCGAGCGCGTCGACGGCCTCCCAGGCGTATGAGTGCCCGTGCGAGACGTTGACGCCGCGAGCGGCGAGCTTGTCCGCCACGACCGAGGGAGACGTCCCCCGCACGGTGAAGAACGCCGTCGGAGTGCAGTCACTCGACTTCGGCCCGTAGCGCTTCACTCCGCCCAGCCCGTCCAGACCCTCGAACAGCATCCGCCGCAGACCCTCCTCGTGGTCGATGACAGCCCTGCGCGAGGTGTCGAGCTTGTCCGCCCGGCTGCCGTCGGCGTCGGAGTCCAGTTCGGCGAGGTGCCGCACCGCGGCGGTGACCCCGGCCATCGCCTCGAACGAGTTGGTGCCGAGCTCGAAGCGGTCGGGCACGGTGTCCGGCGACGGCGCGAGCTTGTCGGGGTGCAGCGTCTCCAGCGTCCAGTGGTCGGCCGCGACGACGGCCGCCAGGTGCGGACCGGCCCACTTGTAGGCGCTCGTGGCGTAGAGGTCGGCACCCAGCTCGCGGATGCGCACCCTCGCGTGCGGACAGTGCTGCACACCATCCACATAGGACAGCGCCCCGGCCTCTGCGGCGCGCTCGGTGATCCTGGGCAGGTCGGGCATGATGCCGAGCAGGTTGGAGGCCGCGGTGACCGCGACCAGCCGGGTCCGGTCGCCGATGAGCTCGATGACGTCGTTCGCGGACAGCTCCCCGGTGTCCGGATCGATGTCGGCGACGCGCACGGTCGCACCGGCCCGCCGCGCGGCCTGCACCCACGGGCGGAAGTTCGCGTCGTGGTCCAGGCGCGTCACCACGACCTCGTCGCCGGGACGCCAGCCCGCCGCCAGCACCGAGGCGAACCGGTAGGTCAGCGCGGTCATGCTCGGTCCGAACACCACGCACGCCGGGTCCGGTGCGCCGACGAGGTCGGCCACGGCCGCCCGCGCCTCGGCGACGATGCCGCCCGCGCGGCGGCTGGACTCGTACGGTCCGCCCTGGTTGGACACGCCGATGCGGTAGGCGTCGGCGACCGCGTCGATCACCGCCTGCGGCACCTGCGTCCCCGCGGCGCCGTCGAGCCAGGCGCGACCGTCCGACAGCGCCGGGTACTGCGCACGGATCTTCTCCACGTCGTAAGCCATGCGGCGACCCTACGAGCCTGTGGCCCCGGTCACGAGGACATTCCGGGTGAACACCGCATCGGTGACGTCACCGACCAGCTCCACCACGTTGGGACCGTAGACCTCGGACTCCAGAACCCGCAGGACGACGCAGAACCGCCCGTGGGTGCCGTGGGCGCGCATCAGGTCGCGGTAGTGCGACGCGAGGTAGCGCCCGGCCGCGCGGTTGGACGTCGAGGACTGCCCGCAGATCAGGAACGTCGGCTTGTCCAGCCGGGCGCGGACGATCTTCGCGAGGGCGACGTACTCGACCCTGCCCTGCTCGAACTCGTAGTGGTGCTCCCCCACGGCGATGGTGATGGGCTGCGAACGGTCGGAGTCGAGGAGGGCGAGCCCCGGCAGCGCCGACCGCATGTGCGCGACGGTGCGCCGGTTGGCGGTCGGCCCGCCGATGCAGAACTCCGCCTTGTCGGCGATGCCCGCGTAGGCCTGGTCGTGGAAGATCACGTTGGGCCTGGCGCCGCAGTCCCCGACGGTCGCCGACAGCTCCAGCAGCGCGGCGGCGTCGTTGCGGTGCACGCTGTGATCCTGGGTGGACGAGGCGTGCCGGGGCACCACGACGAGGTAGTCGGAATCGGCGACGAGGCCGAAGAACTCGCGCTTGCGCCCAAGCCTGCGCCGCGCCACCAGCCGTGCCGTCAGCCACACGACCGAGCCCGTGATGGCGCTGGCGATGATGTTGAGCGCGACGTTCCACGCGTCTGCGGTCACGGCCCCACCTCAAGATCGTCACTCGTCCGCGGAAGAGGCTAGCGGGCCGTAGCGCGCGAGACAGCACCTTCGCCCGATGCATCGGCGGTGCGGTGGGGACGACCCCGCGGCGCAGCCGGGGCAGATGTTGGGCTCGGCCGCCATTTCCAGGACCCGACACCTCCCACCAACTAGGTCGGCCGAGCGCTGCGCCATCGCGAGCAACCTCCTGCGCTCGTCACCGATGACGCGTAGACGACCAGCATGACGCGACTCCTCGGGCGTGATGCCCTGCTTGCCGGTCTCCATCCGGGAGATCTTGGACACCCGCCGGCCGAGTTGCTCCGCCACGCGCTGGCAGGTCAGCTTCCGGTCCTTGCGCAGTTCGCGGAGTTCCCCTCCCAGCCCACGACCGATGACGGTTGCCTGCTTGGGAGCGGACATGGGCTCTCCTTACCTGCCGGGCGGCGGGCACCTCTTCGGCCGGTTCACCTCCGCCGAACAGGCGCGCAGGCGTCTCGCCGTGCTCGGAGAAGTCCGGCTCGCGTGGGTCGACGGTGTGGACTGACCCGGTACGACCGCTCCCGCCGAACGGCCCGGCGGCCACGCCGCGAGGGCCGTTCGCCGCGCTCGGCGCAGGTCGCGCCGTGGCTCACCGCACGTCACTCACCAGGACCGCAGTGTCGCGATGCGCTCCTCGAGCTGTTCGACGGAGGCCATCGCGGTCGGCGGTCCCCCGCACACCCTCCGCAGCTCGTTGTGGATCATGCCGTGTGGCTTGCGGGTGCGGTGGTGGTGCAGCGACACCAGCGTGTTGAGCTCCTTGCGCAGCCCGTGGATGCGCTCCTGCACGCTCTGCGGCTTGCGCTGCTGGGCCTCCTCCTCGGCCTTGGCCGCCTTCGCCGCCTTGTCGGCCGACTCTCGCTTGGCGACCTCGGTGAGCTGCTCCTCCTGCCGCTGCCGCAACAGGGCGCGCACCTGGTCCGGCTCGAGCAGGCCCGGCAGTCCGAGGTAGTCCTGCTCGTCCTCGGACGTGCCGAACGCGGCGGTGCCGAAGGACGACCCGTCGTAGATCACCTGGTCGAGCTCGGCGTCGGCGCCAAGCGAGGTGAACGCCTTCTCCTCCTCACCGGGCTCGTCGCGGCTGCGGTTGGCCTCGGCGAGCAGCTCGTCGTCCCAGCCGTCCTTCTCGCGGTGCGGCTTGCCCAGCACGTGGTCGCGCTCGGCCTCGAGCTGGCTGGCCAGCTCCAGCAGCACCGGCACGCTGGGCAGGAAGACGCTCGCGGTCTCCCCCGGTCTGCGCGCACGCACGAACCGGCCGATGGCCTGGGCGAAGAACAGCGGCGTCGAGGCGCTGGTGGCGTAGACGCCGACCGCCAGGCGCGGCACGTCGACGCCTTCGCTGACCATCCGGACCGCGACCATCCACCGGTCCTCGGACTCGGAGAACTCCGCGATGCGCCCGGACGCCTTCGGGTCGTCGGAGAGCACCACCACGGGTTCGACGCCGGTGAGGTGGTGCAGCGTCTTGGCGTAGGCCTTGGCCGTGACGTGGTCGGAGGCGATGACCAGCCCGCCCGCGTCCGGGATGCCGCCCTTGCGCAGCTGCGTCAGCCGGGTGTCGGCGGCCTGCAGCACCGACGGGATCCACTCCCCCGACGGGTCCAGCGCCGTGCGCCACGCCCGCGCGGTCTGCTCGGCCGTCAGCGGCTCGCCTAGGCGGGCGCTGTACTCGTCGCCCGCGCTGGTCCGCCACCGCGTCTCACCCGAGTACGCCAGGAACACCACCGGGCGCACGACGCCGTCCTTCAGTGCGTCGGAGTAGCCGTAGGAGTGGTCGGCGCTGCTGCGCAGCGAGCCGTCGGCGTCGGGCTCGTAGTTGATGAACGGGATCGGCGAGTCGTCGCTGCGGAACGGCGTACCGGTCAGCGCCAGCCGCCGCACGGCGGGGGTGAACGCCTCGCGCACGGCGTCGCCCCACGACTTGGCGTCCCCGGCGTGGTGCACCTCGTCGAGGATGACCAGCGTCTTGCGCCGCTCGGTGCGCACGCGGTGCAGCGTCGGGTGCGCGGCGACCTGCGCGTAGGTCAGCACGACGCCCTGGTAGTCGCTGGAGGTCACGCCGTCGCCGTTGCGGAAGTTGGAGTCCAGCGCGATGCCCGCGCCGCCGGCCGCCAGCGCCCACTGGTGCTTGAGGTGCTCGGTGGGTGCCACGACCGTGACCGAGTCCACCGTCCGGTCGGCCAGCAGTTCGGAGGCGACGCGCAGCCCGAAGGTCGTCTTGCCCGCGCCGGGCGTGGCGACGGCCAGGAAGTCCTGCGGCCTGCCTGCCAGGTACTTGGTCAGCGCCCGGCGCTGCCACGCCCGCAGCGGGCGGGAAGGCGCCTGCGATGGGTCACTGAGTACGGATCGGACGGAATAGTCGACTTGCGCCTCCGACACGCCTGCTCGCCGCTCCTTCCCGCGATTTCCGGACCTGCAGTTCACGCCCCCATGCGCGCGGCCCACGTCGAAGGCTCCCGGCCGTGAAGCGCTCGGGAGCCGCCGTGCAGCCTACCTCGCCGCCACCGCCCGGGCGGGCGGCCCGACCAGTGGCGGGCCGTGCTGAGATCGGGATGACATCTCGATTTGCACGGGTCGCCGCCCGCTACAGACCGGTATGAAGCATCCTTGTAGGCGCCATGGCTGCCAGTCCGAACAACCACTACCGGCCGCAGACGCCACCCGACCGTCCGGTGAAGCGGGGGCCGCTGCGTCTGGTGTGGCGCACGGTGACCAAGGCGTGGTGGGACAACATCTTCTCGGAGTCGGCGGCGGCCGCGTTCTGGCAGACGCTGTCGATGCCGCCGCTGCTGCTGGGTCTGCTGGGCAGCATCGGGTTCATCGCCGACTGGTTCGGGCCCGCGGTCATCGACGCGGTGCACGCCAACATCCTGGGCTTCAGCCGCACCGTCTTCAGCAGCAACGTGGTCGACCAGATCATCGCGCCGACGGTCGGCGACATCCTCACCAAGGGACGGACCGAGATCGTCTCGGTCGGTTTCCTGCTGTCACTGTGGGCGGGTTCGTCGGCGCTGGCGTCCCTCGTGGACTCGATCACCCTCGCCTACAACCAGTACATGGTCCGCCACAGCGTGTGGCAGCGGACCTTCGCTCTGCTGCTCTACCTCGTGAGCCTGGTGCTGGCGGTCATCGGGCTGCCGGTCATCGCGCTGGGGCCGGACTGGCTGGTGCGGGTGGTCCCCCAGGAGTTCCAGGACGACGTCGCCTGGCTCATCCGGGTGTTCTACTACCCCGCCACCGGCGTGCTGCTGGTGCTGGCTCTGGCCACGCTGTACAAGGTGTCGCTGCCCAGGAAGCTGCCGTGGCACCGCGGGCTGCCGGGCGCGCTGCTGGCGATGCTGGTGTTCCTGTGCTCCAGCATCGGCATGCGGCTCTACATCGCGTGGGTCACCGGCACCGGCTACACCTACGGCGCGCTGGCGACGCCCATCGCGTTCCTGCTGTTCGCGTTCTTCATCGGGATGGCCATCATCATCGGGGCGCAGTTCAACAACGCCATCGAGGAGATGTGGCCCGCGAAGATGACGCGCAAGGAGCGCCGCCGGTGGCGCCGCCTCGAGATGCGGCGCATGGCCCAGCGGATGCACACCGAGGAGGGCTACCAGGCGTGGCGCAACGGCAACGCCGAGCACACCGGTGACGAGGAGCCCGGCGTCCCGCCCACCCTGCATCTGCCGAGGAACGGGACCGCCCCCGCGACCGAGGGCACCGAAGCACGCGAATCGGGGCGCGAGCTAGCACGAGAGGACGATTCAGCCGACCCGGAGCACACCGAGCAGGCCCGGGCGGCCGACGCCGAGAAGGTCAGGAGAGCAGAACAGCGCGGTGGCTGACACCACCGCGCGTGCCGGCGCCGGGCGCGCTGTCAGCTGTCGCCGCCGGGCGGGAGCGACTCGTAGATCTTCTTGCAGTCCGGGCACACGGGCGACCCGGGCTTGGCGGACTTGGTGACCGGGAACACCTCACCGCACAGGGCCACCACGTGAGTGCCCATGACCGCGCTCTCGGCGATCTTGTTCTTCTGCACGTAGTGGAACATCTCCGGCCGGTCGTCACTGGTCTGGTCAGTGGTCTCGGGCCGGGTGTCGGTCTCCGGAAGCGTCATCGTGCTCATGGCTCCATGATGCCGCACCCGCGGCGTGCGGGTGCTCGCAAGGTGAACCGGCGGGTCCGGGTGACGCCCGGGGTCCGCCGGTCCGCTGGTCAGGGGCCCTCGATCACCTGGTGCTCGCGAGCCTCGATGGAACGCGAGGAATGGCGGTAACGGCTGACGTGCTCCTGCTTGCGCGGCGGCCGGTCGTTGGCGATCAGCACGGCCATCCACGGCAGCGGGATCGAGATCGCCAGCACGATCAGCGCGAGCCACCAGAGCTGCCAGGCCTGGTAGATCAGCGCCGCGAACACCAGGCAGGGGATCCGGCACGCCATCATGATCGCGTACTTGCGCCTGCGCACGGCCTGCTGGTCGTCGTAGGACGGCTGCGCCTCGGTGATCAGCACCGGGGTGTCGTCGCCATGCTGCGAACCACTCACGACACCACCTCCTGCCGTCCATCGTCCCACTCCGCGCCCGAGCCTGACAGCCCGGATACCGACCGAACACGGCTGTAACCGGTGGCCAACCGACGCGATATGCCACGGGGTTAGATTTGATCGGGGAACGAAGCGGGAGGCGACATGTTGTACGCGGTGACCAAACGGGTCGTGGGCTCACTGGCGCGGGCTGTGTACCGCCCGGCCGTCATCGACGCCGACAAGGTCCCGATGACCGGACCGGTCATCCTCGCCCCCAACCACCTCGCCGTCGCCGACAGCTTCATCGTGCCGCTGGTGCTGCCGCGCCCGGTGGCGTTCCTGGCCAAGGCCGAGTACTTCCGGGGCACCGGGCTCAAGGGCGGCCTGTCGCGCTGGATGTTCACCTCGCTCGGGGCGATCCCGGTGGACCGGGGCAAGGGCCGGGCGGCCAAGGAGGCGCTGGAGGCCGCCGAGCGGGTGCTCAACGACGGCGGCGCGTTCGGCATCCACCCGGAGGGCACCCGCTCGCCCGACGGGCGGCTCTACCGCGGCCGGACCGGGGTGGCGCGGCTGGCGCTGAGCACCGGCGCGCCGGTGGTCCCGGTCGCGCTGACCGGGACCGACAAGCTCCAGCCGATCGGCACCCGCATCCCCCGCGTCCGGCCGGTCACGGTGCGTTTCGGAGACCCGCTGGACTTCTCCCGCTACTCCGGCATGGACGGTTCGCTGCCGGTCCTGCGCTCGATCACCGACGAGATCATGTACGCGATCGCCGAGCTGTCCGAACAGGAGTACGTGGACCGCTACCAGAAGCCGTCCTCGGCAGCCGCCTGAGCCGCCCCGCGCGTCACTTCTTCGCGGCGGCCTTCTGCTGCTTCTTCCAGGTGCGGACCTCTTCGAGGCTCTGCTCGTCGACCACGTCGGCGATGGACATGCGCACGCCGTCCTCCCCGTAGGCGCCCGCGGCCTCCCGCCACCCCTCGGGCCGCACCTCCCACTGCTTGCCGAGCAGGGCGAGGAAGATCCGGGCCTTCTGGTCACCGAAGCCGGGCAGCGCCTTGAGCCGCTTGAGCACCTCCCGCCCCGACGGGTCGCCCTCCTGCCAGACGCGCTCGACCTCGCCCTCGTAGGTGTCCACGAGGTACTGGCAGAGGGTCTGCACGCGCTTGCCCATCGACCCCGGGAACCGGTGGATCGCAGGCGGCTGGGCGCACACCGCCAGGAACTCCTCCTGGTCCATCGTGGCGATGCGGTTCACGTCGAGGCCGCCGAGCCGCTCGGCCAGCGTCTTGGGACCGGTGAACGCCTTCTCCATCGTGATCTGCTGGTCCAGCAGCATCCCCAGCAGCAGCGCCAGCGGGTCGCGCCCGAGCAGCGCGTCGGCTTCGGCGTCCTGGGTCAGGTACAGCGAGCGAGTCATGCGCCAAGCGTGGCACGAGGACCGCGCGGCGGCGTTTCAGCCTCGGTTCGCCGAACAGCCCGCCCGCCTCGCCCGCCAGATCCACCAGCTTGGCGTCGGCCGCCGCGAGCGTGCCGGCCAGCTCCCCCACCCGGCCCGCTTCCGATGTGGCGACGCGCTCCGGTTCGGGATCGGACCCGGCCAGGTCCCCGCGGCCGCCGGTGCGGCGGGTGCACGTCCGCCGTGCATGTGAGGATCGATGGCGTGATTCCCGATCTATCCGATGACCTCATCGAACGACTCCGCGACGCCTTCCTCTCCGCGCGCTACGACGCCGACGGCGTGGTCGACCTGCTCGGCTCCGAGGCGCAC
This sequence comes from Saccharopolyspora erythraea, assembly GCF_018141105.1. NCBI lineage: Bacteria > Bacillati > Actinomycetota > Actinomycetes > Pseudonocardiales > Pseudonocardiaceae > Saccharopolyspora > Saccharopolyspora erythraea. Next base: position 2,448,889 of record NZ_CP054839.1, on the reverse strand, counting down.
GCCGCGCTCGGCCGCGGCGAGCCGGTCCCGGCGCTGCGCGCCAGCGCCGACGCCGGGCCGCTGGGCACCTTCGTCCGGCTGTTCCTGCTGGGCACCGCCGAGCCCGTCGCGGTGGTCAAGGCGGCGCTCGGAGGGCTGCCGCTGGACCAGGCGCGCGCGGCAGGGCTGCTGCGCGCCGACGGCGACGAGATCCGCGCCGGACTCGACGTCCGGCCGCACGGCAGCGGCGACGACTCGTGGTGGGTGGTGTCGGACCTGGACGCCGACCTGCGCGGCGACGGCCGGCCCGTGAGCCCCGACCACGTGCTGGGTGTCGGGCACGCCTCGCTGAGCCTGGTGCGCGCGACCTCCCGCCGCCCGGTCGGCTCGGTGCTCGACCTGGGCACCGGCTGCGGCGTGCAGGCGCTGCACGCCAGCACCCACGCCGAGCACGTCACCGCGACCGACGTCTCCAAGCGCGCGCTGGCGCTGGCCGACGCGACCTTCCGCCTGAACCGGATCGACGTCGAGCTCGCCGAGGGCGAGTGGTTCGAACCGGTGCGCGGCAGGCGCTTCGACCAGGTCGTGTGCAACCCGCCGTTCGTGGTCGGCCCGGCCAGGACCGACTTCACCTACCGCGACTCCGGGCTGGCCGGCGACGACGCCAGCGCCCTGGTCGTGCGCCAGCTGCCGTCGCTGCTCAACGAGGGCGGCACCGGCCAGCTGCTCGCGTCGTGGGTGCACCGCCGCGGTGAGGACTGGCAGGAGCGCGTCTCCCGGTGGCTGCCACCGGGCGGCGTGGACGCCTGGTTCGTCCAGCGCGACGTGGCCGACCCCGCGCTCTACGTCGGCACCTGGTTGCGCGACGCCGGCTACGACGCCCGCTCGCAGGCCGGCCGGCAGAAGGCGGGCGAGTGGCTCGACTGGTTCGAGGCCAACGAGGTGGAGGGCGTCGGCTTCGGCTTCGTGACACTGCGCCGCACCGACGCCGCGCGCGGCGAGGTGGTCTGCGAAGACCTGCGCCACGCCTACGACGACCCGCTGGGTCCCGAGACCGACCAGTGGCTGCGCCGCGTGGACTGGCTGCGCGCGCACGGCTCCCCTCAGGACCTGCTGGCCTCGCGGCTCACGACGGCGCCGAGCACGGTCCTGGAGGAGGTCTCGGCCCCCTCCGACGAGGGCTGGCAGGCCGTCGTGCACCGGCTGCACCGGACCGACGGGCCCGGCTGGCAGCACGAGATCGACGACCTGGGCGTGCGGCTGCTGGCGGGCTGCCGCGGCGCGATGCCGGTCGGCGACCTCGTCGAGCTGCTCGCCGTGGGCTGCGGCGAGGACGTCGAGGAGCTGACCCGCGCAGCGGTGCCGATGCTGCGCGAACTCGTGCGCCACGGAATGGTCGTCCCGGCCGAATGGGCGGAGAGCGCCGAATGAGGGCAGTGGTCACACGGGTCACTCGCGCCTCGGTAAGCGTCGACGGTGTCGATGTCGGCCGCATCGACGAACCGGGGTTGCTCGTCCTATTGGGCGTGACACATTCGGATGGCGCGGAACACGCCGTGAAAATGGCTCGCAAACTGCACGAGATTCGTGCGCTGCGCGACGAGCGGTCGTGTGCCGAGACCGGGGCGCCGTTGCTCGTCGTGAGCCAGTTCACCCTCTACGGCTCGACCAGGAAGGGCCGCCGCCCGTCCTGGACCGAGGCCGCCCGGCCGGAGCACGCCGAACCGCTGGTCGAGGCGGTGGTGACGGCCCTGCGGGAACGCGGCGCGCACGTGGAGACGGGCAAGTTCGCGGCGATGATGTCGGTGGAGAGCGTCAACGACGGCCCATTCACCCTTTTGGTTGACGTCTGAAGAAACGGCTCTCAGCAAATCCTCAGGATTGGCGGAGCAACGGATGTGACGGCCATGACGTCCTCAGGTTGAGAAGTCCGGGAACGAATTCGGCACCGCCTTCGTTTTCCAGGTAACCAAGCTTCGACAGCCGGGCCTCGGCAGCCCCCGAAGTCCGGCAGGACACCGACGACGTCGGTGCCGATGACCGTCCGCCCGACCAGACAGCCAGCCACGAACCGCAACCCAGACGTCGGCGCGGCTCTCGGTTCCCGATACCGAGCGTACGCGCCTTCCACACCACGTGACGGTGCGTCGGTGTGATTCGCGCCAAGCCAGCCCGCCAGGGAGGGAGCTCAATGACCGTCCCGCAGACCATCACCTCGGACGCTGCCGCCTTCGAGGCGGACCTCGACACCCAAGGCCCCTCGGCCGACCTGGTGCGGGTCTACCTCAACGGCATCGGCCGCACCGCGCTGCTCACCGCGCAGGAGGAGGTCGACCTCGCCAAGCGGATCGAGGCCGGCGTCTTCGCCAACCACGTGCTGGAGACGAGCGGGAAGCTCTCCCCCGAGCGGCGCAGCGACCTCAGGGCGGTCGTCCGGGACGGCGTGCTGGCCAAGAACCACCTGATGGAGGCCAACCTCCGGCTCGTGGTCAGCCTCGCCAAGCGCTACACCGGCCGCGGCATGCCGCTGCTGGACCTGATCCAGGAGGGCAACCTCGGCCTGATCCGGGCCGTGGAGAAGTTCGACTACACCAAGGGCTTCAAGTTCTCCACGTACGCGACGTGGTGGATCCGCCAGGCCATCACCCGCGGCATGGCCGACCAGAGCCGTACCATCCGGCTGCCGGTCCACCTGGTCGAGCAGGTGAACAAGATCGCCCGCATCAAGCGCGACCTGCACCAGAAGCTCGGCCGCGAGGCCACCGACGAGGAGCTGGCCAACGAGGCCGGGCTGACCGTCGAGAAGGTCGCCGACCTGCTCGACCACTCCCGCGACCCGGTGAGCCTGGACATGCCGGTCGGGGCCGAGGAGGACGCGCCGCTCGGCGACTTCATCGAGGACGCCGAGTCCGCCGACGCCGAGAACGCGGTGATCTCGGGCTTCCTGCAGGACGACCTGCGCCGGGTGCTGGCGACCCTGGAGGAGCGCGAGCAGGCGGTCATCCGGATGCGCTACGGGCTCGACGACGGCCAGCCCAGGACGCTGGACCAGATCGGCAAGGCGTTCGGGCTCTCCCGCGAGCGCGTCCGCCAGATCGAGCGCGAGGTCATGTCCAAGCTCCGCCAGGGGGACCGGGCCGACAAGCTCCGCGCCTACGCGAGCTGACCGGCCGGGCTGCGCGAGCCCGGCCGCACCGGGGGCGGCCTCCACAGGACCACCCCCGTGACAAGCACCCGAACGGCAGCATTGATCTGTGATTTGCGTCACGAGATGATCGGTGCTCACCCACTACCGGCGATTCGCGGTTCTTCGCGGCCGCCGAGCGCGCGCTCGGCGGCCGCTCACCCCGGGAGGTCGGACTCGGAAAGACACGACGGGTCCGGCCTCTCGACCTATCTCGACACGATTCCGCGGTTCCGGACGATCAGTCCTCGCCTATGACGCGCGCGCCGGGTCCGCGGCCTGCCACGTCGCGGTGAGTACGCGCGGCTTACCCCAGACTCTGCCGCGTCTGGGGTTCCAGCCCTACGGGCAGCCGGCGCGTCACGGGCGTCGTCAGAGCCAAGACAGGCACTCAGCCGTCAGCGGCCAGGAACCGCTCGCGCCAGCGGTCCACCTCGGCCTGCGTGACGTCGTGGGCGAGCAACCAGCCCGCGGCCCCGCCCTCGTGCTCGTCGAAGCGGTCGAGCACGCTCTCGATCGCCTCCGCCGGAGCCGAGATGAGCTGGCGGACCATTTCCTCATCGACCCCCGGCGGCAGCTGGGGGTCCACGCTCAGCCGCTGCAACACCCGCGGCATGTTCTGGTCGGTGAGCACGTAGTCGGCCACGATCGCGTCCCTGCGGACCCCGGCCGCGCTCAGCAGCATCGCCGAGGCCACGCCGGTGCGGTCCTTGCCCGCGGCGCAGTGGATCAGCACCGGCCCGTCGGACTCCAGCACGATCCGGAACACCTCGACCAGCTTCTTCGCCGCCCGGTCGAGCATGCGCTGGTACAGGGCGGTCAGGGCGTGGCGGGTGTCGTCGGCACCGCCGCCACCACCCCGCTCCTCCTCCAGCAGCGGGACCCGGTGCACCCTCGCGACCTCGGCGAGCGGATGCGGCTTCCCGGCCAGCTCGGACGGGTCCCGCAGGTCGACGACGACTTTCGGTGGCCACTGCGCCGGCATCTCGGGAGTCCGGTCGCCCGCGTGTGGCGCGTCGCTGCGCAGCACCACGCCTGCCGCCGTCGCCACGCCCTCCTCGACCGGGACGCCACCCAGGTCGCGGAGGTTGACCAGTCCGTCGAGGGCCTCGTGTTCCGTCGTCGGCAAAGCGTCCTCCTCGGCTCGGGAATCCAGCGGACAGCCTCGCAGGTGCCTCCCCGGTCGACCAGACCCGGCGCGCTCGCGCACCGGAGGTCGCAACGTTGCGGGAACGGTATGCCCGGTTCGTCCCCGGGCGCGGGTGAACGTGGCCTTGCTGACAAGCGAGCCGAGTTCGCGATTCGGTCACCTGCCGGTGCGTTAACGTCACCGCGTACCCGAACGCGCGCAAAGGAGCCGCGACGTGACCACCACGTTCGACTACACCGAGGTCCTGCCCCTCGGTCCCGACCAGACCGAGTACCGGCTGCTGACCACCGAGGGCATCGAGGTCGTCGAGGCAGCCGGGCGACGGTTCCTCGAAGTCGAGCCGAGCGTCCTGACGAACCTGGCCGCCGAGGCCGTCAAGGACATCCAGCACCTGCTCCGCCCGTCGCACCTGGCCCAGCTGCGGGCCATCGTCGAAGACCCCGAAGCCAGCGCCAACGACCGGTTCGTGGCCACCGACCTGCTCCGCAACGCCTGCGTCTCCGCCGGCGGCGTGCTGCCGATGTGCCAGGACACCGGCACGGCCATCGTCATCGGCAAGCGCACCGAGACGGTGCTGACCGGCGGCGACGACGAACGGCTGCTGTCGCGCGGCATCTACGACGCCTACCAGGAGCTGAACCTGCGCTACTCGCAGATGGCGCCGCTGAACTTCTGGGAGGAGCGCAACACCGCCACGAACCTGCCCGCCCAGATCGAGCTCTACACCAAGGCCGGGACGGACCCGAAGTACGACTTCCTGTTCATGGCCAAGGGCGGCGGCAGCGCGAACAAGACGTTCCTCTACCAGGAGACCAAGGCGCTGCTGAACCCCAACCGGCTCGCCCGGTTCCTGGAGGAGAAGCTGCGTTCGCTGGGCACGGCCGCCTGCCCGCCGTACCACCTGGCCATCGTCGTCGGCGGCATGTCGGCCGAGTACAACCTCAAGGTCGCCAAGCTGGCCTCCGCCCGCTACCTCGACGAGCTGCCGCTGGAGGGCTCACCGTCCGGGCACGCGATGCGCGACGTCGAGCTGGAGGCGCAGGTCCTGGACATGACGCGCCAGTTCGGCATCGGCGCCCAGTTCGGCGGCAAGTACTTCTGCCACGACGTCCGCGTGATCCGCCTGCCCCGGCACGGCGCCTCGTGCCCGGTCGGCGTCGCGGTGTCGTGCTCGGCGGACCGCCAGGCCAAGGCCAAGATCACCCCGGAGGGCGTGTTCCTCGAGCAGCTCGAGCGCGACCCCGCCCGCTACCTGCCGGAGGTCGTCGACGAGCAGCTCTCCGACGAGGTGGTGCGCATCGACCTCAACCGGCCGATGGACGAGATCCGCGCGGAGCTGTCGAAGCTGCCGGTCAAGACCCGGGTGTCGCTGACCGGTCCGCTGGTGGTGGCCCGCGACATCGCGCACGCCAAGATCGCCGAGCGGCTGGACGCGGGCGAGCCGATGCCGCAGTACCTGCGCGACCACCCGGTGTACTACGCGGGACCGGCCAAGACCCCCGACGGCTACGCGTCGGGCTCGTTCGGTCCCACCACGGCCGGGCGGATGGACGCCTACGTCGAGCAGTTCCAGGCCGCGGGCGGCTCACTGGTGATGCTGGCCAAGGGCAACCGGTCGCGCAAGGTCGCGGCGTCCTGCCACGAGCACGGCGGTTTCTACCTGGGTTCCATCGGCGGTCCGGCCGCGCGGCTGGCCCAGGACTGCATCCGCAAGGTCGACGTGCTGGAGTACCCCGAGCTGGGGATGGAAGCGGTGTGGCGCATCGAGGTCGAGGACTTTCCGGCGTTCGTCGTGGTCGACGACAAGGGCAACGACTTCTTCGCCGACTCGACCCAGCCGACGCTGCAGATCTCGTTCGCGCGCTGAGGTCAGCGGTGCGGCGCCGGGCGCGGCGAGCGCCGCGGCGCCGCACCGCCCGGGCTTTTTGCTGGCGGCCCAG